>OZ238992.1:0-412500 GCA_965183885.1 Flavobacteriales bacterium
CCCAAACTGGCTCAATAGCAGCCGATAATGGATGAATAAACGAGTGCATATCTGTAGAGTTAATATCTGCTTTTTCGTACCATGAAGCTGCAGGTAATACTATATCAGAATAAAGAGCTGAAGTGTCCATACGGAAATTCAAATCAACAATTAAATCCATTTTACCTTGTGGAGCTTCATCAACCCAAGCTACATCATTTACAAATTCTTTTGCTACTTCCTCAGCAATATCATTATGATGTGTACCTAAATAATGCTTTAAGAAAAACTCATGCCCTTTTGCAGATGACATTAAAGCATTTCCTCTCCAAATAAACCAAACTCTTGGGAAATTAATTTCCTTATCAGGTTCAGCAACAGAGTGTGTTAATTTATTTTCTTTTAACTGTTCTACTACATAACTCTTAATTGCATCATCATCCGAAGCACCTGCTTTTTGTGCATCTTTTACAATATCTAAATTACTTTTATCATATTGAGGATAGAAAGGCATCCAACCATTACGAACCGATTTAACAACTAAATCTGCCGAATGTTGTGATGACAAATCATTCTCAGGAACTGAGTTATAATCTGATTGATTACCATCATACCTCCATTGGTCAGAGTTAATATAGTGCCAAATTGGAGCTTGTTGTAACCTTACCGCTGATTGCCAATCTTTACCTGACATAATTGCTCCCCAAGAATCAACTGGAGCTAATTTCTCTTGTCCTACATAATGGTTCATACCTCCACCATTAACACCTATACAACCTGTAATCATTAGTGCCATAGTACCTGAACGGTATATTAAGTTATTATGATACCAGTGATTAATACCTGCACCAATAATAATAGAACATTTTCCTTTTGTAGTTTCGGCAGTCACCCCCCATTCTCTAGCTAACTGAATAAGAGTTTCTTTACCAATACCAGTAAATATCTCTTGCCATGCTGGAGTATATGCTGCATCTTTATCATCATAAGAAGTTGGGTAATCTCCCCCCAAACCTCTATCAACACCATACTGAGCCATCATTAAATCGTAAACTGTAGTTACTGCTACTTTACCATCTAAAGTATCAACATACTTAACAGGAATACCTCTTTGTGATTTTGTATTTAATCCGTACTCAATAAACTCAACTTGCTGTACTTCATCTTTAGTATCAATTAATGATAATACTGGATCGTAATCTTTTCCATTCTCACCATCAATATGTTGCATATTCCAGTTTCCATCTTTTGAGTCCCAACGATGACCTGAAGAACCTCCAGGACAAGCAAAGTCAGAAGTTTTACTATCGTAATTTAAGAATTTCCAGTCTCCATGCTCTACATCTTTATACTTAGCAACTCTATTTGCTCTAAGCATTTGTCCAGGAACTAATTTATTACCTTCTTTTACCAACTCAACTAAATATGGAGAATCAGTATATTGCTTACAATAATCAATAAAGTAAGGTGTTTGCTTGTCAACATGGAACTCTTTTAATAATACGTGAGTAAATGCTTGCCAAAATGCACCATCTTGTCCTGCATGCACAGGAAGCCATTTATCAGCATATTTAGCAACCATATTAAAGTCAGGAGCCATTACAACAGTTTTAGTACCATTGTGTCGTGCTTCTGAGAAAAAGTGAACATCAGGAGTTCTTGTCATTCCAAGATTAGCTCCCATTGCTACAATAAATTTAGAATTATACCAGTCAGCCGATTCTGCTACATCAGTTTGCTCACCCCAAATTTCAGGGAATGAATTTGGTAAATCACAATACCAGTCGTAGAAAGATAAATTAATACCTCCCATTAACTGTAAGAACCTTGCACCTGAAGCATAAGAAAGCATTGACATTGCAGGAATTGGAGAGAATCCAATGATTCTATCTGGTCCATAATCTTGTACCGTATGAATATTAGACGCTGCAATAAGTTCTAAAAGTTCATCCCAAGATGCTCTTCTAAAACCTCCTTTTCCTCTAGCTTTTTGATACCTTCTTCTAAGCTTAGGATCAGCCTGAATTGTTTTCCATGCTGTTAAAGGATCTCCACTTTTTTCTTTTTCTCTTCTGTACATATCAATAAGAGCACCTCTAACAATAGGGTATTTCACTCTAATTGGGCTGTATAAGTACCAAGAGAAAGAAATTCCTCTTTGACAACCTCTAGGCTCATATGGAGGTAATTCTTTATCTATAATCGGGTAATCTAAAGCTTGTGTTTCCCAAACTACTATCCCATCTTTTACATGAATATTCCATGAACAACTTCCTGTACAGTTTACGCCATGCGTACTTCTAATAACTTTATCATATTGCCATCTACTTCTGTAGAAATCTTCCCACTTTCTTGTTTGTGGCGAAATTAAATCTTGTATCCAACTCATCTTATTATATGTATTAAATTGATTTTGTTTATCTATTATATATATCGTCTTTTACTCCTCCCTTCTTTTTATCATACCACATAAAGAAAATAAGAGTAAGAATTGTAGCAAATCCTATACCTCCAAAATGTAAGAACATACTTTCTTTTTCTCCATGATGTTGGTAAATTTCATTATCATCAACATGCTTTAAGAAAGCCTGTAACTGTACTACTTCAGTTTCTGTTAAAGCATTATTTTCATAAGCTACCTTCATTGCAGGAAAAGGCAACCCTGTAAGCACTCCAGAAATACCTACCATACCCCCAGATCTTGAGTATACTTTAGTTAAATCTTTTGCTAATAATCCTCCCTGCATCATTTGCTCATAATCAACATTATGACAGCTAATACAAGAAGCTCCACCATTTTCAAAACTTACAGTACCTTCAAATAGTTTTTCACCAGCTACTACATCATCCAAGGCTACAACTACTTCCTCTTCAACTGTTTCTTCAGCAACCTCTCCTTCTGCTGGAGAATTACTTACTATATAAGCTAACATTGCTTTTACATCTGCATCACTTACATTTTGAGGAGGCATCATTATAACATCAAAATCACCTGGATCCTGAACAAACTTTATAATTTCATCCTCAGGCCTTCTGTCAAGTATCCCAGCCAAATCAGGCCCTACTAATTGTCCACCACCAATTGTATGACACATTGCACATTGCTTAAATAAATTTTCACCATCTTGCGCCTTAATAGGTGTTAGTACAATTGTACTCAATAAAACACCTAATATTACTTTCTTGATCTTCATTATCTGTTTGTATTTTTATTAATATCCCTAAATCTTGAGGCAAATTTAGAACAGCTAATTTCAGTCAAATATGACAAATGTCATAAAATATATATTTTTTCTAATTTATATTCATTCTACATAACAATACTTATGATGTATATCATATTTTATTAAGTTTAACTACTAGTATATTTGCAAAAAATTATAATATGAGTGAGCAATATCAACTAATAGAAGAAGGATGCAAGTTTTGGTTTAATGACAATGAACATATTCGCACCCCATTTCCTAATGAAATACAGGATTCCCTAAAAGAGAAGGCTACAACTCTTTACATGGACTATATAAATAACCTTACTAAAGAAGATAGAGAAGAAGTAAGTGATGACGAATTAGTAAGTGTATTTGAGATGTTTTTATTTAGTAGTGCTGTAGAGCTTATTGATAAAGATAATAAAGACCAATTACTAAGCATACACTACCCTTTTTTACCAAGAACTGGAGATAAAGTAAATGACTCAAACAAAGGTGAATGCGTTATAGTAGGAAGAGATGTATTAGAAAAAGAAGTAAACGATCAAAAAGAAAAAAAACTATACATGATTGTTAAACTAGAAACTGAAAGTGGTGAACAATGGGAAACAGAATTTGAAGTTCCTGCTTAATTTAAGCATTAAGTTCTTGATTAATCCACTGGTGTACCCCACCTACTAAGCTATATATATTTACAAAACCTTGTTTTTTTAGCATTACTGTAGCGGCTTTACTCTTATTTCCTGTTTGGCAATAAATTACTGTTGGAAGACTCTTATTTAAATTAGCACTAGCACTCATTAAATCTCCCATAGGAATAAAGTGAGTGTCATTTAATCTAAAATCTTCCCTTTCATATTCTTCACGAATATCTACTAAATTAAATTTCTTGTTTGTAGCTAACCATTTTTTTAACTCTGCAACTACAATCTCATCATTATCAGGTACTGTACAACTAAAATCATAATTTGACAATGCTGTTATATTAACAATTGACTTCTTAAATTCAATAAGTTGCTGTCTATTATAAAGTGTATCATAAGTAAGTAGTTTTCCACTTAAAATATCACCCAAGTTTAATATCATTTTAATAACCTCTGTTGCTTGAATAACACCTATTAGCGCTGGCAACACACCTATTACTCCTACCTGCGAGCAATTTGGAATTTCATTATCTTTAGGAGGTATAGGATATAAACATCTATAAGTAGGACCGTTATTGTAATTAAAAACTGATACTTGTCCATCAAACTTATGTAAAGCTCCGTACACAAAAGGTTTATTTAAGAGTACACAAGCATCATTTATAAGGTATCGAGCAGAAAAATTATCTGTACAATCAACAACTATATCGTATTCTTTAATAATAGATAAGGCATTCTTTTTATCTAAGAAAAAAGGGTAATCATTAAATTTAATATGCGAATTCTGTGCTGAAAGCACTTTTATAGCAGTTGTTGATTTTTGACTACCAACATCAGCGGTTGAATACAATACTTGTCTTTGTAAATTACTTAAACTTATAGTATCAGCATCTAACACTCCTAATAAACCTACACCAGCAGCAGAAAGGTATTGCAATACAGGACAGCCTAAACCTCCTGCTCCCACAACTAAAACTTTAGTTGTTTTTAATTGTTCTTGCCCCTTTTCTCCAACCTCGCTTAAGCTAATATGCCTGCTATACCTTAACTGTTCTTCCTTTGATAACATAAAACAAACTTAATACTTAAATTTAAAAGGATATCTTAAATTTCTTAAAATACTTCTAATATTTCCTACACGCTAATAAATTAATAATTCTTTAAACTTATTTCTTCTTAATTTCAGAATCTTGTATTTTAGATTTATTTAATATTTCTACATTTATTACATCTAATGCTTCAGATAAATTAGCTTTTAAACTCTCAATTTGTAAAGTTTGAGTTTTAGCATTATTTTGAAGATCCTCAATTATTTGTTGTTGCTTATCTACAATTTCCCATACTTGTTCTAAAGAAACTTCTGTTTTTTCATTTAAATCTTGTACAGACTTAACAATTAATGGTGTTAACCTACTATAGTCTACAGTCCAAGGTTTAGTTACATCATTATCAGCCCCTTCTGTTACAGCATCTGGATATATCTCATTCAAGTTTTGAGCTATAAATCCATTAGTTTTTTCCTTACGAATAGAGTCTGATTTCCAATGAAAATCTTTTACTTCTACTTTCATTAAATCATTAATAGTATACTTTGTTGGAGTTATATCTGTCTTTAATCGTATATCAGAAGTAGTATTATATGTAGTACCTGTAGTTCTAACAGTTATAGACCCTCTTGTTACATCTCCCAATCTAAACTCAACATCATTACCGTTAGACCCTGTATATCCATGATTAATAATTAGTGCAGGTCCCCAATAAGAATTATTACTATTAATACGTAAAGCACCATTTCGTATATTATCTCCTCCTTGAATAATAACGGTACTTGCACTTGCACCAGTGGCTGTTGTTGAAAAATAATGGTTATTTCCTTCAGAACGATAATACATACGATCGTTATTATACCCAATATATCCTAACCTAGATGCACTCGAATTATAAATACCTAAATAGCCACTATTGCTGGCATCTCCAGGAATCAAACTCACGTTTCCAGTAGTTGTATTTCCTACCCGAAGTGTTCCGGTACTTCCCAATCGCATACGCTCTGTAAATGTAGACCCACTTTGAGTACCCCAGGTAATACTAGAACCTGATTTATTCCTTAATTCACTACTATGAACTTCAAAACCATATTGAGTAGAATATAAATTAACTTTTGCCCCTGTCACATTCCCAAACTGTAATGTATTCCCTCCCATATTTAAGGTAGTAGTCGCCGTATGATTTCCTAAGTTATCTGATGCTCCTATAGCTGCAAGTGTTCTTTTTCTTAATACACCATTTGCATCTGCTGTTACTACTTGGTCAGTTCCAGCTCCTGTATTCAATGTATGTATTTGGACTTCTTGATCACTTTGTATAGTTAACCCCAACTTATTATCCGTTGCTAAATGAAGTGCAAGTGGCTGTTGAGTACCCATATACATAGAATTAGCAGCAGTACCTGTAACTGCTGTCTCTTCTGGATCAACACCAGAATTTCCTACTAATCCTAATATACCTGAAGTAGAACTATTATCCTGGGATAATTTAATTACTGGGTTATCGCTTTCATTATTATTATCTGCATCTGCATTTAAAAGCAATGTAGCATCTCCTGTAGAAGTACTTACATTAATATTATCACTAGCAGAATTAAGAGTCACTCTACGAGTAGAAATACCAGCAATTACTGAACCTCCTTCAACATTTAGATGTAGAGAAGATGTAGCTCCATTATTCCTAGCCATTATTTCATTCTCATCTAGTACTAAATTTAAACCTGTTATTGCTCCCAATACCATTAAACCATGTGTTGTAAGACTTGCATCGGTTGTTCCATATACATGTAATTTAGAAACAGGAGAATTTGTTGCTATTCCAAAATTTCCTAAATTATTTAATCTCATTCTTTCAGTAAAAGCTCCACCTGTAGTTTGAAGTCCCCAAGTCATACTATTATCTGATTTAGCTCTTAACTCTCCAGCCTGTATATCAAAACCATAAGTATTACTATAAAGATTAATCTTTTCACCAAGATTATTTCCAAATTGTAATGTATTCCCTCCCATATTTAAAGTAGTAGTTGCTGTATGATTTCCTAAATTATCACTTGCTCCAGCTATCGCTGCATCAATACTTACAAACTTATCTCTAACATCATTCTTTGTTGGTGACTCTGTATCTGCATCCCAACCTGTAGCATCATAAACTTCTGCTACTCCCTGATCATCATCTGTTACTTTTGCTGTATTCGCTACAATTGCTGATGCTTGAGCACTAGTAATTCCTGTCTTAGCTGTATTTAAAGCAATAGCTGTAACATTCGTTGCAATATTTGTTGCATTAGTTGCTACACCTGTTGTATTTGCTGCTACGGCTGTCGTTGTGCTTACATCTACACTGCCTCCATCAACTAATGATATCGTATTACCTGATTGTGATAAATCTTGTGTATCACTATCAGCTATTGCGGCATCAATACTTACAAACTTATCTCTAACATCATTCTTTGTTGGTGACTCTGTATCTGCATCCCAACCTGTAGCATCATAAACTTCTGCTACTCCCTGATCATCATCTGTTACTTTTGCTGTATTCGCTACAATTGCTGATGCTTGAGCACTAGTGATTCCTGTCTTAGCTGTATTTAAAGCAATAGCTGTAACATTCGTTGCAATATTTGTTGCATTAGTTGCTACACCTGTTGTATTTGCTGCTACGGCTGTCGTTGTGCTTACATCTACACTGCCTCCATCAACTAATGATATCGTATTACCTGATTGTGATAAATCTTGTGTATCACTACCAGCTATTGCGGCATCAATACTTACAAACTTATCTCTAACATCATTCTTTGTTGGTGACTCTGTATCTGCATCCCAACCTGTAGCATCATAAACTTCTGCTACTCCCTGATCATCATCTGTTACTTTTGCTGTATTCGCTACAATTGCTGATGCTTGAGCACTAGTAATTCCTGTCTTAGCGGTGTTTAAAGCAATAGCTGTAACATTCGTTGCAATATTTGTTGCATTAGTTGCTACACCTGTTGTATTTGCTGCTACGGCTGTTGTTGTGCTTACATCTACACTGCCTCCATCAACTAATGATATCGTATTACCTGATTGTGATAAATCTTGTGTATCACTACCAGCTATTGCGGCATCAATACTTACAAACTTATCTCTAACATCATTCTTTGTTGGTGACTCTGTATCTGCATCCCAACCTGTAGCATCATAAACTTCTGCTACTCCCTGATCATCATCTGTTACTTTTGCTGTATTCGCTACAATTGCTGATGCTTGAGCACTAGTGATTCCTGTCTTAGCTGTATTTAAAGCAATAGCTGTAACATTCGTTGCAATATTTGTTGCATTAGTTGCTACACCTGTTGTATTTGCTGCTACGGCTGTCGTTGTGCTTACATCTACACTGCCTCCATCAACTAATGATATCGTATTACCTGATTGTGATAAATCTTGTGTATCTGTGTTTGCTCCAGCTATTGCGGCATCAATACTTACAAACTTATCTCTAACATCATTCTTTGTTGGTGACTCTGTATCTGCATCCCAACCTGTAGCATCATAAACTTCTGCTACTCCCTGATCATCATCTGTTACTTTTGCTGTATTCGCTACAATTGCTGATGCTTGAGCACTAGTAATTCCTGTCTTAGCTGTATTTAAAGCAATAGCTGTAACATTCGTTGCAATATTTGTTGCATTAGTTGCTACACCTGTTGTATTTGCTGCTACGGCTGTCGTTGTGCTTACATCTACACTGCCTCCATCAACTAATGATATCGTATTACCTGATTGTGATAAATCTTGTGTATCACTACCAGCTATTGCGGCATCAATACTTACAAACTTATCTCTAACATCATTCTTTGTTGGTGACTCTGTATCTGCATCCCAACCTGTAGCATCATAAACTTCTGCAACTCCCTGATCATCATCTGTTACTTTTGCTGTATTCGCTACAATTGCTGATGCTTGAGCACTAGTAATTCCTGTCTTAGCAGTGTTGACCACATGCTCATCAAAAATAGTTTTTGACATTACTCCACTTACCAATGTAGTTGCAACTGGAATGACTGCATCTGTTCCATCAGAAGAAACAATCGTACGTGCACCAGTAGTTCCTGTAATAGATAAATTGGTTGATACATTCGTGTTTTTTGCTGTATTTGCTGCTACTGCTGTCGTTGTACTTACATCTACACTGCCTCCATCAACTAATGATATCGTATTACCTGATTGTGATAAATCTTGTGTATCACTACCAGCTATTGCTGCATCAATACTTACAAACTTATCTCTAACATCGTTCTTTGTTGGTGACTCAGTATCTGCATCCCAACCTGTAGCATCATAAACTTCTGCAACACCCTGATCATCATCTGTTACTTTTGCTGTATTGGCTACAATTGCTGATGCTTGTGCACTAGTGATTCCTGTCTTAGCGGTGTTTAAAGCAATAGCTGTAACATTCGTTGCAATATTTGTTGCATTAGTAGCAACTCCAGTTGTATTTGCTGCTACGGCTGTTGTTGTGCTTACATCTACACTGCCTCCATCAACTAATGATATCGTATTACCTGATTGTGATAAATCTTGTGTATCACTACCAGCTATTGCGGCATCAATACTTACAAACTTATCTCTAACATCGTTCTTTGTTGGTGACTCAGTATCTGCATCCCAACCTGTAGCATCATAAACTTCTGCAACACCCTGATCATCATCTGTTACTTTTGCTGTATTGGCTACAATTGCTGATGCTTGTGCACTAGTGATTCCTGTCTTAGCAGTGTTTAAAGCAATGGCTGTAACATTCGTTGCAATATTTGTTGCATTAGTTGCTACACCTGTTGTATTTGCTGCTACGGCTGTTGTTGTGCTTACATCTACACTGCCTCCATCAACTAATGATATCGTATTACCTGATTGTGATAAATCTTGTGTATCACTACCAGCTATTGCTGCATCAATACTTACAAACTTATCTCTAACATCGTTCTTTGTTGGTGACTCAGTATCTGCATCCCAACCTGTAGCATCATAAACTTCTGCAACACCCTGATCATCATCTGTTACTTTTGCTGTATTGGCTACAATTGCTGATGCTTGTGCACTAGTGATTCCTGTCTTAGCAGTGTTTAAAGCAATGGCTGTAACATTCGTTGCAATATTTGTTGCATTAGTTGCTACACCTGTTGTATTTGCTGCTACGGCTGTTGTTGTGCTTACATCTACACTGCCTCCATCAACTAATGATATCGTATTACCTGATTGTGATAAATCTTGTGTGTCTGTATTTGCTCCAGCTGAACCAGCTTCAAATCCTAAAGCAACTATTCCTAAAGAATCAATATGTGTATCGGTATCAACAGTATGTGCTCCAGCTACAAAACCAAGTGCTGCAACTCCTGATGAATCTAAATGTGTATCAGTATCAACCATTGCCCCAGCAACAAAGCCGAAAGCTGCAATACCAGTTGAATCTAAATGGGTGTCAGTATCTGGACCAGCTTCAAACCCTAAAGCAACTATCCCTAAAGAATCAATGTGTGTATCGGTATCAACAGTATGTGCTCCAGCTACAAAACCAAGTGCTGCAACTCCTGATGAATCTAAATGGGTGTCAGTATCTGGACCAGCTTCAAACCCTAAAGCAACTATCCCTAAAGAATCAATATGTGTATCGGTATCAACAGTATGTGCTCCAGCTACAAAACCAAGTGCTGCAACTCCTGATGAATCTAAATGGGTGTCAGTATCTGGACCAGCTTCAAACCCTAAAGCAACTATCCCTGCTGAATCTAAGGCATTAGCTGAGATAGCTACTGTATTAGCAGTAATATTAGAAGAATTAATTATACCTGTAGTTTTATTAATTATTACTGAAGTAGCTGTACTAATATCAAAAACACCACCATTACTTAAAAGAACACTATCTCCTGATAAAGAAATAGTCTGTAACTCATTAACTGAACTCGTATCATTATCAGTAGCTGATGACAAAGCTATTGCTGCTGCATTGGCTGCTATAGAATCTGTATTAGACTGAATAGCAGAACTATTAGAAGAAATATCTGCACTGTTAGCAGATACTGAAGTTGCTGTACTAATATCAAAAACACCACCACCATTACTTAAAAGAACACTATCTCCTGATAAAGAAACTGTCTGTAACTCATTGACTGAACTCGTATCATTATCAGTAGAAGAGGATAAAGCTATTGCTGCTGCATTGGCTGCTATAGAAGCTGTATTAGATTGAATAGACAAACTATTAGAAGAAATATTTGTACTATGTATACTAAGAGTAGAATTAACCAAATCAAGCTCATTAAAAATTGAATTAAGTTCTGACTGAGTCTCAGCACTCAAAGGATGAGGCAAATACAATAACTCTTGCTTTGGAAAATGATCAAAAGTATTATCAAAAGAAGGAATATTGACAGAAACCCATAAATGTTTTGTAGTACCATCCCAAACACAAGAAAAAAAACTTCTTATGCAAAAAGAAAACCACAATGCTTGTACATACAAAGATTATTTTAATACATAATATTTTATAAACTATATTGGTTATTTAAGTAAATAACTAAACACTCACCTTCATTATAGGAGTTGCAACATCTAATTATACAGCATGCATTATTATCTTTTTCTAAATTTATGTTATATAACATAGTTTGTGTATTAATTTAAAAATTCATTGTACGTACATAGATTTTGCTTTATTACATTAATTTTTCAATCAATCTTATAGTAGCAAAAAATCAATTACCTGCTAATTTAGGTCGTTTTTAAAAATCAATTACTGGATTTTATCAATATATTTTATGATAAAAACACATCTTAAAACCTAAAAAAACTAGTATCATATATTTTAGAATAATGATGATATTTTAAACCTATAGTAAAATACACATAAATACTTTTATAATAATTTAGAAAAAACTATTTACAATGATTAGATATTTATTAGAATATTTCTAGGTTAGATGCAGAATTAACTTATAAAATCATTGTAGGTATAATGATTTTATAACTTACTTAGGGTCTTGTTCAATTTTTAAACGAATCTCATCTAGCATCTCATTCATCATTGCAATATCTTCCTTTTTTAATCCCTTAAAAAATTGCGCACAGAATTTATCAATTTTATAATCTAGGAAACCTAAATACATTGCTCCTGAATCTGTCAATAAACAAAGTCGCTTCCTTTTATCCTCCCCTGACAGCTCAGAATAAACAAATCCTTTTTTAATTAGCCTATCAACTAATCTAGTAACATTAGATGACCCCTGCAACATTAGCCCTTGAATATCAGAACAACTTAATTCCTTTGGATATGATCCTCTTAAGATTCTTAATATATTATATTGTGGTTCACTTAAATTAAAATCTTTAAGAAAAGAATTAGCTTCTTTACGTACAGAAAAAGCAGTAAACATTAAGTTTACTACTGTCTTTTCACTGACAGAAAGAAATTTCCGAGATTTTGTGTCTTTTTCTATCGACATTTATATATATTTTATGAATCTTCAATACTATCACTTTTCTATAAAATGATAAAGCCTCAAATTTAGAATAAATATTGAAATTAAAAAATCTTATTCCTTAAACATATTAATTAACTTATCTATTCAATTTTATAGTAATGAATAAAATTTAACTAATAAAAACAATAAAAAAATTCAGATTTTAATTATTAAAACTTATAGAAAACACCAATTCCTAATACTTCTTTAAATTGTGTTTTAGCTTCAGTATCTTGGGGAGCAACTACATCATGATCATATATTAATTGAGCTGACAAACTAGCTGATATGTATTTATTTATTTTCATTGATAATAAAGCCTCTAAGTTAACATCAATAAATTCTGGGTTTTCTAAATAATTAGAAAATAAATCTAATTTGGTTTGTAGTGTAATACCCTCCATAATATCTTTATTATAAGACACACGTAGATACCCCCCCATTTCATTTCTTATTTTCTCCCCAGCATCAACACCAAAAGAAGCAGCATCAGCTAATACCTGGTCATTAACAATTGTTGTCTTTAATGTAAGCGGCGCTACAAAAAAAGAAAAATCATCCTTTGCTTTATAATCAAGTCCTAATGCTCCAAGAAAATAAGCTGGAGCCAAAAATCCTGAAACCATATCACTATCATTTGGATAATTATATCCATCAGTCATTTGAGTTTTAAAATTTAATAGCCCAGCATAATACCAATTAGTAAATGCTTTTTTTCCATACTTTGAGGTAAAATCAATTCTATCATCTGTTTTAAGCCAATTTCCATCATCACCTTGCTTTATAGTACCGTAACCTATTTTAAGATAATTTTCCCAAACTGCATCTCCATTTCTATGATGAGCAAATAAATCTAATAAACCATTAATTGCTATGGAATTTTGCCCTCCTGCAGCCCAGTTACTAAGTGCTAACTGATTTAAATTTACACTTACAGTACCTCCATTTTCCCAACCTTGTTTCCCTTCAGCTAGTTGTTTTTTCAATGCATCTTCTGCATCAGTATTTTGTGCTATAGTAGCAGTGCTTAAGGTAGCTGCAAATATTAATACTAATGTTTTTGTATTTATTTTTCTAATCATTTTTTTGTTTTTTTCATTTGTTAATTTAATAAAGAAGGAGGTACTCTACAAACCTCCTTCTTTTTATTGTAATAAGCAAGAAAATATTTATTAAAATTCACCTATCACAAATTATTTATATTTTAAACTAATAACACTCTCACTTCTTCATTTCTTATTTCTTGAACTTCAATATTTTCTATCTTAGGTTTTTTAACTTCTATACCTAAACAACCTAATTTTATAAAAACACCTAAAGTAACAAGAGAAATTACTAAAGTTATTGTTGTTAATGTTTTTTCCAAAGGAAACCTACTTTTTATAGCATATAAACTAAGTAAAGCAAAAACACCTAACAACAACATTAACCAAATCGTTTTCCCTGCAATTTCTTCATGAAACCCAATCATATCTTCATAAATCCCAACAGTTTCAATATATCTAAGCATCTCCTTAGTTTCTCCTATTAAAAATACAGGAACTGATAATACTACAATGCTTATAAAAATTATCAATGCAATATTCTTTACAATCTTATTTTTTAAATATAAACCATAAGCTAAAATAGAAGAACCAAAGAACATTCCAATTATTAATACCTGGGCCAAAACTAAATGTATATGTATTGTTATAGAAAAGATATTATTTTAGTTTTTTTTGTTTCTCTAATATTAGCTACCACACATTTTATTGAAAAAAGAAGGGGGCGACCACAGCCCCCTATCTTTTCAATCTATCAACCAAGAAATTTTATTATTAAAAAGTCTAATATCATTTGCTAATTGTTGTGCCTTTAAGATTATTTTATTCGTTTTTAATTATTTGTTAATTTCCTAGGCCAAATCTTATAAATATATTTCATACTACAAAATTGACTAAAAAAATCATTGTACATACATAGATATGTAATTGCTAATTTTTTAAAGATAATAGTTATTATACTACAAGAAATACTAGTGTAATAATTAAATCTAATTCTATTAATATTAAGAATATGTTTTAAAACATATCTCCATTAAAATAATTGTACCTACAAAGAATAAGGGGAAAACCTGACACAAATTGAGAAAAAAAAATATGAAAAAAATTGATTTTTCATCGTTTTAAGATAAAATTACTGTTAAAAATTTACTTTTTATATATACATTAAATGAGTTTATAAAAAAGCAACTCAATAGAAACAATAGAGGAATACAGTGAATTGAATACTAAAAAATAAGCTTTCCATTATTTTTTGTAAGTTTGAGAAATGAAAAATATTATTCCTTTAAAAGAATTAATCAGCTACACCCTAAAATTCAAGCTAAAGCAAAAGAGTTTATTATTAGAGCTGATAAAGAGTTAGGAATTAAGTTAAAGATTAGTTCAGGATATAGAAGTGACGCAGAGCAAGACAAGCTTTATGCTGTAGGAAGAAATACTCCTGGTAAAATTATAACCTATGCTAAAGGAGGAGAAAGCACTCACAATAAAAGACTTGCTTTTGATGTAGTAGAAATCAAAAACGGCAAAGCTATTTGGAACAATCCAAACTGGGGTAAAATAGAAAAACTAGGTAAAAGCTTAGGCTTTTCTTGGGATGGAGATTGGACTTCATTTAAAGATAAACCTCATTTTGAAATGAAAGTAAACTTCAATCGTTTACAATTGTGCCCAGAGCGGGGGTCGAACCCGCACGTCCTTAGGACACATGACCCTCAATCATGCCTGTCTACCAATTCCAGCACCTGGGCTTAGGTTGCTTTGCAAATGTATATAAAAAAAGAATCCCGCTAATGCGGGATCTTTTTCTTTTTTGTGACCTGGCTGGGGCTCGAACCCAGGACCCCCTCATTAAAAGTGAGGTGCTCTACCAACTGAGCTACCAGGTCGGTCAAAATCGGCTGCAAATATATTACTTTTCTTTAATCAAGAATAATTTTATAAAATAATTTTCACAAAAAATTCTACCCTTTATTTTAGCTAATAAATCATTTAAAATTCTGTTTATTTGCACTCTAAAATTAAGCTGATTTATGGTCTATCTTATTGGTTATATGGGAGTAGGAAAAACTACTATTGCTAAGCAACTTGCTAAACAATTAAACATTCCTTTTACAGATACTGATAAAGCTATTGAAAGAAAAACAGCTAAATGCATAAATACCTTGTTCCAAAATGATGGAGAAATGCATTTTAGAAACTTAGAAAAAGCGCTTTTACATCAAATAAAAGGAAATCAAATTATTGCTTGTGGCGGCGGACTTCCTATATACAATAACAATATGGATTTTATTAATAGTAATGGTGTAAGCATCTATCTAAAAGCCAACACAAACACTTTAGTAAACCGATTAAAAGAAAATAAGGTAAATAGACCACTCATCAATAAATTATCTGATAAGGACCTAAAAGACTTTATTGAGCAGCAACTTATACTTCGTAATCCGTTTTACACACAAGCAAAGCATATAGTGGTAGTTGACAATAAAAGTGAAACAGAAATACTAAGAGAGATAAACGCCTTGCTCCTCTCCCTCTAAGCTTACATTAATATATTCTTGTAAGGTAGTTGCTAAAGATAAGCCTACATAATCAGCCTTAATAGGATAACGGTTATGATTACGATCCACCAATACAACAGTAGCTAATTTAATTAAAGGAGTATTTAAAAAATGTTTAGCTGCATACATTAATGTTTTTCCAGAGTTTAATACATCATCAACAAGTATTACTACTTTATTAGTATACTCTTGCTCATCAATATTTATAGTTACCTCTTTGTTATAAGGATCTTTTTTATCCAAACCAATATGAGCTATCTTAGTTTCAATAGCCGATATATCTTTAATATTATCTGCTAATTGTTGAGCCAATTTTAATCCCCTATCAGCAATACCAACAATTACTAGTTCTTTTTCTGAGAAGTTATGCTCATACACTTGCCAAGCAATACGTTTCATCTTTTGCCTAATCTCCTTAGTTCCTAAAACCTTAGTTGCATTCATATTACAAATATATTTATTTCTTATTAAATAATATAAAAAGCTCTCTTCCATCACGCTCAGTAATAGAATTTGAAGCTTTATCAAATACTTTAAACTCAAAATAAGGTTCAAAATAAGTAATATACTCTTCTTTATTACCACCATAAGGAGGGTGATCCTCATTTAATGGGGCATTAAATAATAAGCCTACTAATTTACCTTTAGGAGACAAAAGCTTATGAACCTGCTTTGCATATGCAGCCCTTTTATTCTTATCTATTGCACAAAAAAATGTTTGCTCAAGTATAAGATCATATGAATCATTAATATTAAAAAAATCATCACAAATCAGATTGTCCTTAGGAAAATCAGGAACTCTTTTACTAAAATTATCAAGTGCTGTTTGAGCATAATCTGCTATAAACACATTCTTAAACCCTTTATTAAAAAGGTATTCAGCTTCATATGAATTTCCACAGCCAGGAATTAAAATACGTATACTCTTATCAGATAACTGATCAATATATTCCTTTAAGGGTGTAGTAATACTACCTACATCCCACCCTGTTTGATCACTAGTATAGCGGTCATCCCAGAATTGTTTATTAAGCTTCATAAAGTATATTAAAACGAAATATTGTTAAAAGCACCACTAGTAACGTTAACTTTCCCAAATTCATTTGGAGTAACATCCTGAGCCTCAAAAAAGAAAGTTCCAGAAATTTTGCCTTCAGTAAAGTCAATTTCAGTAATTGTTATTCCTCCTTTTGAAGCATCAAAATTAGTATTAGAATAAGTTAAAGTAGGCGTACTTACTACTCCATAACCAATTGCTCCTAAGAATGAAATTTCATCTCCATTATTTCTCATACTAATACCAGGTATCTTAATAGCAACACTATTACTTCCATTACTTGTAGTTATTGTTAAAAAATCAAAAGCTATAGCTGCATCTATTGAATTGCTTCCATCATAATCAACTCCATCAATCTTACAAGTAAATGTTATTGTTTCTACTGGATCTGTAGGAGTTGTAACTGGAGTTATAACCTCTTCTTCTTTAGTACATGAAGTTGTAATTAAGCTAATTGAAAGTGCTGCTAATAAGATTTTTTTCATTGTTTTATTTTGTTTTATTTTTTAAAGATGCAAGTATAATCATTAAATAACATACTTGTACAGAAAATTAATAAAGTTAAATTTATCTTATGAGCTTAAATTGCCCTTCGTAACTTATTGTTTCCCCAAAGATATTAATTACCTGTATACGATATACATAAACACCTACAGGAGCTTCTTTAGCGCCATCATTTGCAATTCCATCCCACCCCACCTCAATATCATTTGTTTCAAATATCATCTCTCCCCACCTATTATAAATATTCATTAAATATTCGGCTATCCCATAACCATAAGCTCTAAAGTCATTATTATAATTATCACCTGTGTTAGGCGTAAAAGCATTGGGAATAAATAACTGAAAATCATTTACAATTACCTGTTTACTAAGAGTATCTATACAATTAAAATTTGTTTCAATTATTAAAAGGACATTAAACGTATCCATATAACTATATGAATGCCAAGCTGTAGGATCATAACTATAAGTACTATCCCCAAAATCCCAGTACCAACTATAAATTTCGTGACCATTGGTTTGAGTTTCATCAATATATATAAATGGGTTTTCTAACTGATCATAAAAACGTCTACTATCAGGAATTACATTAAATGCTACAGTTGGGCTAATTATATTATCAATAGTAACATCCTGAGTTATTGAACAATTATTTGCATCAATTATTAAACATGAATTATTACCCGAAAATAAAGTATTTACAAAAGATAAATTTTCTCCTGAATCCCAGAAATAAGAATATGGAGCTACACCTCCAGAAACAATAAGGTTTGCTGCTCCCACCCCTTTATCACAAGTATCAGTATATAACTCAACACTATTAATAAGCAAATCAGGAGCAATCAATTCAACACTATCACTACTTAAACAACCATTTACATCTTCCACCTCAACATTATAAACTCCAGCTGGTAAGTTCTTTAAAGTATCTATAGTTTCTTGATTACTCCAATTTAGCATATATGGAGAAGTACCTCCAAAGATACTAACCATAATTTCTCCATCATCTGCCATAAAACAACTAATGGGATAATTATTATAATCTGAAAGCACAATAACATTACTACTAAGTACTTGTGGTTCAATTAATGTTACTGTATCTGAAACAGTACACCCCAAATCATCTACTATGGATAAAATATAATCTCCTGCTGACAGCCCAAAAATACTATCTAGATTACTATTATTATCCCAACTGAACTGGAATGGAGGACTACCTCCTAAAACATCTACTTTTACCCAGCCATTACTATCCCCACTACACTTAACATTATAAGAATGATAATCTGAAATGTTAAAATTAACCGCTACTGATGAGATATTAGCTGAACTGTTAATTATAAGGTTTAATACAGCTGTACTATCACAACCCAAAACATTAGCCCCTACAAAAGTAGTGTCATAAACTCCTGTTGTATCATATACAACACCATTCCAAAGATAAGTATCACAAGCAGTATCAAAAGTAATTGAGGTTGAAGATGAGTTAACTATAAGATCTAAAATAGCAGTACTATCACAACCAAATGAATTTACGGTATTAAATATGTAAGAACCACTAACTGAGTAAGTAGTTCCATTCCATAAGTAAGCTGTATCACAAAGCGTAACAGAGCTAGTGCTAGTTGATGAATTATTTATTGTTAAATCTAGTATTCTTATACTATCACAACCTACTGCATTAACTAAAGTATCAATATAAATACCACTTGCAGCATAAATAGTACTGTCCCAAACAAAAATATCACAAGCAATTATAACAGTAGTACTTGTTGAAGAATTATTAATTATTAAATCTAAAAAGGCAGTACTATCACAACCCACTGAATTTGTTAATACAAAGGAATACATTCCTGTTGTAGCATAAACAATTCCATTCCACAAATACGTACTATCACAGAGCATAACAGAACTAGTACTTGTTGTTGAATTATATATTGTAAGATCTAATACTGCTGTACTATCACAACCTAAAATATTAGCTCCAACAAAAGTAATATCATACACCCCAGTAGTATCATACACAATACCATTCCATAAATAAGGAACATCACAAACACTAACTAAAGCAGTACTTTCTGTAGATGAATTAACCGTGACATCTAACACTGCCACACTATCACAACCAACAGCATTAACTGTGGTATAACTATAAATACCACTTGCTGAATAAATAACTCCATTCCACAATAAAGAATCACAAACAGTTAATATTGTTGTACTTGTTGTAGCATTAATTATTGTTAAATATAAAATAGAAATACTATCACACCCCACAGAATTTATTGCCGTATCGGTATAAGTACCACTAGTAGTATAATTAACACCATCCCATAAGTATGAATCACAGGAAGTAACTATTGCTTGATATAATGAACTATTATTAATGATTAGATTTAAAGTAGCTATACTATCACAACCCGATACACTAACTGTTGTATAAGTATAAGTACCCGTTGTTGTATAAGTAAAACCATTCCACAAGTAAGTAGTATCACATAAAGAAATATTAGTTACTGAAGTAGATTGTCCTATAATAGTTAAGTTTAAAGTTGCTACACTATCACAACCTACTGCATTAATAGTTGAAAAAGTATAAACTCCACTAGTCGTATAAGCAATTCCATTCCAAACAAAAATATCACAAACAACCTCTGTACTTGTACTTGTTGTTGAATTATTTATCGTTAAATTTAAAGTAGCTATACTATCGCAACCTATAGCATTAACTAAAGTATCAACATAAACCCCACTAGTTGTATAAGTAATTCCATTCCAAACCAAACTATCACAAGCAATCTGTGTACTTATACTTGTTGTAGAATTATTTATAATTAAATTTAAAGTAGCTATACTATCACAACCTACAGCATTAACCAAAGTATCAACATAAACCCCACTAGTTGCATAAGTAATTCCATTCCATAGGTAAGTTGTATCACATAAAGTAACATTTGACGTTGAAATAGAAAAGTTGCTAACTGTTAGGCTTAAGGTAGCTATACTATCACAACCTAGTGCATTAGTAGTTATATAAGTATAAAATCCACTAGCTGTGTAAGTAACTCCATTCCAAACCAGACTATCACAAACAGTTTGAACTGTAGTGCTAGTAGTAGTTGTATCTACAGTCAAATTTAAAGTAGCTATACTATCGCAACCTATAGCATTAACTAAAGTATCAACATAAACTCCACTAGCTGTGTAAGTAACTCCGTTCCAAACCAGACTATCACAAACTGTTTGAGTTGCAGCACTCATTGTAGCACTATTAACCGTTAAATTTAAAGTAGCTACACTATCACAACCCACTGCATTAGTGGTAGAATAAGTATAAACTCCACTAGTTGCATAAGTAGTACCATTCCAAACCAAACTATCACAAACTGTTTGATTTGTAGCGCTAGTGGTAATCGTATCTATAGTAAGGTTTAAAATCGCTATACTATCACAACCTACAGAATTAACTAAAGTATCAATATAAACTCCACTGGATGTATAAATAGTTCCATTCCAAACTAAACTGTCACAAACGGTTTGAGTTGCAGTACTTGTTGTAGTACTATTAACTGTTAAGCTTAAAGTTGCTACACTATCACAACCAACTGCATTTGTAGTAGTAAAGGTATAAACTCCACTAGTTGCATAAGTAGTACCATTCCAAACCAAACTATCACAAACTGTTTGAACAGTAATACTACTTGTAAAACTAATAATTGTTAGGTTCAAAGTTGCTATACTATCACAACCCACTGAATTAACCAAAGTATCAATATAAACTCCACTAGATGTATAAATAGTTCCATTCCAAACTAAACTGTCACAAACTGTTTGGCTAGCAATACTGCTTGAAGTATTGTTGACTGTCAAATTTAAAGTTGCTACACTATCACAACCTACCGCATTTGTAGTAGTAAAGGTATAAACTCCACTAGTTGCATAAGTAGTACCATTCCAAACTAAACTGTCACAAACTGTTTGGCTAGCAATACTGCTTGAAGTATTGTTGACTGTCAAATTTAAAGTTGCTACACTATCACAGCCTATTGAATTAACTAAAGTATCAACATAAACTCCACTAGATGTATAAACGGTTCCATTCCAAACTAAACTATCACAAACTGTTTGGCTAGCAATACTGCTTGAAGTATTGTTGACTGTCAAATTTAAAGTTGCTGTACTATCACAACCTACCGCATTTGTAGTAGTAAAGGTATAAACTCCACTAGATGTATAAACGGTTCCATTCCAAACTAAACTATCACATACTATTTGAGTTGTAGAACTTATTGTAGCGCTATTAACCGTTAAGCTTAAAGTTGCTACACTATCACAGCCTATTGAATTAACTAAAGTATCAATATAAAATCCGCTAGATGCATAAGTGGTTCCATTCCAAACTAAACTATCACAAACTGTTTGAGTTGTTGAACTCGTTGTAGTACTATTAACTGTTAAATTTAAAGTTGCTACACTATCACAGCCTATTGAATTAACTAAAGTATCAATATAAACTCCACTAGATGTATAAACGGTTCCATTCCAAACTAAACTGTCACAAACTGTTTGGCTAGCAATACTGCTTGAAGTATTGTTGACTGTCAAATTTAAAGTTGCTACACTATCACAACCTACTGAATTAACCAAAGTATCAACATAAACTCCACTAGAGGTATAAGTAACACCGTTCCAAACTAAACTATCACAAACGGTTTCAGTTGTAGAACTTATTGTAGCGCTATTAACCGTTAAGCTTAAAGTTGCTACACTATCACAGCCTATTGAATTAACTAAAGTATCAACATAAACTCCACTAGATGTATAAACGGTTCCATTCCAAACTAAACTATCACAAACGGTTTGAGTTGTTGAACTCGTTGTAGTACTATTAACTGTTAAATTTAAAGTTGCTACACTATCACAACCTACAGAATTAACTAAAGTATCAATATAAACTCCACTAGATGTATAAACGGTTCCATTCCAGATTAAACTATCACAAACTGTTTGAGTTGTTGAACTCGTTGTAGTACTATTAACTGTTAAATTTAAAGTTGCTATACTATCACAGCCTATTGAATTAACTAAAGTATCAACATAAACTCCACTAGATGTATAAACGGTTCCATTCCAAATTAAATTATCACAAGCAACTATTGTACTGCTACTCATTGATGAATTATTAATAGTCAAGTTTAAAGTAGCTGTACTATCGCAACCTACTGCATTTGTAGTTATAAAAGTATATGTCCCGCTTGCTGTGTAAGTAATACCATTCCAAAGATAAGTAGTATCACATAAACTAACTAAATTACTAATAGAAGAAGAGTTAATAATAGTTAAATTTAAAGTGGCTATACTATCACAACCTACAGCATTTATTAAAGTGTCAATATAAACTCCACTTGTGGTATAGGTTACATTATTCCAAACTAAACTATCACAAATAGTTTGGGTACTTGTGCTTGAAGATGAATTATTTATAGTCAAGTTTAAAATTACTGTACTATCACATCCTGCAGCATTTATTAAAGTATCAATATAAACTCCTGAAGCTAAATAAGTAACTCCATTCCAAACTGAACTATCACAAGCAGTTATTGTAGTACTACTATTTGATGAATTATTTACCGTTAAATTAAGGATTGCTATACTATCACAACCTGCCGCATTAATAGTTAAATAAGTATATACCCCACCAGAAGTATAAGTAGTTCCATTCCATAGGTAATTATCACAAACTGTAATAGTGTCATTTGATGTAATAGAGTCTGGCTCAGTAACTAAAAATGAATTTGTTAATATACAGTTTATTGAGTCAGTAATTGTTAGAAAATAAGTGCCTGCTGATAGATTAGAGATATTTTGAACAGTATCGTTATTACTCCATAAATATGAAAATGGAGGACTTGACCCACTTGTAGTAGTACTAATTGCTCCATCGTTTCCCCCATAACAAGAAACACTTGTAATAGCCTGACTAGTTATAGTAATATCACTTTGATTTATTATAACCTTATATTGAAAAGAAAAATTACCTGGAACTGGACAAGCGCCATTTATTAGATTAACAGTGAAAAAATAAATACCTGACATCCCAGGAACTACATTCCAACTAAATGTTCCTATAGGGTTTAAAGTATTATTATTAGCAACGGTGAAAGTAGCTCCAGGAATCCCATTATTCCAGACCATATTTATATTTGCATCTGGAGAAATTATTGTTTGAGGATTTATTGTATTGATATCAAAGCTAATAACTTGCGAAGTATCATTACAATCTAGCTCATAAGTATATGATGAGGGATCGCTAATATCCACAACAGTAGAAGTATCTATACCTGTTAGTGATGGAGGGGAAATATTAGGGCAAGCAAAAACATTTATTTGTATATCTCTAATAACACTTCCAATTAAAACTCCTGCCCTGTATTCGCTAACTTTTATAGCTAAAATACCTGAAATAATATTAGGTGGCGTTACACATAGATTCCCTGTAGTTGAATCGAAAGCAGAACCTCCACCTACTGGGTTACTAGATGAATATGGAGAGAGATAAGATACTGTACCTCCAGTATTGTCATTAAGAGGTGTAATTAATGAATATGATAATGAATCTCCATCAGCCTCTATTGCCCCATTATTATAACAATAGTAATTTCCAGCACAAATAAAAGGGGTTGGGTATTGAGAAAATACAGGAGAGTTATTACAATATACAGTATTATCAAGTGTAGCCTCAACACATAACTCCTGACCTCCAGGGTTATTTATTGTTGATATAGCATTATTACGATTCGCCTCACATACTGACAGCACCCAATCAGAGCAATGATCAAGGGTAATTGTAGCTTCATAAGTGTACTCTTGAATTCCAAAGGCATTACCTCCATTACAATAAGAAGCACAGGTAGGATTAATATCTACAGGTAGCCCTACTACATTTAAATTAATTGATGATGAACTACAGGAAGAAGAATAATCTAATGAAAGTGAACTGGGCTGAGTCCAAGATGATGAACAATCTCTATAAAATTTTAAAGTTATTTTGTAAGTATCGCTTGTAGCTCCAGAAGAAATACACTCATAAGCAATATCCATACCTGCTGCATGGGTAGCATAAGCTTGTCTTTTCTGCCCTATAAAAAACAGTATTAAAAGAAATAAATATATAAATTTCTTAGTTTTCATACCTTTTTATACGGAAAACCTATAAAACTGTTCATTATAATACTTGTATATACAAGTAAATAAAAAAGAAGCTAATAATAGAGTAATCAAAATGTTATAATAATAAAACTTGAATATCAGAAGCAATAGCTTCAAAATAGAAATAGTTATTAATCAGCAGCGAATTTACAAAAACAATAAAATTAAAGACTAGGCTTTCTAGATATTAATCTTTTTTACATTTATTTTTTCAAGCACAAGAACTTAAACAAAAAAAATAAAAACCCTTAATTTTTTTTTAGTTTAGCGCCAACAGAAAAACTAAAAATCATGAAAAAACTATTACTTATTATTCCAATCTCACTTGCTTTAGCAATATTCTTTTACCCAACAACCTCCAACTCTAATAATGGTGGTTCTCCAGGAGGAAAATCAGGATCTCCAAATGATAACTCAAACTGTACAGGGTGCCATAATTCAAATACGGGAAACAATGCAAGTATTAGCTCAAACATCCCTGCAAGCGGTTATGTTCCAGAACAAACTTACACAATTACAGCTACAGTAAACCAAAGTGGAATAAACAAATTTGGGTTTGAACTTACTGCTGAGGAGAATAATACATCCTCTGCAAAAACGGGTACATTTTATATAACCAACAGTAGCGAAACTAAATCTGTTAACAATAATACCGCAGTTTCTCATAAAGGAAGTGGCACTGCAGGAACAAATAACTCAAGAACATGGACTATGGACTGGAAAGCTCCTAGTGCAGGAAACATAGGTGGTGTTACTTTTTATGGAGGTTTTATTGCTGCAAATGGAAATAATAATGATAATGGAGATACTTTTCATGCCACTACATTAACTGTAAATGAAGCAAATACAAACACTATAAATAATTTAGTTCTAAATAAGAACTTCACATTCAACAACAATACAAAATCAATTATTGCAAATAGTCCTATTTCCCTATATAGTATTAACGGGAAACTAGTAAAATCTAGCAAACAGAAAACCACAAACATCTCTGACTTAAAACAAGGAATTTACATTATTAAATCAGAACATAAAACACAAAAAATAATACTGAATTAGTTTTCTATGATTTCAAACTCAGTTCTTCTATTAGCTGCTCTTCCTTCAGAGGTCTTATTGGTATCAACAGGCTTCTCTTGCCCATACCCTTTTGCGGATAACCTTTGCTTAGCAATACCTTTTGAAAGTAGGTAACTCACTACAGCATCAGCACGTTTTTGAGAAAGCGTTTGATTAAAAGACTCATTTCCAATATTATCAGTATGTCCTGAAATTTCAATTTTTAAGGAAGACACATCATTTAATAAATTAACTAATCTCCCTAGCTCAGCATAAGAATCAGCCATTACCTCCCACTTTCCTGTATTAAAAAATACATTCCTAAGCGCTATGTTACTTCCAACTTTAATATTCTTTAACTCAATATTTTTAGTAACACTATTAAAGCCATCATCTTTTGGCAAATCAAAATTCTCTGAATGAAAAAGATATCCATCAGCAGCTACTGAAATTCCATAATTAGCTCCTGCAGGCAATGACAATAAAAACTTACCAGTAGCACTATTAGAAACAAAGGAGGTATACTCCTTCCCTGTTTTATTTATTGTAATTACAATATCAGCAGCTATCGGCTTTTTAGTAATTGCATCCATCACTTTACCCTTAAATACTGTCAATGATTTTTCTTCAACCGTAATTGGTTCTGCAATGGCATTATCACTTATCGGGCTTGCAATACTAGCCATAAGTTGATCCTGGAAGTCTGAATTCATTGGCTTATCAACTCCCCAATAAGTTACTTTATAAATATCTAATCCTCCTTTACCTCCTGCTCTATTTGAAGCAATAAAAGCATACCTTCCACTAGCAGTAGCACTATAAAATAAATCATCATACGGGGTGTTAATTGGATACCCTAAATTAATAGGCTCTCCCCAATGCCCTAAATCATCAACATAAGAAACAAAAATATCATAACCTCCAAGTGTATTATGCCCTTGAGATGAAAAATACATTGTTTTTCCATCAGGGTGAATATACACTGAGCCTTCTTGAAATTTAGTATTAATTTCATGCCCTGCACTTTGTCCTTTCCCCCAAAGGTTACGCTCTCTATTCATTACTCCAGAGAAGTAAATGTTTTTATTTCCACTATACCCTCCATCAGTTATATAATACACCTTTACATCTGGCGGATCAAAAGAAGCAAATGTTTCATTTTTGTCAGTATTTCCTCCCCTATTCTTTTCGCCCATTTTTCTATTTAACTCTCCCCATTTATTTCCAGAAAGTACAGACTGATATACATCAAAGTTTCCATCCTCTTCTTTAAAAACTAATAACCTTTGTCCATCATAAGAAAGTCCCCCAGAAACATCATCAAGTTCAGTATTCAATTCTGTTAATGAGAATACATCTTTAAACTTTCTTCCTTCAATATTAGAATAATAGATATCCTGATCATAAACCCCAATTGAATTTACTGGGTTACCGTTTGCTCTATTTGATGTAAATATTAACAGCTCGCCATCAGCACTTAAACATGGACTCCACTCATCAGCCTCAGTATTAATTGACATATTGTCTACCCATATTCTACTACTTTCTGCAAGCACCTTTGCTGCCCCTTTACACTCAGCAATATATTTTTTAACAAATACATCGTAAGGTTCTAACACCTTAGCTTTAGCAGTAGTTCTAAACTCTTCAAATGTTTTACCTGCCTGATCATAATTACTATTAAGCTGTAAAGACATAGCATAAAAAAACATAAAGTCAGAAGGCAAACCAACCTCTAACTCCTTAGCTTTTGCTAGATATGAATATGCATTCTCTTTAGTATTAGTAAATAATAAACTACTCCCTATTTTATAATTAAGTACTGCATTATTTGGGTTAAGATCTTGTGCTTTTTGATAATAAAATATCGCTTTAGTCAACTCTTTACTAGCATCCTGCATAGCAAGTACCTTATCAATTCCTACTTCTCTAATATTATCAGCAATTTTTATATTCTCTTTTGCAGCCTTTAAACCCTCTTTATTTTCTTTAAAATTAGATCCTTTAAAATCAATATTTTGCCCAAAAGCTAACTGCGTACTACAGCAAACTACAACAATTAGAAGTTTCTTAATTATATTATTCACAATCATTTGCTATATATTTTTTTACCATATTAATTCCTAACTCTTTTGCCTTACTCCAATCCTCACAAGCACCATCTTCATCTCTAATCATTTGTTTTGATATTCCTCTATTAAGGTATGCCTTCCCATACAGAGGATCAAACTTAATAGCCAAATCAAAATCAGAAATAGCCTTAGCATATTTTTTAGATTCATGCAATAACACTCCTCTATTGTTATAAGCTGGGGCATATTCCGAATCTAAAGCTATAGCTTGCTCAATTAACAATTTAGCTTCAGGATAAGAACCTAATTCCAATAATAAACTTCCTTTATTGTTATACGATACAGCATAATTAGCATCTCTTTCAATTGCCAAGTTATAATAATTTAATGCTTTATCTGTATTTTCTTGTTTACGATATATACTTGCTAAATTATTATATATAAAAGCTAAATTATGATTTAAAGCTATAGCTGTTAAATAATCTTCTATTGCTTTATCATACTTCTCAAGCATCCTATAGCAACTTCCTCTATCGTTATATATTCTAGCATCTTTATTTATAAGCAAAGCTGCATTAAACTCATTAATTGCTGCCTCAAATTGATTTTTTAAGAATAAAAGCACTCCAATTTCATAAAATGCTTTTGCTTCGGTAGCTTTTAAATCTAAAATACCTCTATAGGTTGCTATAGCAGTATCTTTATTAAAAGAAGATTGCAAGCGAGCAACAGCATACAAAGGTTCAAAACTTAAAGAATCTGAATTAAAAACTCTTAAATAATCTGCAATTGCTAACTTATTATTAATACCCTCATAACATTTAGCCCTACTTAAATAGGCTAAATTAAAATTAGAATCAATTAAAACAGCTTCAGAAAACTGAGTAATTGCAGCATCAAAATCCTTTTTTTGAAAAAATTCAAGTCCACTATTATAAGCATCTCTTGATTTTTTTAACACCTCATTATTACTATTTAATTGTAAAATAGAGTCTCTAAAATGGAGCTCCGAATCGGTTAAACTGGTAGTGTCTGAAGTTTGTGATTTTGCATTAATTCCAAATAAAAACACAAAAAAAACAAACATAATTTGCTTGTACATAATCATTATTTTAAACGTTGAAAATACTTAAATTATACCTATAAAAACAAAACAACTTAAAAATAAATATCAACAATTGTTAGTAAAATTAGGTGCTTTTTAAGAAAAAACTAGTTTTATAAAAGCTAAAGGCTATTACAACCTCAATGCTAAACCTATTATTTAGAAAACAATATACAAATTATTGAATTTAATGACATTAAAACAATTAACTGACACCATGTCATGCTTGTTTTTAGTTGATTTCACACCTAATTTCAATACAATTATGTTTTTGTAGTTTTGCAAAATGAGAATTGACATCATCACTTTATTTCCTGAATTTTTAAATCATTTTTTTGAATACTCAATTTTAAAGAGAGCTCAAGAAAACAATATTGTAGAAGTTAAAATTCACAACCTTAGAGACTACTCGAGCAACAAACAAAAAAGCGTTGATGACTATCAATTTGGAGGCGGAGCAGGAATGGTAATGAGCATACAACCTATTGACGATTGTATAAGCAAATTAAAGTCAGAAAGAAGCTATGATGAAATTATATACTTATCCCCTGACGGCGAAAAACTAAATCAACAAATCTGCAACACACTCTCAACACATAAAAACCTAATATTACTTTGCGGACACTACAAAGGAATAGACCAAAGAGTTAGAGATCATATTATTACTAAAGAGATATCAATAGGAGACTACGTTCTTACTGGAGGAGAAGCAGCAGCAGCCATACTTTCTGATGCTATAATACGTCTAATTCCAGGAGCAATGTCCAATGAAACATCTGCACTTACTGATTCTTTTCAAGATAATTTATTAGCACCTCCTATTTACACACGCCCATCTAACTACAAGGGTTGGAAAGTTCCAGAAGTGTTATTGTCTGGAAACGAGAGAGTTATAAATGAATGGAGAGAAGAAGAGGCAATAAAAAGAACTACCAAAAAAAGGCCAGATTTATTTGAATAAAATTGTTTGTTTCTTAAAGGAATTAAATAAAAAATATCCTTAATATTGCAAACCGATTTCGAAACATAATATTAGAACAATGAACATTACAGAAACTATAGCAAAAGAGCTTACTGCTTCTAAAGAACTTCCTACTTTTAAAGCAGGAGATAACATTACAGTTTACTACACAATTAAAGAGGGTGATAAACAAAGAACTCAGTTTTTTAAAGGAGATGTAATCCAAAGAAAAGGAAGTGGAGCTACTGAAACTTTTACAATTAGAAAAATCTCTCACTCAATTGGAGTAGAAAGAATTTTCCCAATCAACTCTCCATTAATTGAGAAGATTGAAGTAAATAAGAAAGGTAAAGTTAGAAGAGCAAGAATATTCTACTTAAGAGAACTTACTGGTAAGAAAGCAAGAATTAAAGAAGCTAGATAATTCTTTTTTACATAATAAAATAAGGAATCCTGCAATAGCAGGATTTTTTATTGCTTAATAATTTTAAAGGTTGTTCTTCTATTATTAGCCCTACCCTCTTCAGTAGCATTATCGTCAATTGGAAACTGCTCTCCATACCCCTTATAAGCAATCCTTTCTCTAGCAACACCACCTGCTATAATTAAATCACAAACTGCTTTTGCTCTATTTTCTGACAATAACTGATTATCTTCTGCATCACCAATAGCATCAGTAAAACCATTTATCTCTATATATACATTTGGATTATCATTCAGATAATCAGCAAAATACAACAAGGTACTCCTAGCAACATTTTTAATCTCAAATGAATTATGATCAAAATGAATATCTTTAAGATTAAAAGATTTATTTACCTCCAAACGGCTTAACTGCACATCTAACTTTAAGGGAGCATTAAAAGTAGTATCATCTGCAGCAATATAAGTTGAGTTAAATGCATACCCTTCCTTTTTAACACTAAATAATACGTCATCATCCTTACCTAAGGTTAAAGAAGAAACATAAGCTCCTTTTTCCACCTTTACCAAGGTAACCTCTTTTGTTTTCAAGTTCTTAATTTCAATTTCTGTATCCTCAAGCACCCTACCTTGATCATCAACCAACTCTCCTTTTAAAAAAAGAACCCTATTAGGCTTTGCAGCATCATATAAAGGGAAATAATAAATATCCCAACCCCCAACACCTTCTAACTGATTAGAAGCAAAATAAGCCGTATTACCATCAGTACTAACAAACAATGATATTTCATCAGATTCCGTATTAATAGGATAGCCTATATTTTTTGGCTGCTCCCAATCCCCCAAACTATCTTTTCTGGAATAAAAGATATCAAAACCTCCTAAGGATGGGAAATTGGTAGATGCAAAGAATAATGTTTTTCCATCAGTATGTAAATAAGGTGATTTTTCATGCCCATCACTATTAATTACAGGCCCTAAGTTAACAGGAGCAGTCCACTCTCCTTCCACAAAGTTAATTTCATACAAATCTATTTTCCCATACCCTCCCTCTCTATCACTAGCAAATATAATTGTTTTCCCATCAGAGGATACACTAGGCTGAGATTCCCAACTATTTGGGTTTGAAATATTATTTGAGAACTTCTGAACAACCGACCAAGCATCTAACTCCTTATTTACATAATAAATATCACAATTATTATAACCACTCCTATCCCTAATACATTTAGTATAATACAATACTTTATTATCAATAGTGATAGAAGCTCCTCCCTCATTGCTCTCCTTATTAAACGGATCTGGTAAAGCAACTCCTTCCCCAAATAAATCACCCTCTCTTGCACTACTTACAAATTCCTCCACACTAGTTTCTGTAATACTTTGTAAGGTCTTTTTTAATGAACGTCTTGTAAAAAAAGTCAACTCCTGATCAGGAGAAATTACAGGTAAATATTCATCAAAGTGAGTAGATACGCCCTTCAAGACTATAGGGTTATAAGGAACAGGATTATTAATAATATCAGCAAGAACTTTTGCTTTCTCATTCAACTCAAAAGCATCAGGGTAATAAGAGAGATTCTTATCTAAGATACTCTTTTTCAAATAAAAATAAGAAGCTACATAATCTTTTAAATCAAATGAAATTTCCCCTAAAATATAATAAACCTTTGGGAAATTATCAGGACAATAATCAATTGCCTCTAGCGCTAATTGCTTAGCATTATAATAATCCCCCATTAACCAATAAACTTCTGATTTTAAAGCTAGAAACTCAGGAATTAACTTCCTATTACTTAAAACCTCCCTAGCATCATATAACTTTCGTTCAGCAATATATTTCTGTGCTTTTTTAACAACACGCTTCTGCTTATTTGTAAGAGAACCACAATCCTGCCCCAACACATTATAATGAAAACTAATTAAAAATATAAAAGCAAGTAATCGCAACTGTTAACTCATTAATTCTTCTTCTGTAACTGGTCTTAATTCACCCTCAGTAGCAGCAACTACTGTTGCTACTGTTGCGTCACCTGTTACATTTACTACGGTACGCACCATATCTAATATTCTATCCACACCAAATATTAAAGCTAAACCCTCAGTAGGAACATTAATAGCTCCTAGTACAATAACCAACATAACCATTCCTGCACCAGGGACAGCTGCCGCACCAATAGAAGCTAAAGTTGCAGTAAGTACAATAGTCAACTGCTGTGAAATATCTAACTCTATACCAAAGGCTTGTGCTATAAATACAGCTGCTACTGCTTGATAAAGAGAAGTACCATCCATATTAATAGTTGCACCAAGCGGCAATACAAATGAAGAAACTTCTTCCGAAACTCCTAAATGATCCTCACACCTTTCCATAGTTACTGGAAGTGTAGCTGCTGATGACGAAGTAGAAAATGCTAACATCTGTGCAGGAGAAATTCCCTTAAAGAAATCTAAATACTTCACTTTTGTAAACAACCTTAATATTAAAGGATAAACTAGAATTATCATTAGCAATAAACCTGCGACTACCGTAAGGGAATATTTTCCTAAAGCAATAAACAAAGTTGAACTAGCTCCAAAATCAACCACCAAGCCAGCAAGTAAAGCAAAAACTCCATAAGGGGCAGAAAGCATAATTAAATCTACAATCTGTAAGATAATATCATTTATTCCATTAAAAAACCCTCTAACATGATGTATTTGTTCATCAGGTAGCATTACCATTGCAATACCAAATAAAATTGCAAAAAATATTATCTGCAACATATTTCGGTTATCACTAGCCGACTCAAAAATATTTGTTGGAATAATATCCACTACAAATTGTAAAGGTCCTTCTTCTTTTACATTTGCAGCTGCAGCAATTTTTTTACTTGTTCCCTCCTGCGTATTCTCCGACAAAGTAATACTATCTTTATCAAAATCAGAACCAGGTTTTACTATGTTTACTAAAAACAAACCTATAGTAACTGCTATTACCGTAGAAGTTAAGTAAATAGCAATTGTTTTGCCTCCAATACGAGAAAGCTTTGAAATATCCGACAAAGAAGCAACGCCTTTAACTAAAGATGCAAAAACCAATGGAACTGCTATTAATTTTAATAAATTTACAAAAACCTTACCCCATGGCTTTATCCAATCATTAGTAAAATCAATCCAACCCATATTAGAAGCAATTAGGCCATAAACGACACCTAATACCATTCCAATTATAATTTTCCAGTGTAATGCTAACTTTCTCATTTTATATTCTATTTGCTTTACTTCTTAAATAATGATCAACTAAGATTAATGCCATCATGCTTTCTACAATAGGTACAGCTCTAGGAACTACACAAGCATCATGCCTTCCCTTTCCTTTTAATTTTATTATATTTCCTAATGAATCAACTGTACTCTGTTCTTTCATAATAGTAGCTACTGGCTTAAATGCTACTTCACAGTAAATATCATTTCCATTACTTATCCCTCCTTGTATTCCTCCAGAAAAATTAGTTTTTGTAGTTCCTTTAGCATCCAAAATAACATCATTAACCTCACTTCCTTTACTTGAAGAAATATCTATTCCTCCAAAACCATATTTAAACCCATGAACAGCATTTATTGACAACATTCCTTTACCCAAATCAGCATGTAATTTATCAAAAACAGGCTCTCCCCATCCTACTGGAACTCCAACAGCAACAGTAGTAATTTCTCCACCAATAGTTTCTCCTTCTTTTTTTACCTGCTCAATCTTAGCAATCATCTTATCAGCATACTCACTATCAGGACACCTAACAATATTGCTATCTATTTGTGATAAATCCATATCCTTATGACATGTATTCATTTTAATACTTCCAACGGCAGAAACATAAGCCTGAACCTTAACCCCAATTGTATTTAAAATTTGTTGTGCAACAGCACCAGCAACCACCCTACAAGCAGTTTCACGAGCAGAAGACCTTCCTCCTCCTCTATAATCTCTTATACCATATTTTTCTTGATAAGTAAAATCAGCATGTGAAGGACGAAAAGCATCTTTAATATCAGAATAATCCTTACTTTTTTGATCTTCATTATTAATGATAAATCCAATAGGAGTTCCTGTAGTTTTCCCATTAAAAATACCTGATAAGAATTGAACCACATCACTCTCTTTTCTTTGAGTTGTAATTTTAGACTGCCCAGGCTTCCTTCTATCTAATTGTATTTGAATAGCATTAAAATCTAGGGACAACCCTGAAGGGCAACCATCTATAATACCACCAATAGCCTCACCATGTGATTCACCAAAAGTAGTTAGTTTAAAGATTTTTCCAAAGGAATTTCCCATAGTGGCAAATGTAAGGTATTTAGAGTGAATTGTGTATTTTCGCACTATAATAAATAGCCATGAAAACAGTAATAAAAAATATAGCAGAACTTGTACAAACTGAAACAACTCCTAAAAAATGGGTAGCTGGAAAAGAAATGGCACAAATCAATAGCATAAAAGATGCTTTTATTGAGATTGAAGAAGGAATTATCACTTCATTTGGATCAATGGAAGAATGGACCGGAATAGAAGATTGGAACAACACTGAAATAATTGATGCAGAAGGCGGAATGGTATTCCCTACTTATTGCGACAGTCATACACACCTTGTATTTGCAGCAAGCCGAGAGGGAGAGTTTGTAGATAGAATAAATGGATTAAGCTATGCCGAAATTGCACAAAGAGGTGGTGGAATTTTAAACTCTGCTGAAAAGTTACAAAAAGCCAGTGAAGGTGAACTCTATGAAGATGCTTTAATTCGACTAAACGAATTAGTACAAATGGGAACAGGAGCTATCGAAATAAAAAGTGGATATGGACTAACTACTGATGCCGAACTAAAGATGCTTAGAGTTATTAAAAGACTGAAAGAAAGCTCAGATGTAACTATTAAATCTACATTTTTAGGAGCCCACGCCCTACCTATTGAATATAAAAATAATAAAGATGGCTACATGGATAAAGTCATTAATGAAATACTACCAATAGTAGCAGCAGAAAAATTAGCTGACTATGTTGATATATTTTGTGAAGATGGTTATTTTACCGTTGCTGACACAAAAAGATTACTAGAAGCTGCTAAAACCTACGGAATACAAGCAAAAACACATGTCAATCAATTTAATGCTATTGGAGGAGTTAAAGCTTCAGTAGACTTAGGAGCATTATCGGTTGACCACCTAGAAGAAATGATAGATGAGGACTATGAAGCATTAGCAGGAAGCAACTGTATGCCAACTATTCTACCTTCCTGCTCTTTCTTTTTAGGAATACCTTATGGCCCTGCAAAAGAGATGATTGCAAAGGGACTTCCTGTAGCCTTAGCAACCGACTATAACCCAGGATCTACACCAAGTGGAAATATGAATTTTGTAGCCTCATTAGGCTGTATACAATTAAAAATGACTCCTGAACAGGTTATTAATGCAACCACTATCAATACTGCTTATGCTATGGGGGTTGAAAAAGAATTAGGAAGCATCTGTATTGGAAAAAAGGCTAACCTTTTTATTACAAAACCTATACCTTCCTATGCTTACTTACCTTATAGTTTTGGCCATAATATTATTAATAAGGTAATGATTAATGGTAAAGTAAAATAAAAAAAGCTCTTCCTAGGAAGAGCTTTTTCTAAAATAAATATAAAATTTATTATTTATTCATTCTCATATAGCAATAATGAGTTGTTAATCCATTATGGGATAGTGAATTAATTGAAACAAGCTCCCAACCTCTTTCTACTGCACTATTAACCACCTCCATTATTGTTCTAAATTCAGCAGCACTACGAATAAGGTCGGTAGACATTTTACTATTTACTCCACCAAAATCAAAAGATACATGTAGTCTGTTCTTTTGACCTCCTTCCATTCTCATCTCTTCAATATACTCTTCTTTTTCTCTAGAGTCCATATTAAAATCTTCAGGAACTTCAACTCCTTTAATCATCATATACTCTACATTAGCTTTTGAAGCTTTTGCTTTATTACTTCTTTTTTGGGCCATTGTAAGAAACGGCACCATTGCTACTAGCATTATTAGTGTTAATCTTTTCATCTTTTTAATTATTTATTACGTTATTATTGCCCTAATATAATTGGCAAATCACCATCTCCATTACCTATTACAATTACCTTGGCATTTTCTGATTTAGCAATTTCTTGTGTTGCTTCTACCCCTTTCCACTTTAATAACTGTGGAGTAATTGTTCTATTTACAATCTTCTGAAACTCTGCAATACCATCAGCCTCAATCTTTTTTCTATCAGCTTCTTTTCTTGCTTTTTGGATTTTAAAATCATACTCTAAAGCTTCTTGCTCCTGCTTTAATTTTTGCTCAATAGCTGTTCTTAAAGTAGTAGGTAAGGTAACATCTCTAATTAATATTGCATCTAAGTTTAAATACTTTGGTTCAATATTTGTTTTAGTTAAAGAATATATTTCATCTTCTATAGCTTCTCTTTTTGAAGAATATAGTTCCTCAGGTAAATAGTTTCCTATTACCTCCCTTGTTACTGATCTAATCTCTGGTTTTACAATTCTTTCTAAATAATCTCTTCCTATTTCATCATGTAAGTAACCAATTTTCTCTTGCACTGGCATGTATCTAAAAGATAAATCAATTTTAATTGACAATCCGTTTTTTGATAACACCTCCATTTTTTCAAAGGTTTCACTTATTCTCACATCATATACAAACATATCATTCCAAGGAGCTACAATATGAAAACCCTGAGGATAGACTGTCTCTTTATCTAGTCCCCCTGAGAATTTCTTAAATAAAATTCCTTTTTCACCTGATTCAATTGTTACAAACATACTTGAGCCAAACATCACCATAAAAATAAGACCTACTAGTCCTATAACGAATGCTCTTGGCATTTTTTGATTTTCCATTTTTTCTTTTTTTTAGTTATTTAATTGTTTTTTTAATTTTTCTTCATCTATCTTACGCCTATGTAAGGTGTTAATATAATTATGCGCTTTAGGCTCTCCAAGCTTTTGTGCTTTTTTTGCCCAATCAATTGCGGCATCTAAGCTCCCTTTTATCTCACTTGCTAATGCCATATTAAAAGCTGCCCTTCTTGCTAACTTAGTATCAGAAGAATCAGTAAGTGGCTTCCATATTTCAATAGCCATATCCCAATCCCTTAACTTAACATAATCTTTAGCACTTTTTAAATCATCATACTTACCACTAAAGTAAGTTCTATTTTCTTTTATCCAAACCGGAGAGATTCTAAATCCATATCGTTCTCCAGCATACACACCTGACTCTCTTATTGCTCTATTTTTTGATGGTAAATTTAAAATAGCTTCATCTGGAGAAGAACCCCAAGCTGTAAACTCTTTTACCTCAATAAATTTATTTTCATCAACAATTAATCTCTTGTTAATATCATATATTCTCCATCCTGATTCTATTTCCATTATAAGAGTAGCAGGATAAGAAATTTCTTTTATTTTCCCTCCACCTTTTACCTTACGGGTAGTTGTAGTAGGAGAACCAACAATAGTTCTTGAATCAGAATCAAAAGTTGCTAATACAAGTAATGCATCAGCATCATAAGAACCACAAATACTTTGCACCTGATTCCACTCTAATGGAAGAGGAAAAGTTGCTGTACCTGTACCTTTTAGCTCTATTCCTCCTGCATTTTTTAAATCAAAACGATCAGAATTATTAAGCATACTGCTTAAACCATTAACACAATACTCTGCTCCTTTTCTATCAACCCCAATTCCTTCCCCTGACATTATCCCCTCAACAATATTTCCTGACAAATGCTCTCTTGATGGTCTCGAACGGTTTACAACAACAACATTATTAATGCTTTGTGATATTGTAATGTCAGCTGGCCTTTGAATATTTACAAACAAAGAAGAAGAAACACAAGAACTAAACCCTGTAGCAACTAACAATAAAAAAAATATTTTTCTAATCATACTACCTCTATTTTATATTAACCCGTTAAGCTTTCTGAGGAACCACTCCAAAGAAATGAAGAGAAGCAAACTTAATAAAATCCAAGGAATATTTATTAATCCTTCCAGGTTTTCTTCAACTCGAATACGACTATACTTATTACTTTGTTGTTTAATTAAATCTGTAAGCTCAGCAACTTCAGTACTGTAAAACAAAGACCCTCCACTTTGGCTTGATAACTGATGCAATAACTGATGATTAGCTACAGTAACTAATTGCTCCAACTGCACTTCTTTAACATCAAAACTTCCTTTTTTTACAAGAGTAGTTCCCGCTACTTTTGCAGTAAATTTATAATGTCCAATATCTAAAACACCTACTTTTAAGTTATAATCCTTGGTTGACTTTGAGAATTCGTAGTTAAACTGCATCCCTTTATCATTAGTAATTATTATAGAAACCCCTTTATCATTAACCAACTCATAACTATCATTATATAAAGTAGCATCAAAATAAATAATAGCATTTTCATCAACTTGTTTTTTATAGTTTACATGAAATTTACTTTTATCTTCTTGTAAAATTAGATACTGTGTTAATTTTAAAAATAACTCGTTAAATGCAATATTGTTTTTAACATTAGCATAATCATATAGTTTCCACCTCCAGAATCCTTCTGCTGTAACAAAAGCCATTTTACGATTATTCTGTTCGCTTAGCACTATCACAGGGTTATCTGTCTTAAGCATTCCTATTTTCTGTACTAAAATATTTTGAGTACCAAGTCCTAAACTAAATTTCCCAAAAGGGACATATAAAGGAGGGGCGTTACTAATTAAGTTCTCCAAATCATTTGAAAATACAAATTTTGAAAACCCCTCATCTTTAACAGCACTTACCTCCTCTAACCCCTTTCTTTCCTTAAAACTAATAGTATTAGTTAATTTAGGGTACGACTTTTCTTGCAAGTCGAAACTAAGAACAGGTATATTTTGACTATTAAGATCTGTTAACAAAGAAGAATTATCAGGTAAACCAAATAGAACTACCAATTGATACGCCTTTATATTCTCTTCAAAATTAGCTATATCTACAGACTTAGTTGTATAATTCTTATTACTTTCAATAGCACTTTTATATGCTGCAATATCAGGATGAGAGCCATCACTAACAATTAAAATATTATACCTAGAATCAATTACATCAACATAAACAGTATAACTGCTACTCTTTATATTTTTCTTATTATTTAATACTGTTGTCTTTAAAGTATATTTTTGAAGTCCAACTGCATCTGCCTTTAACTTTACTAATATCTTAGTATAATCGTCATCAGAACTAATTATAAACTCCTGACTATGTAGCTTCTTACCTTTTCTCCAAATAGAAAACTGAACTTTTTCTCCCTCACACTCCTTTGCTAAAACAGCAACTTCTAAAGGAAATGTATTTCCTAAAAAAGCAATATCATTCTGTTTTACCTTTATAATACTAACTTCAGGTTTAACCACTGTATCTCCTTGGGCTAAAGTGTAAATAGGATATACTGATTGCTCTCTATAAAGTGGGTTTGCTCCTGAATTATATAAACCATCAGAAGCAATTACTAGAGCTGCAACATTCTGATTTTCAAAACGACTATCAAGTTCATCAAGTAAGGTGCTATAATTTGTACGCAACCCATTATTCTCTGTTAAAAAACCTTGCTCAACCTCATCAGAAAAAGAAAATTTATGCACTTCAAAATCTGTAAGTTCATTTGATATGCTATTTAACATATCAAAGCTATTAGAACCCGAAATAGAAGATGATATATCTTGTGCAAAAATAACAATTGGATCTTCCTTTATTTTATTGTATGATTTAACAACTGGATTTAATAACAATGCTGCCACAAACCCAATAAATAAAAAACGAGAAACAAAAAGAAACCTTTTTAATAATCGTGAAGAAATTAAGCTTTCGTTTTTATATAAAAAATAAGCATAGCCTAAACCTACAAGTAGGCAGGCTATGTAGTATATTGAAAAATCACTGCTTAAAACCATCTATCTAGGTAAGCATACCTCCACAAACATTGATTACTTGCCCTGTAACATAGGCAGACATATCAGATGCTAAGAATAGGGTCGTATTTGCAATATCTTCAGGAGTACCTCCTCTCTTTAAAGGAATAGAATTTCTCCATTCATTTACTTGGTCTTCACCTAAAGCTTCTGTCATTTCAGTTTCAATAAAACCTGGAGCTATAGCATTACATCTAATATTTCTTGACCCTAACTCTAAAGCAGTTGATTTAGAAAAACCAATAATAGCTGCCTTTGATGCAGAATAATTTGCTTGCCCAGCATTTCCTTTAACACCTACAACTGAACTCATGTTAATAATAGAACCTTTTCTTTGTTTTAACATAGGGCGTAATACTGCCTTTGTTAAATTAAATACTGACTTCATATTAATATCCATAACACGATCAAAATCATCTTCACTCATACGCATTAATAACCCATCTTTAGTAACACCTGCATTATTTACTAACACATCTATACTACCAAATTCCTCCATAACACTTGCTGCTAATTCCTGTGCTGCTTCAAAATTAGATGCATCAGATTTATACCCCTTTGCTTTACATCCATTAGCTGAAAGTGCATCCTCTAAAGCTTTAGCCTTTTCATCGGACGAACGATAAGTAAATGCAATATTTGCTCCTTGACTTGCAAATACTTCTGCTATACCTCTACCAATACCTCTACTTGCTCCTGTAATAATTACAGTTTTTCCTTCTAATAATTTCATATTTCTATTTTTAAAATTCAAAGATAAAAAAAGCCTCTAAAGATGAAAGCCTTTTATCTGTTTTCCTATAACAACTCTTACTTTTTATCTTACTAATATTATTGTTCCATAATCTTGATACTTCCACCCTTCAAAATCTTGATAATAGACCTCATAAATATAGGTATCAGCAGGCAAGTCCTTCCCTGTCTTATAATGCTTACCATTCCAACCCCCATTTCCTTTACAGCTTAAACTAGCAGGGGTGGCAGTTTGAAACATCAAATCCCCTTGAGTATTATATACCTTAAATAAAAAAGTTTCAATTCTTACTGCATTATACCCAATACAAAACTTATCATTTTTAGTGTCATTATCAGGGGTAAAAGCAGTTGGAATATATATCCAGTGTTCATCTCTAACCCAAATTTGATGTACTGCTGTATCTACACACCCTTTATCATCCTTAACTAATAAATAAGGCTCATAAGTTTTAACTATTCCTATTCCATTAGTATCAATAGGATAAGTATAAGTTGGATTATTTTGAACTACATCAGCTGTATTATCGCCAAAATTCCAAATTTGCTGGACTATATTTCCTAATGAATTACTCACAAAATCAACCTTAGGGTTTAAGGCTGAGATAGTATCACTTAGCACATGAATAATAGCTGTAGGTGCCTGCAACACTGTTACCAAAGCACTACCACTAGTTGTCCCTACAGAAACAGCATCATTAAAACTCTTTAAAGTATAAACCCCTGGAGTTTTTGTATATATTAAATAAGGAGTATTTTGAATATTAATACTCCCCTGCGCAACCCCATCTATTTCATAAATAAAAGTAAAAGGAGCACTTCCTGAAAATTCAATCTTTACAACAGCAGGATTAGCATTATCACATATAGTATCATTTCCTGATATAAAAGCTGTTTGAGCTCCTACAACAAATGGAAAAAAAAGAAATAACCTTATTAATACTTTTAACATGGGACAAATATAAAAAAAGCCCTACAATTTGCAGGGCTTTTTTAGTATTATGAAGTTCTAGACTTACTCTTCTTCTTTTACCTCTTCAAATTCTACATCTGTTACATCATCAGTAGTTGGATTCTCTGAAGCAGCTCCTTGTGCAGCAGCCCCCTCTTCTTGCGATGCTTTATACATCTCTTCCGAAGCAGCAGTCCAAGCAGCATTAATTTTTTCCATTGCAGCATCAATAGCATCTAAATCCTTACTCTCATGAGCAGCTTTTAACTCTGTTAATGCTTCTTCAACTGGGGCTTTTTTATCATCAGATAATTTTTCACCAAATTCTTTCAATTGTTTCTCAGTCTGGAAAATCATTGCATCAGCTCCATTAACCTTGTCTGCTGTTTCTTTTGCTTTACTATCTGCATCAGCATTTGCTTCTGCTTCTTGCTTCATTTTAGCAATTTCATCATCAGATAAACCTGAAGAAGCCTCAATTTTAATATTTTGTTCTTTTCCTGTAGCTTTATCTTTTGCTGATACATTTAAGATTCCATTTGCATCAATATCAAAAGTTACTTCAATTTGAGGAACACCTCTTTGTGCTGGTGGAATATCAGATAATTGGAATCTTCCTATTGACTTATTGTCATTAGCCATTGGACGCTCACCTTGTAATACATGAATATCAACAGCTGGCTGATTATCAGCAGCAGTAGAGAACACCTCAGATTTTTTAGTAGGAATAGTTGTATTTGCTTCAATTAGTTTAGTCATTACACTCCCCATAGTTTCAATCCCTAATGAAAGTGGTGTTACATCTAATAACAATACATCTTTTACATCACCTGTAAGTACCCCTCCTTGTATTGCAGCTCCAATTGCTACTACCTCATCAGGATTTACTCCTTTAGATGGTGATTTTCCAAAGTATTTCTCAACAACCTCTTGTATTGCAGGAATACGTGTTGACCCTCCAACTAAAATAACCTCATCAATATCAGAAGCTGACATACCTGCATCTTTCATTGCATTTTTACAAGGAGTAATTGTATCTTGAATTAGTTTATCAGCTAATTGCTCAAACTGTGCTCTTGTTAATGTTCTTACTAAATGCTTAGGCCCTGAAGCTGTAGCTGTAACATAAGGTAAGTTAATCTCAGTTTGTGTAGATGAAGAAAGCTCAACCTTTGCTTTTTCTGCTGCTTCTTTTAATCTTTGCAAAGCCATAGGATCTTCTCTTAAATCCATACTTTCATCTTTCTTAAACTCTTCTGCTAACCAATCAATAATTACTTGATCAAAATCATCTCCTCCTAAATGTGTATCTCCGTTAGTTGATTTTACTTCAAAAACTCCATCTCCTAATTCTAGGATTGAGATATCAAAAGTACCACCTCCTAAATCAAAAACAGCAATTGTTTTATCTTCATCAGCCTTATCTAACCCATAAGCTAATGCAGCTGCAGTTGGCTCATTAATAATTCTTTTTACAGTAAGTCCTGCAATTTCTCCCGCTTCTTTAGTCGCTTGTCTTTGAGCATCATTAAAGTAAGCAGGTACAGTAACAACAGCTTCTGAAACTGTAGTTCCTAAATAGTCCTCAGCTGTTTTTTTCATTTTTTGCAATACCATTGCCGAAATTTCTTGTGGAGTATATAATCTCCCATCAATATCAACTCTTGGTGTATTGTTGTCTCCTTTTACTACTTTATAAGAAACATTTTTAATTTCTTTAGCCATAGCAGAGAAGCTCTCTCCCATAAATCTTTTTATAGATGCAATTGTTTTTGTTGGATTAGTAATTGCTTGACGCTTTGCACTATCTCCAACTTTACGTTCACCACCTTCAATAAAAGCAACGATAGAAGGAGTTGTTCTTGCTCCTTCAGCATTTGGGATTACAACTGGCTCATTTCCTTCCATTACAGAAACACATGAATTTGTTGTTCCTAAATCAATTCCAATAATTTTACTCATTTTTATATATGTTTTAAATTTAATAATTTGTTTTCTGATGAGTTAGTATTGCAATTACAATGCCACAACAAAACATACGACAAATTTGTCATAAAACACAACTACTTAAGAATAATAAAGAGTACTTATACTGACAGAGCGTCAGTTTATGAAATTCCTTCCCAACTCATCAACTAGATAATCCTTAGTACCATTACTAAGAAGAATACCTTTTTCTTCATAGATATAACGTGCTGAAAACAACCCTATACCATTAGTAATATTTGAATATTGAGGACGCTCCTGAACAATACCTGTAATTGGCTTATTTACACTAATATAGGTTTCTAAGTCTTTAGCCCCTACTGTCATAATTAAATCTACATCAATAAATTGCCTTACTAAGGCATCTTCTTCAATATTTGCTTTTAAAAAGTTAAAGAATTTTAAACCATCTAAAGTTGAAGACATCTCTCTCCCCTCATAACCTACAAGTGGCTGAGTCCAAATTAAACTTTTAGGCACTCCATCTTCTAAATAATTAAACCTTAACTCCATTTGATAAATTGTTCCATTTGTTGATTCCTCCCAACTAATTTTTTTCGAAACAAACTTTAAACTATCAGGAAGAGCGTCATTATAAAACCCAATCTTGTAAGAATTACTAAAGTTTGAAAAACTAAACTTATTAATAATTTCAGTGTTTGAACTTACAAAATTATCTGTTACTTTATTTTTTATTGTTAATGCATAACGAGCAGAAGCATTAAAGAAACCAGGAATTGAGCTTGTGCTAATTGTATAAATAATATTGTTCTCTGTTGAAAACAATCCATCTTCTTTCTCTATAATAGTATCATGTAAAGTAACTGACTGTACTGTATCCCAAGAATTAAAACTTGCTTTATTTAACCTATGAAGTTTTACTTCCATATTTTCAGAAACAAAATTAACTGAATCAGAAATAGAAGCCATAGCTAAAGCATCTCCCTCCCCTAAATATGCTTTATTAATTTTAATATACTGCTGAGGCTGATCTTGATCCAATAAACCATAAACTACAGCAACCTCCTCCCAAGGAGCATTAATAGGAAAATCTGTTTCACAAGCTGTAAAGACAATTGCAAAAACGGACAGGATTAAATATATTTTTTTCATGTTTGCAAAGTTATATTTTTATAATGAAATGTTAAAAACATTATTTATAAATTTGCACAAGATAAAAACTTACTAAACACTAACATATGTCAGTAGCTAAAAAAGACTATAAAAAAGTAACCACCAACAGCCTTGGTGAGATGAAACAGAATGGAGAAAAAATCTCTATGCTTACTGCTTACGACTATACTCTTGCAAAAATCATTGATAGTGCAGGTATTGATGTAATCCTAGTAGGAGACTCTGCATCTAATGTAATGGCAGGGCACGAAACTACCCTACCTATTACCCTTAATGAAATGATTTATCATGCAGCATCAGTTGTACGTGCTGTAGATAGAGCTTTAGTTGTAGTGGATATGCCTTTCGGGTCCTATCAAGGAAACTCTAAAGAAGCCTTATCTTCTGCTATTAGAATAATGAAAGAAAGTGGTGGACACTCTGTAAAACTAGAAGGAGGAAGTGAAATTATTGAATCTATTCAAAGAATACTTACAGCAGGAATCCCTGTAATGGGACATCTAGGATTAACTCCTCAATCAATTTACAAGTTTGGAACTTATACCGTAAGAGCTAAAGAAGAAGAGGAAGCTTCAAAATTATTAGCTGATGCAAAACTACTAGAAGAATCAGGGTGTTTTGCATTAGTACTAGAAAAAGTACCTGCAAAACTGGCACAGAAAGTAGCCGAGAGCATTTCTATACCTGTAATTGGAATTGGTGCTGGTGCTGGTGTTGATGGCCAAGTATTAGTATTGCATGATATGATTGGAATGACACATGAATTTAACCCAAGATTTTTAAGAAGATACTTAAACCTATTTGATGATATAACAGGAGCTGTACAAAGCTATGTTAAGGATGTAAAATCAGTAGATTTCCCTAACGAAAAAGAGCAGTACTAATGTTAGAAGTACTATATGAGGACAATCACCTCATAGCTGTAAATAAAAAATCGGGAGATATTGTACAAGGAGATAAAACGGGTGATAAACCCCTATCTGATTTTGTAAAAGCATATATCAAAAAGAAATACAACAAGCCTGGAGAGGTTTTTTTAGGAACTATTCATAGGTTAGACCGCCCTACCTCTGGCATTGTACTTTATGCCAGAACAAGTAAGGCACTTAGCCGAATGAATGAGCAATTCAGAAATAAAGAAGTACAAAAAACCTATTGGGCTGTAGTAGAAAAAGCCCCAACTAATAGCTCTGGAACCTTAGAGAATTATTTACAGAAAAACCAGCAGAAAAATAAATCCTTCGTTACCAAAAACAAAACAGGGAAACATGCTTTACTCGATTATAAATTACTTAAAAAGTTAGATAATTTCTTCCATCTTGAAATAAAACCTAAAACAGGGAGACACCACCAAATTAGAGTACAGCTTTCCCATATTGGATGTATTATAAAAGGAGATCTAAAGTACGGGGCAAAAAGAAATAATAAAGACGCAAGTATTCATTTATTAGCTCAAAAATTAGAATTTATCCATCCTGTAAAAAAAGAAGCTATTACAATTACAGCTCCTGCCCCAAAAGATAGTGTTTGGGAGGCTTGTAAATAAAACTTTACAATAACACTACCTTTTTATAAATTGAGTAGTATTTAACTTTTGATTACTTAAGCCAATATGTAGCATATAAGTTCCTTTGCTAATATTATTCAAGTCCAATTCATTAAACTGCTCATTTAATACCCCTGTAATTATTTGTTTTCCATTTATGGCAGTTATAGTATAATCAACATCTTTAGTTTCTGTTAAGAAATCAATATGTATAGTACTGTTAATAATAGTAGGATAAACAGTATACATTTTTTCAGTATCAGCACTATATACTTTTTGAGTGTATCTCTCTTTATCACCACTAAATACTTTTAAAATATAATTAGTTTTACTAGCAATAGAAGCCTCAAAAACTACATACTCCCATTGTTCAATTGTATTAGCAGCATACTCTTTTAAAAGGCTAATACCTTCACTATTTACTGCGTACAACTTATAACTAACTTTTTGCTCATTATCTGCCAAAGCCTCAAAAGAGATATTAAGGTAAGCATCTGACTTATCTACACGGATATGCGCTAATTTAAATTCATGTTTATCAAAAAACTGAACATTTCCTCTTGCTCTTTTAGCTGTATTTTTATTATTAAGCACAAGTGCAGGCATATTATCAGCTTTAAATGTAGTGTAAAAAGCACCACTTTTGGTAGTAATAGCTTGTTTTAGCATTTTACCTCCACTTACCTCAGTGTAAAACTGCAAAGGAGTTGCTGCAATTGCATTTTGTACTCCTACATAGCACTTATCCGCTACCTGAAAGGAATAAATATTAAAATGCTCCTGTTTAGGAATATATTCATTAGGACTTACTTTTAAAAGACTTTGTGCTTGTGTACTTATAGACAGAAGCAATGCTGAGATTAAAATAATTTTTTTCATAATATTTAGTTTTAAGTTTATTTAAAAAATGTTGTTAGTTACTTATTTTTAGTTGTTCATATTTTCTTCATTAGTTCAAAAAGATTTGTTTTTCTACTGTTCCATCACTATAAATATAGAATAAAAGCCTACCCTTAACTGCTTTAGTTTCCCTACCCAATACATCTACTATTTTTATAAGCTGCTTATTAGCATTTGCTAAAGGTATAGCTGTTGTATTACTTATTAAACTAGGAACCATTTTAGCTAAGAAAATACTAGGTTCACTAATAATATAGCTACTATTACCAATTATTGTTGGGTTACTTGTAGTATTACCATTTATATAAATATTATCATCACTATCAACTTCTATATCTATACCAGAAGAAAAACCAGGGCCTCCAGCTCGCTTTGCCCAAAGTTTAGTACCCACACTATCATAAGCACCTACCCATAGGTCCTCAAAAGCATTAGGTAAAGTATCATTACCAAAATAAAGCTCATGACTATAACTTCCTGTTACTAAAAGGTTCCCTTTACTATCCTTTGACATAGCACTTAAATAGTCCCTTTCTCTACATTCGGCAAAATCCTTCCATTTTATATTCCCTAAACTATCATAAGTAAGAACAAAATAATTAGTTTGAGATGCTGAAGCTTGCAAACCATATAAAGAGCTGGAATTTTGAATGTATAAATGAGCTGCTTCGCTCTGAGTTTGTACCTGACCTCCCACTACAATTGTATTACTATTGAGCACTTCCATATCAGAAGGAACTACATGAGAATCCCAACCTGTTACCCCATAATACCTTGCCCACTTAAAAACTCCTGACGTATCGTATTTTGCCATAAAGGCACCATTATCATAATTATTAGGATAACTTAAAGTAAAAGGTCCAAAATCTACATCAGATGCATAAAAAGAACCCCCACTAATATAAATTGCATCATCAATTATTCTAAAACCACTCACTGAAATATATTTATTATTTCCAAAAGTATTTACCCATAATAAATTACCTGATGCATCATATTTAGCTAGAAAAACCTCTGCTTCTTCTGTAGTATAAATAGTTGTACTATCAAAACTACACGTACAGCTATCTGTTGTCCCCCAAGTATCATTACCATAACCTCCAAAAAGATATCTATTTTGATTATTATCTATATGTATACTAGCCCCACTATAACAGCTTCCTTCTAAAGAAAAAATCTCTAATAAATTCCCATTAGAATCAAACTTTAAAGTAGGAGTATTAGAGTAACTAGGGTTTATATTATTATTTATATAAGGAATATTATCTACATATACAGTATCTTTAAATGCAAAAGATATGTATATATTATCTAAGTTATCTAATGTAAGAGATGTGCCATTATATAGTGATGTACCTTCAATAATTTTTTTCATCCAAATAAGGGAATCGTTTACATCTTGCTTTGCTAAAAATACACCAATAAGCTCTGTACTACTTACTGTACTATTTTTATAGCTTGTTGTACCCTCAAAATTTCCTAAAAGTATTTTATCATCATTAGAGGTTATAACAACCTGGCTATATGCATTTCCTGAAATAAGAGCAGCTTGAGCAAAGGAAGCTCCCTCCCATTCATAAGTTTGTTGTGCTCTATTTACAAAAGGGCTAAGAAAAAGTAAGATGGTAATTATTTTTTTCATCAGTTCAAAAAGATTTGTTTTTCTACTGTTCCATCACTATAAATATAGAATAAAAGCCTGCCCTTAACTGCTTTAGTTTCCCTACCCAATACATCTACTATTTTTATAAGCTGCTTATTGGTATTTGCTAAAGGTATAGCTGTTGTATTACTTATTAAACTAGGAACCATTTTAGCTAAGAAAATACTAGGACCATAAGTAGTATAAGTACTATCTCCAACTATTGTTGGGTTACTTGTAGTATTACCATTTATATAAATATTATCATCACTATCAAGTGCTATATCAATACCAGAAGCAAAACCAGGACCTCCAGCTCGCTTAGCCCAAAGTTTAGTACCCACACTATCATAAGAACCTACCCATAAGTCCTCAAAAGCATTAGGCAAGGTATCATTACCAAAATAAAGCTCATGACTATAATTTCCTGTTACTAAAAGATTCCCTTTACTATCCTTTGACATAGCACTTAAATAATCTCTACCTCCACATTGTGCCAAATCCTTCCAAACGATATTCCCTAAACTATCGTAAGCAATAAGAAAATAATTAATTTCAGACCCTGAAGCAGGCAAACCGTATAAAGTATTAGAATTTTGAACGTATAAATGAGGGTCTTCACTTTGGGTATATACCTGACCTCCTACTACAATTGCATTACTATTAAGTGCTGTTATATCATAAGGAACTATATGAGAATCCCAACCTTTTACCCCATAATATCCTGCCCACTTAAAAACACCTGAAGTATCATGTTTTGCAATAAAAGATCCATAATCATAAAAAGATGGTAAGTTAAGTACGTAACTCCCAAAGTTAATACTTGAACTCATAACCCTTCCAGTACTATAAATTATATCACCAATGATTGTAAAATTATTTACCCCAATAAAATTACTATTTCCAAAAGAATTAACCCATATTAAATCCCCTAAATCATTATACTTTACTAAGAAAACCTCTTGCTTATCTGTAGTATTAGAAATGGTGTCAAATACACAAGTACAATTTGTAGTAATTCCCAAATTATTACCATATTGTCCATATAAGTAAGTATTTTGATTTTCATCTATATATATACCCGCAATATTTTTAAAACAGCTACCCTCCAAATAGAAATCTTGTGTGATATTTCCGTTTTCATCAAACTTTAACAATAAAGCTTGCCTATATTCTGGATTAATTGCATTTGCTATATATAATTGATTATCTACAAATATACTATCTGCAAAATTTAATATTAAATAAAAGTTATGCGTATTATCTACCTCTAATAAATTTATTGGAGCAAGTTTAGGAGTAATTAGTGCTGTTGAAAATCCACTCTCAGCAAATTTTCTTATCCACAATAAAGAATCATTTTCATCCAACTTTGCTATAAAGGCTCCATAATATAAAGATGAAGTTAAGGTTATCCCCTTATATTCCATAGACTGCTCAAACCTACCCGCAATAATCTTATGATTATTAGCAGTAATTGCAACCTTACTTAATGGAATATAAGTGTTTGCTGTTTTAGCAAAACTAGCTTCCTCCCATTCATAAGTTTGTTGTGCTCTATTTACAAAAGGGCTAAGAAAAAGTAAGATGGTAATTATTTTTTTCATCAGTTCAAAAAGATTTGTTTTTCTACTGTACCATCACTATAAATATAAAATAAGAGCCTGCCCTTAACTGCTTTAGTTTCCCTACCCAATACATCTACTATTTTTATAAGCTGCTTATTGGTATTTGCTAAAGGTATAACTGTTGTATTACTTATTAAACTAGGAACCATTTTAGCTAAGAAAATACTAGGACCATAAGTAGTATAAGTACTATCTCCAACTATTGTAGGATTAGCAGTCGTCCAACCATTTACATAAATATTATCATCACTATCAAGTGCTATATCTATACCAGAATTACCACCTCCACCTCCTATATCTTTTGCCCATAGCTTAGTACCTATACTATCAAAGGCAGCTACAAATAACCTATCATAAGCAAAAGGTAAAGTATCATTACCAAAATACATTTCCTGATTATACTGACCTGTTGCATATAAATTCTTATCTTTGTCAATAGCTATACTAGCTATATAATCCTGTCCACCACATAAGGCAAGATCCTTCCAAACGATATTCCCTAAACTATCATAACAAATTATATAATAATTTAATTCAAGACCTGCACTATACCTTGTTAATGGACTAGAATTTTGAAAATACAAATGAGCTGATTCACTTTGTGTTCGTACTGAACCAGTTACTATTATTTTATTATCACTTAAAGCAAGTAAATCATTAGGGCTTACATGAGAATCCCAACCTTTTACCCCATAATACTTTGCCCACTTAAAAACTCCTGATGTATCATATTTTGCCATAAAAGCAGCATTGCTATAATTAGAAGGAAAAGATAAGGTATAAGGACCAAAATCTACATCGGATGCATAAAAAGAACCCCCACTTATATAAATTGCATCATCAATAACTGAAAAACCTGTAGGACCAATATTTTTACTGTTTCCAAAAGTATTTACCCATAATAAATTTCCTAAGGAATCATATTTGACTAAAAAGACTTCTGCTTCTTCTGTGGTATAAGTAGTTATACTGTCAAAACTACACGTACAACTATCTGTTGAACTAAATTGATCATTATAGTAACTTCCAAAAAAATACTTGTTTTTATTTTCATCAATATACATATTAGTTAACTCTTTACCACAACTTCCATTCAAATAAAAATCCTGTAATATATTTCCATTAAGATCAAACTTTAATAATAAATCTTGACCATATATTGAAATACTATCATTTCCTATATACAATTGATTATCTACGAATATACTATCTGTAAAGTTTATAATTAAATAAAAATAATCACTACCCTTAATATCTAAAGAACGTACTCTACCTAATCCTGAATATAGTGCTGTTGTTGATTGATTACTTTCTACAAATTTTCTTATCCATAATAAAGAATCATTTTCATCCAACTTTGCTATAAAGGCTCCATAATATAAAGATGAAGTTAAGGTTACCCCCTTATATTCCATAGACTGCTCAAATCTACCCGCAATAATCTTATGATTATCAGCAGTAATTGCAATTTTACTTAATGGAATATAAGTGTTTGCTGTTTTAGCAAAACTAGCTTCCTCCCATTCATAAGTTTGTTGCCCTATAAGTAAAAAGGGAATAAGGGTAAATATGGTAATTAATTTTTTCATTTTAAATTAATTAAGGAGTATTCGTTTGTCTACACTACCATCACTATAAATATAAAATAAGAGCCTGCCCTTAACTGCTTTAGTTTCCCTACCCAATACATCTACTATTTTTATAAGCTGCTTATTGGTATTTGCTAAAGGTATAGCTGTAGTACTACTTATTGTGCTAGGAGTTAGCTTTGCTAAAAACATTTTTGCAGAATTTTGAGGTGCTATACTGTATGCAGTATCAAAATGTACAGGGTAGCTAGTAGTACTTCCTGTAACATAAATATCATTAGTAGTTGTTGCAATATCTATTCCATAATCACCTCCTGTACCTCCAGCTCTTTTTATCCATTGCTGATTTCCTATACTATCATAAGCTGCAACAAAAACATCAGCATTCCAAGCATAATGCTCTATAGAATCATTTGCAAAATAGAGTTTATCACTAAAATTACCTGTTATATATAAGTTTTTATTCTTATCACTAGCAAAACCTGATAACTTATCATAACTACCTCCATAAGCCATATCTTTCCATTTTATATTTCCTAAACTATCATAACAAATAACAAAATAATTTTCCTCAGAACCTGCACTATATCTTGTTAATGCACTTGAATTCTGAAAATACAAATGAGATGATTCACTTTGAGTTTGAACTACACCCCCAACAACAATAGTATTATTTGATACAATATCCATGTCATTATTAATAACATAAGAATCCCAACCTTTTACTCCATAATATTTTGCCCATTGAAAAACTCCAGAGGTATCATATTTTGCTATAAAAGCCCCGTTATCATAATTTGATGGAAAAGATAAGGTATAAGGTCCGAAATTAATTGTAATACTTGTATAAAGGGCGCCTCCAGAAATATAAATTGCATCATCAATTATCTTAAAGTTATTGGAATGAAGATAAGTATTATCCCCAAAAGTATTTATCCAAATCAAATTTCCATTAGTATTGTATTTCGCTAAAAATAATTCTGCTTCATTAGTAGTATAAATGATACTGTCAAAAATACAGGTGCAATTATTTGTTGTTCCCCAGTTGTCATTTCCAAATTCCCCATATACATACATATTTTGATATTCATCTATATGTATATTTCTAATTACTTTAAAACAACTTCCTTCTAAAGAAAAAGTTTCTAGTAAGTTCCCACTAGAATCTAGTTTCAAAACAAAACTATTACCATAAGTAGGATTTATAAAATTTGTAGGGTAAGTAATATTATTTATATATACAGTGTCATTAGAGCCAATTATTAAATAGATATTTCCAAGATTATCAAATATAGGAGTCAAGGCTGATGCATATACATTAGCACCTCCTATAGTAGTTTTTCCTTCAATAATCTTTTTTGCCCAAACTAAAGAATCCAAAGCATTATATTTTGCTAAATAAATAGCCATATCTCTGTTAGTAGTAAGAGTTTGAAATCCAATTTCCATAAAAGATGAAAAATCTCCAACTAAGAACTTATCATTTCCATTAGTTGCTAATTTACTTCTAGAGAAATTTCTATTATTTGGTTCAAGAATAGTTTTCGCCCACTCATAATCTTGAGCAAAACAAGATACTGCTGAAAAAAGAACAACTAATATGGTGGAGTATATTTTAATGCCCATTTTCTGGTAAAGGTATAAAAATTAACTGTTGCATCATTTGCATTATCAACTCATCTTCACAAGGCTCATGACAACAGCTATTAGCAAGTTGGCATAAATCATCTTTTCTTCTTTGTAAATCATTAAAACCATCTCTACTATTATGCTGTCCAGGAAAACTAGTGTAACCAAATGAAGATGAGGAAGAAGCTACTTGAGGTGCAGCAACATCATTAGCAGGATCATTTACATAAAATAAGCCTGTAGTAGTATTATCTAATAATTCAGGAAATAAATTACTAGTTGAAAAATCATTATCCGGATCATTTGGGTCTGAGAATTCATCATCCTCCCAAGTAGGTTGCATCAAGTCACCATCTCTATAATTACGTCCTGTTAAAAACGGAGAAACATTAGGAATAACTCTTCCATCATCAGCAAAAAGGATAGGACTATTTGGTGGACTAGTCCCATCTAAACTTGAATAGTAATCTCTAAAATAATTATCAACAGGTGCATTTAAATGATCATCCCAAGTTTCTGATTTGTTCATTTCCATAGTAATAATTCCATTTGGAGTCATAACATCTTTAGCATAACCTCTACTATCAAAAAGACCATAAGAGGTAGAGGGACTAGTTGGATCCCAATAATTGGCTTCTTCCCCATAAGCTAAGGGGCGTATCATGGTAAAAGGTGTTTTAGTTTCTGCTGCATGGCAACCCATACAAGTATTTAAAGATAATTGTTTTCTTATTTTTTTATCGTCCTCCATCTGTTGCTGATTATGATTTACAAAATTATTAGCATAATATTGTCCAACCTCCCAAAAATCCAATCCAAAATAATGCATAATCTCATCTTGCAGTCTAGCCGTAGGCTGCAATAAATCATTTGGTATATTATGATTACCATGTTTTACACGCATGGTATTTGAACTAGTAAAAGGATAAAAACCATATATCCAACTAAGAATATTATTAGAAAAATCACTATAGCTACTACTTCTGAATTTAAAACCGTTAGGAGCAAAATTATCATCCTCGAAAGGAACATTAGTTGTTGGTGCATTAGTTAAGAAGCCATCATTATCAACCTCATATTGCCGGAGTTCCCAAAAAGGCTCTACCCAATTATTCGAACCTCCATTAACAGGATCAAACAATTTCTCATTGGTTCGTACTTGATTAATAGCACTACCATTAGGTTTACTTGGTGCCGCATTACGAAGTGTTACCGTATTAGTAAGCTGCTGTAATGCTGCATTATAGTTTATGATATCAGCAGCATCATCCAAGTCATAAGCAGATAAGGCTGCCCAATCCCTTGCTCTTTGGCGTACCTCACAAGCTGTTTTTTCTATATTCCCATATTCTAAAATTACATTCATCCCCTCCCAATCTAAAAAAGGAATACTTCCCCCTGAACCAGCTGAACTAGAATTCCCATGTAAAGGAGGTGCTCCAGTTGTAGGATTAATTAAAGTAAAAACAAAACGCGTTTCACCAGCATTAAACGCTCCTGTGCTAAGGTAAGCATGATTGCTTCTTAAATCTTGGCGGTTTACAATGGCTGTAAGTTTAAAGGGAGCAGCTTCAAGCAGTTTATAAATATCCTCTGCATCAGTAATATTTTCCCAATGATTTTCCCAATAACTATTATCTGAAGAAAGCAATGAAATTGAAATATTTGGAAAAACTAATTGAGTCCAAGGAAGAAAAATATGTTTTTCCAACTGAAAATCTCTTTTTACAGCTATTTTAGCATTCAACTCATATTCTGCCCCTATACTCAATACCCATTCCTTTAAAAAATTTCTTACATGATCAATTTCAGCTTGGGTAGGGTTTGCTTGGCTTGCAAAACCTCCTGCCATATTAAGCATTAACTTCCCAAAAGTCCAAGCCCCTAAAGGGTTTCCTGTTAAACCTTGCGTTACATTAGTAGTCCTTACAGGGTCTTCAACTACCCCTAAATGGGTAATGAATAAAGAGTTCTGCTTTTTAATATCCTCACAGTCAATCTCATTAATAACAATAGGGTTTATCGGTGTAAGATGACCACTATCAAAAGCTCCTACATCAAAAGGAATAATAGCATTAGCAGATACATAGTCCCCTACATGGCCTGTAAATTTTAAAGCATAACCTCTATTAAAAAGTTGTTGCTCCTTATCCAATATTTGTTGCATAAAAGCATCAGGGTCTTGTTTTACATACCCCGTATATACAGAGTCATTTGCAAAAATATCAGGAGCTACACCATCGTTCCTTAATTTGCACACCTCTGAACCTCCCATAAAAATACTAATAGTATCCGATAAAGGAATATCCTTAATATATTCTACCTGTAATGCCATAGTATTTCCATTTACAGGGTTCATCATTTTTTTCACCCAAATATTAAGTGGTATGGGGGGCTGCTGTTGGTAATCATGAGCTACCAAAGGGCTAATAGTAGGTGCATTTAAACTGCTTAATGTCGTAAATAGGCCAATGCTAAAAAGCACTAACACAATTGTAATTCCTAACTTTTTCATAAAAATGATTTTTTAATTAATAATAGACTACATTTTTTTACTTTTAGTATTTATCGATTTTAAAGTTAAGAAAAAAATATAAAAATTAAAAAGCACTTCAATAAATAAAGTGCTTGTGCATACATTAATATTTAATTAATTATCAAATACTTACAAAAACAAAAATATCTCATAAAAAATAAAATTTACAATAAAAAAACATTAATAATTATTGTACCTACATATATTTTTTAGTTGCAGTTTAGTAAATCGTCATTTATTGGCTTTATGCATTTTTATGCGTTTTTTTTGAAATACCAATTGGAGAATTTGTAAATTTATTAGCACTTAGATTAGAAGAAACAAGAAAAAAAGTCCTATTCTTAAACAGGATCTACATTTAAGATAAAGCGTACCGACCTAAAATCCTTATGTTCTTGCATTTTTTGGATAATGGTATTCAATATTAGTTTTGCTTCTGCTATCGAAGCTTTATGCTCTATCTTAAGCAGTATATCCTTATGATAATAATTACGAATACGAGATATAGAAGGGTATTCAGGACCTAGAACCCTAGTTCCAAAGCTCTTGCGCATAAGCAGTGTTAACTGCTCAGCAGCAGCATCTAATTTTCTTTGGTTTTTATGTTTTAGGGTAATACCAATTAAACGATTATAAGGAGGGTAAGCAAATAATTTACGTTCCTCAATTTGCTGCTTTATAAAGGAAGTGTAATCATTTGCTTTTAAAAGCTGAAACATTTCATGTTCTGGATCATGAGTTTGCACCAATACCTTTCCTTGTTCTCCTTTTCGCCCTGCCCTACCTGCTACTTGCATCATCAACTGAAAAGCTCTTTCATAAGCTCTAAAATCAGGGAATTTTAGCATACTATCAGCGTTTAACACTCCTACAACAGCAACATTATCAAAATCAAGCCCTTTTGTAAGCATTTGTGTACCTACCAAAATATCTATTCTTCCCAATTCAAAATCACTAATAATATTTTGATGGGCATTTTTTCCTCTTGTAGTATCGTAATCCATTCTCTTACTTATATACTCAGGAAATATTTCTTTTAAACTTTCTTCAATTTGCTCAGTTCCAAAACCTTTATCATCAAAATCTTTTGCTGTACAAGAAGGACATACTTCAAGAACTTGCTCAGTATATCCACAGTAATGACATTTTAAATGATTATTCCATTTATGATAAGTCAAACTAACATCGCAATGCTTACAATTTGGAGTATAAGTACAAGTACCACAACTAAGTACAGGAGCATAGCCTCTTCTATTTTGGAATAATATAATTTGTTTACCTACAGCTAAAGCCTCCCTAATTGCTACTAATAACTCTGGAGAAAACTGATGTGTCATTTGCTTTTTTAGGTGTGCTTTACGAATATCTACAGTTTGTATTTTAGGCAGTGCTATATTAGCATACCTAGTATGCATAGCTACTAAAGCATATTTACCTATCTTGGCATTATAAAGTGACTCTACACTAGGAGTAGCCGAACCTAACAATACTTTTGCTTTATGCAAATGTGCTAAATAAATAGCTGCATCTCTAGCATGATACCTTGGTGCAGGCTGCTGTTGCTTAAAAGAAGCATCATGCTCCTCATCAACGATAATCAACCCTAAATTATCAAAGGGCAAAAATAAAGATGACCTTGCTCCAAGCATAATTGGATATTTTACCTTATCGGTTAAATTTCCTTGCACCGCCTTCCATACCTCTACTCGCTCTGCATTACTTAAATGAGAGTGTGTAATTCCTACCTTATTACCAAAATGTTTTTGTAAGCGTTTTATAATTTGAGTAGTAAGTGCAATTTCAGGCAATAAGTATAACACCTGCTTCCCTGCATCTAATTGCTCTTGTATTAACTTTATATAAAGCTCCGTTTTTCCTGATGAAGTGACCCCATGCAACAAACACACCTCTTTTTTTGTAAATGCTGATTTTATCTCATCTAACGCTTTATACTGAAAATCTGTCAAATCTTTATCAGCAATACGTTCCACTTCTTTTTTCAATAACCTACTAACAGACTCTTCCTCAATACATAAAACTCCTTTACTAACTAAAGCATTTAATATTGCTCTACTATAGCCTGTATCCTCTAACAACCTACTAACAGTCCATCTTTTTTCTGGGTAAGCTATTAACAGTTGTAAAAATGCATTAACAAACCCAGTTTGTTTTACTGTTAACTGCTGACTCTTAAGTTCTTGTTCTTGCATCTTAAAAGAAACGATACGCACTAACTTTTCTTTAAATTTATCGTGTAATTCTTCTTTTACTTGAACTATTTCCTTTCTAATTAATATATTAATAAAACTAAATATATTCTTTCGTTTTATTATTTGTGAAATCTCAAGTATGTTTAATTCCTCTTGATGGGTCAATAAGTTTATTAAAGTAATTTCATCTGACTCTAGATTATCAATATCTCCATCAAAATCAGGATGTATTATTACTTTTGACTCTGAGGCTAATTTTAATGATGCTGGTAAAGCAGCCTGCATAACATCACCTACATTACACATATAATAGGCTGCAATCCAATCCCAAAACTGTAACTGTAATGCGTTTACAACCGGTGGTTCATCCAAAATTGCTACTAAAGGCTTTACTTCATAACCTAAAGGTTTTTCCTCATGAATCTTTTTTACAATAGCAGCATATAATTTTCGTACTCCAAATTGCACTACTACCCTTTGCCCAACAAGCAAATCAGTAGCAAAAGTGGCATAAGTAAAAGTACCTTTAAGCGGTAAAGGTAAAATTACATCAACATATTTACAGTCATTAAACATAGCAAGCAAATATGAATATTTTAGAGGATATATAACAAAAGTAAAGTAGCTTAATTATAAACAAAAACTGAATAGCTAAGATTCCATTTTCAATATGATTGAAATCATAATTATTATCAAAGATATTTGTTAAATTTGCGTTATTAATTTACAACTATAACCTTAACATATATAAAATGAAAAAAGTACTTTTAATCTTATCAGCAGTTGCAATATTTACTTCTTGTAAAAAAGACGAACACCTTAATACTGAAGATAAACACCTTAACACTAATCTAACTGTAAACTTCACGCATACTGTTGATGGTAATCAATTAACAACAGATGAGATGATATACCAAAATGCTAATGGAGAAGATTATAGTGTTATTACACTAAAGTATTTAATTTCTGGAATAGAATTACAAAAAGAAGATGGAAGTACAATTGTTTTAAAAGATGTTCATTCTATAGATATTAATGATCCTTCTAGCCTTAGTTTTACAATAGATAGTTTAGACAATAGCCTATATACATCTATAGCGTTTAACTACGGACTAGATACAAGCAGAAACATAAGTAATTATTATGTTAATGAAGATTTTCATGCTACAATGTTTTGGCCTGATATGATGGGAGGTGGTTACCATTATATGAAACTTGAAGGTGCTTATACTAATGACTCAACATTCTATAATACACACACTGGTGGAACAATGGGAATGGACTTCTCATTTACTAAAGAGTTTGATGTCAATCTTAATGTATGTAACGAATCTGGAGATGCTACTATTGATATCAATATGGAAATTAACAATTGGTATACTAACCCTAATACTATATCATTTGCTGGAGCTATAATGGGAGATGCTACTAAGCAAATGCAATTAAAAGCTAATGGTTCTGCTGATGTATTTAGCACCTCTTATACTATTGAGTAAATATGAAGAAATCCTTAATCTTACTGCTTTCTATTTCAATATTTTATTCTTGTAAAAAAGAAAAAGGATGTACTGATATAGCTGCCACAAATTATAGTGCTACAGCCGAAAAAGATGACGGAAGTTGTAATTACTTTACTACTACACCCTATACAATTGCAACCCCTAACGGATTTCCTGACATACAAATTCCTTCGGACAACCCTTTAACGGAAGAAGGAATTGCCTTAGGGAAAGAATTATTTCATGACAAAATACTAAGTGGTGACGGAACACAGTCTTGTGCATCATGTCATTTACAATCAGCAGGATTTTCAGATACTAATCGGTTTAGTACAGGTATAGATAATTTACAAGGAAATAGGAATGCCTCTACAATTATTAATGCAGGGTGGAATACTTCTAATTTTTGGGATGGAAGAGCAACAACTTTAGAAGACCAAGCCTTTGGTCCTGTAGTAAACCCTATTGAGATGCATAATACTTGGGTAAATGCTGAAGCTTCATTAAATGCTGATGAAAATTATCGTAACCTCTTTAAAGCTGCTTTTGATATTAACTATATCGACTCTAACCATGTTGTAAAAGCAATTGCACAGTATGAACGTACCCTAATATCAGCAAATAGCAAATACGACCAATATTTAAGAGGTGAAACACAACTTAGCCCTTCTGAGCTAAATGGATATGCTATCTTTAATTCCGAAAAAGGAGATTGTTTTCATTGCCATGGAACAGCAATGTTTATGGATAACTTATTTCATAATAATGGGCTTGATACTGATCCATTTCTTGATTTAGGCTTAGGAGAAGTAAATAATGATGCTAATGATAATGGAAAGTTTAAAACACCTACCCTAAGAAATATAGAACATAGTGCCCCTTATATGCATGATGGAAGATTTTCTACATTAGAAGAAGTAGTAGATCACTATAACTCTGGAGGGCAATATTCAAGTACTGTTGATCCCTTAATGAAGAAAGTAGGTGTTGGATTGCAACTTACAAACCAAGAAAAGCAGGATTTAATCGCATTCTTAAAAGCTTTATCTGATGAGGAGTTTCTTAATGAACTTTAATCATACTCTCAACTGACATACATCATATAATAGGATAAGTTGCTTCTCTATTTTTACAAAAAAATAGAAAATGAAAATACAATTACTCGCAGCTCTATTACTCTTTTTAATTATTGGATGTACCGAAGAAACAGCTTTCAAGTATGAGCAAACACCTTACAGTTTAGATATACCAAATGGCTTTCCTAATATGAAACTAGAAGCTGATAATCCGCTTACTATTGAGGGAGTTGCTTTAGGAGAAAAACTATATTCTGATAATATATTATCTACTAATGGTAATTCTTGTTCTAGTTGTCATTTACAAGAATATGCCTATTCAATACCAGGAAACGGAGCTACAGGAAATAATGTTATGCCTCATTTTAATTTAGGGTGGAAAAAATACTTTGGATGGACAGGTGGAGAACATATACTCGAAAAAGTTGATTTAGGAGATTTAGAAGACGGGAATCCTTTTTTAAATGATAATGGAGAGTTAGGGCAAAACGATTCTATCTTGGCACGCTTCAAACGTCACTCAGAATACTCAACTCTTTTTCAAAAAGCATTTAATATTGAGATAACTACTGTTACTGAAAATGAGCGCAAACAATACATTAGTAATGCCTTATCACAATTTATGAGGACATTAATTACTGCAAATAGCAAATACGATCAATACCTAAGAAGAGAAACTCAACTTAGCCCCTCTGAATTAAATGGCTATGCTATTTTTAATGATGAAAGAGGAGATTGTTTTCATTGCCATAGTACAGCTATGTTTACTGATCATTTATTTCATAATAATGGATTAAACACTACTTTTGAAGGAGTGGACCAAGGAAGATACTCTATTACAAATAATCCTGAAGATATTGGAAAATTCTACACCCCTAGTTTAAGAAATATTGAACACACAGCACCTTATATGCATGATGGTGTATATAATACTTTAGAAGAGGTTATTGAGTTCTATAATTCTGGAGGAAATTACTCATCAACTATTGATCCATTAATGAAACATTTAGGAGTAGGTTTACAGTTAACTAATCAAGAGAAGGAAGATTTAATTGCCTTTCTTAAAACATTATCTGACGAAGATTTCTTAGGAGGAAAATTAAGAACAAATCAATAACTAAAGTAAGATATTAGCCTTATATTTGCAGTCGTTTTCAAAAAAATAACCCTATACTTATGATTAAAAACATCCTTTTAGCTATAACTGTAACCTTAAGCTTACAAATTAGTGCACAAAATCCAAAAAAATGTAATACTACTCCTTTAGTAGAATATGAGTTACAAAACAACCCTGAATATACAAAAGGAAGAGCTGAATCTATTGCAGAAAACAGTGCTTGGATTAAAGAAGGAAAATCAGAAAAAGCAACAATTAATATTCCAGTTGTAATACATATTGTACATAAAAACTCACATGCCAATATTGGGTCAGGAACTAATATTCCTACTATACAAATTGAAGATGCTTTAAGAATTTTAAATGAAGACTATAGTAAAACAAACCCTGAATTCCCAAATCCTCCTAGAAATATCTTTTTAAATTATGCTGGGAACCCTGATTTAAAATTTTGCTTAGCAACAACTGACCCAGACGGTAACCCTACTAGCGGAATTACCAGAACTGCAACAACTAAATCTGGTTTTGATGCTGATGATAATACAGATGCTAACGCTATGAAGAAAACAAGTACTGGAGGAAAAGATGCTTGGGACCCTTCAAAATATTTAAATATCTGGATTTGCAACCTTACTAACTCTGCTGGAGGAGGAATGACTTTAGGATATGCCTATTTACCAGGACTACCATCATGGAATGTTTGGAAGGATGGACTAGTAGTTGACTTCCAATATTTTGGGACTGTAGGAAATGCTTCTGGGTCTTCAGACGGAAGAACAGCAACTCATGAGATTGGACACTACTTGGGACTTATGCATACTTTCTGTGAACAAACTGATAGCCAAGGAAATTTTATTTGTTGTGATAATGACAATAACAATCAAGGTGGAAATGTAGATGACACACCAGCAACTAAAGATATTTATTTTGGAAGTGTTACTGCAAGTACTAATAATAACACCTGTAATGATATTACTTATCCAAATGTTTTTACTACTAATGTACTAGATATGGATGAAAATTACATGTCATACTCAAGTAATAGTTGGATGTTTTCTATTGACCAAACTAATGTAATGGCGGCTACACTTAATGGTTACCGTTCTTCATTAAAAAGCTCAAATGTTAGCACTAACTGTAGCGGAACTGTTGGTATTAATGATATTCAACTTAATAATATTAACATATACCCTAACCCTACTAAAGGAGAATTAGTTATTAATACAAATGAAGCTATTAATACTATTAGCATTTCAAATATGATTGGTGCAGAGGTTTACACTACTAAAACACCAACAAAAACTATTGATTTATCAATGTATAAAAATGGTATTTATTTCTTAAACATACATACTGACAAAGGAATATATATTGAAAAAATTGTGATTTCAAAATAATGATAACAACCAGCATAATAGTAGACAATTTAACTCCTGAACTACAAAAAATTACACAAAAAGTAATTGATGGAAAAAGGATTACTGAAAAAGAAGGAATTTTTCTTTATAAGGAAGCTCCCTTATCACTTTTAGGAAGCTTAGCTAATGCTATTCGTGAGCAAAAAAATGGGAACCATACCTACTTCAATAAAAACATTCATATTGAGCCTACTAATATTTGTGTATTCGATTGTAAATTCTGTTCTTATTCTCGTTTATTAAGTAAGAAAGAAGAAGCTTGGGAATATACTATTGATGAAATGGTGGATATTCTTAAAAAATACGAAGACAAAGAAATTACCGAAGTACATTTAGTTGGAGGTGTACATCCAAAAATGGGTTTACATTACTTCATTGAGCTTATTAAAAAAATTAAAACTTTACGTCCTGATATTCATGTAAAAGCATTTACTGCTGTTGAGTTAGAATATATGTGCCGTAAAGCAAAAGTAAGCTATAAAGAAGGGCTATCTATGCTTAAAGAAGCTGGGCAAGACTCATTACCTGGTGGTGGTGCTGAAATCTTTGCTGAAGATATCAGAAATGAGATCTGTAAAGACAAGTGTAGTTCTGAACAATGGTTAACTATACATGAAGCTGCACACGAATTAGGAATGCCTTCTAACGCAACAATACTATACGGTCATATAGAAAGTCCTGAACATATTGTAGATCATATGAGCAGACTAAGAGACCTACAAGACAAAACAAATGGTTTTAATACTTTTATTCCTTTAAAATACCGAAATGGGAACAATCAAATGTCTCATATTAAAGAGGTAGGAATTGTAGATGATATGAGGCTATATGCTTTTGCTAGAATTTTTATGGACAACTTTAATCACCTAAAGGCTTATTGGCCAATGATTGGAAAAAAAACTACACAGTCCTTACTAGCCTTTGGTGTTGATGATATTGATGGTACAATTGATGATACAACAAAGATTTATTCTATGGCAGGTGTTGAGGATCAAAACCCTACAATGACTACTGATGAAATAGTAAAGCTAATAAAACAAGTAGGACGCACTCCTATAGAAAGGGATACAGTTTACAATACGATTAAAGAGTACTAAAGCTGTTGATGGGTAGCGTACTTACGCCACTTTTCTATTAACTGCTGCATATCTTCAGCTAAGTCTGAATCAAAAAACATTTCCTTATTAGTAACAGGGTGTGTAAATCCTAAAGATTTAGCATGTAATGCCTGACGATTACATATCTTAAAACAATTATGTACAAACTGTTTATACTTTGTAAAAGTTGTTCCCTTTAAAATACGTTCTCCTCCATATTCTTCATCATTAAATAAAGGATGACCTATGGATTTAAAGTGAGCTCTTATCTGATGTGTTCTTCCTGTTTCTAACTTACATTCAATTAAAGTAGTATAACCAAAACGTTCTAATACTTTATAATGTGACACTGCATGCTTTCCAAACTCTCCATCAGGGAAAACATCCATTACTTTTCTGTTTTTTAAACTCCTTCCAATATTACCAGTAATAGTACCCTCGTCTTCTTTTACATCTCCCCAAACTAGGGCTATATATTTTCTATTCAAATCTCTATCAGCAAACTTCTTTGCTAACACAGTCATACTATGTTCTGTTTTAGCAACAACTAATATTCCTGATGTATTTTTATCAATCCTATGTACTAAACCTGGTCGTTCTTCTTCTCCAATATTTGGCAAGTTTTGAAAGTGAAAAGCTAAAGCATTTACCAAAGTACCATCATAATTTCCAAAACCTGGATGCACTACCATCCCAGCATCTTTATTTACAATTAGTAAGTCATCATCTTCATAAACAATGTTTATTGGAATATCCTGAGGTATAAGTTCATTCTTTTCTTGAGGGTAATTGTAAACTATAGTAACAGTATCACCACCTTTAACCTTATGGCTAGCTTTTACTGCACTATCATTAACCTTTACATTTCCTGCTTTTATAGCTTGCTGTATCTTATTTCGCGTAGCAAACTCAACAAAGTTAAGTAAAAATCTATCTACCCTTAAAGGGTTCTGCCCTTTATCTGCTACAAATTTATAATGTTCAAACTCCGCTTTTTCCTCCATTACCTCTTAATTATTTTTTGGTATACCTTTCCTAGCTCACTCTTAAGTTCAACAACATACATTCCTGCTGATAAATCACTTGTGTTTATAGTTACAGATGCAGTGTTTACATTTAATTGTTTTACTAAAATACCTTGTAAATTATAAATAGATATTAATTTATCAGAGCTATTACTTACAAGCGTAAAATAATCATTTACAGGGTTTGGAAATATTTGCAACTGAGCATTATAACTTTTTACATCATTAATTATAATCTCTTCCATACTAACAACTGGTCGTATCATCCAAGACCCTTGAAATTGAGAGTTAGACCACCCTGCCCCAACATTATAAAATAAATACTCACTACTAACTTTATTCTTATCTAAACCTACATTCAATAAATCATTAGTTTGTTGCTCCCACCCTACATAAAACACTCCTGTCATCTGAAATAACGAATCTAAGTAGTAATAATGAAACTTTCTATCTTTAGTATGTTTAGGGTATTCTGTTTGTTGATGAATAATTGATCCTGGAACACCTCCATTATCATTCCATACAGTTAATTTAAAAGAAATCATATTTACTGAATCCAGCATTTGTGGGAAGTACATCTGTATTGCCCTTAAAGTATCAGGCCTGTTTAACTTAAACTGATAAGCTAATTTTGCACCACTTACATTAAGTCCATAAGCTAACTCAGCTGTACCATCATCATAAGAAAAATGAGAATTAAATTCCTGAGTATGATATAAAGTATCATTCCATTTATTATCGTTTACACCTGTATTAATTATATGCTCTATTAAAAATGAAGCACTATCAATAACAACTGAAGAAAAAACAGAATTAGCTACCGAAACTGGAGGGTTTGTGAATGCAAAAATCCCTATAGCATCATAATCAAAAACACTAACATTTCTAGTTGGGCCTAGAGTTGGATAGTGCGAGATAATATTTCCATTTTCATATACATTGTATTGATAATCAATATTAATCCCAGCTCCATTATTCCTAAGTAAAACCGAAATAGTATCCTTTAGCTCTGCTGCTTCATTATTTTTAAAGTGTGCCCAAGGCATCTGAGAATATCTACTTAAAAAATAAGGGCTTTCATACACAAAAGAGACATCCTCTAACTTTAGAGTATCTAAAGGATTAATAAACTCATCAACCTTAACATAATCGATATGCCAATGGTCAAAATTACCTGTTAATGTTGCTATGTTTCTAAAGCGAAACTGAAAATCAGCAATTAAATAATCGGCAGTACTTAATAAAAACACTTGCTTTTTAAAATCATGACTATAACTCCCCTCCTTTTTCCAGACTATATTCCAGTCACCATTAACATCTTTAAACTCCAAAAATAATGAATCACCTAATTGAGGATTATCTCCCAAGCCTTGTGGTTGATAATAAAACAACATATAAGCGGTATCAACTGCTGTAAGATCTATACTTGCTGAAGTTAAAGTATCAGCGTTTCCAGCTATATTACTATTTATATTATAAGCTAAACCCTTAGCATTTAAACCATCAAAAGTAGCTACACCAATTGTTACAGGATCAATAGGGTAAGATCTATTTACAAATACTGAGTTTCCTTCCCATAAAGTAGCATCAAGTAGATTTGAACCAGCAGAAAAATCATCAAAAAAAGGCAAGCTAGTTTGCTGCTTTATTTTTGAGAGTGTTTTATTAATATAAGCTGCTTCAGGATTAATTCTTAACCCTGAAACTACCTCCTGCCCATTTGCGATGGTAGAGAAAAGTATAACTATAATTAATACTATATTCTTCATTGTAAAGAATCAGGTTTTAAAGTTGGATTTTCAAAAAACAAATCAATTGTTGCTCCAATATTTAAGGTGTTTTCATCATCTGCCTCAGGGAATTGCTTGTAAATAATTGCGGCCAAGGAATCTTGCACCTCAATTTTAAATATCTCAGCTCCAATATTTAAAGATGTTGACTTTAAAATAATATTTGCTTCAACACGGCTTAAGCCTACTAAATTAGGAACAACAACAAGTTTTTTACTTAATCCTTTACCTACTACTAAGTCAACTATTGTACCTAGATATAACTCCTGTTCAGGCTTAATTCTTATCCCATTCACTTTATAATCTAATACTTTATTTGTAGCAATGTCAGAACGATATTCAAGCTTCCCTACTTCTAAGCCATTTTTTTCTAATTGTCTAATTGCTTGTCGTAATGACAAATCATAAATATCTGGAAAATATACTTTTTGGGTCTGTAAGGAATTTATTGTTAAATAGATTTTTCTATTTTCTTTAACATCAGAAAAAGGCTTAGGGTCTTGATGAACAACAATCCCTTTTGCTCTTTTATTATCAAAGATTGAATCAATAATTACGTACCTAATATTATTCTCTTCCACAATAGAGTCTAACTCTGAAATAGGAATATTATTAAAATCAGGAACTTTAATATATTCATCATGAAGTGTATAGCTACTTAAAAACTGAAGCCAAATTACAAACAATAATATTAAGGTTATACCTGATAAAAGTAAATGCTTATAAAAATGTTTATCCTTTAAAAAGGACCATCTAGCTTGAGTTTCGTTTTCTGGAGTTTCCAAATAAGATATTTTTAAAAATAACGAATTACAAAGATAAAAATTATGCTGCCATTACTATTGTATATACAATAAAAATAGTTGTAACTTTGTTTTAGAATTTATATGATGAAAAATATTGCAATTTTAACAGGAGGAGATTCTGCAGAATATAGAATTTCTATACAGAGCGCTAATACTGTACTTGAACACTTAAACCCTAAATTATTTAAAGGGTATATTGTACATCTAAAAGATGGGAAATTTAGTGTTTTAATTAATGATGAAACCCTAAAAATAAACGAGGTAGATTTTTCTTTCAATTACAATAAGGAGCACATAAAATTTAATAGTGTTTTTATGGCTCTTCATGGTCCTCCTGCTGAAAATGGAGATATCCAACCTTATTTTGACAATTTGAATATTCCTTATACTTCTTGCAATGCCGAAGTTTCAGCATTAACTTTTAATAAATATGAATGCAATAACAAACTAAGGGACTTAGGTTTTAATTGTGCTGCATCTTACAGTTATAAAAAAGGAACTATAATTGATACTGATTTAATCTTAAAAAAGGTTGGTTTACCTTGCTTTGTAAAACCAAACGGTTCAGGATCGAGCTTTGGAGTAAGTAAAGTAACACAAAATGAAGCGCTAATAGAAGCTATTAATAATGCCCTTATACATGACGACACAGTACTTATTGAACAATTTATTGATGGAATAGAAGTAAGTTGTGGTGTGTATTATAACAATAAAGAAGTAAAAGCTTTACCCATAACAGAAATAGTAACCGAGAATGATTTCTTTGATTTTGAAGCAAAATACGAAGGAAAATCTGAAGAAATAACACCTGCAAGAATTAGCGCTTCACTTACTTCAAGCATACAAAACACCACTAAAGATATCTACAAAAAAATGCAGTTAAGTGGAACCTGTCGTATTGATTATATTATAATGAATGACCAAGCATACATTATTGAAATCAATACTATACCTGGATTATCCGAAGAAAGCATCATTCCTAAGCAAATAAAAGCAGCTAATTTAAAGCTCTCAGAAATTTTTGAATTGTGCCTGTTAAACACTAATAATTAGTAATATATTAGCCTCCAAATTTATTTACAATAATGAGTAACAAAACTAATGATGAAAAGCTAAGAATCTTACAAGAAAGATTAGCCCAAATTAAACAAAAGCAAGAAGCTCCTAAACCACAGGAAGCACCTGAAATTAAGGAAGAGGAAATTCCTGTTGAAGTTCCTGCAAAGGAAAGCAAACCTCTAAACTTAAAGTGGATTAAGTATGTAGCTGCTATTGGAGTTTTAGGCTATGGTGCTTTTTACCTTTATAATACTATTAATTTTAATGCAGAGTCAATTTCATCAAAAGAAGAGACTGAGGAAGTTGTTGAAGAGAATACACCTAAAACAATAGAATACTCGCTAAACTTAAATGGCAATAATATTGCTATAACTTCAACCTTTGAAGATAAAGGGTCTGCAAAAGCTATGGTAAACGACTTAAAAGTAAAAGGTTTTGATAGTGATTATTTTTACCTTCCTAATAATTCAAATAGTACTGAAAAAGTATATAAAGTATTTATAGGACCTTACGAAAGTATGGAAGAAGCAAACCAATGGACAAATAATTTAGACACTGAATTTGAGATTATTGAACTATAATCGTTAAAAAATAACATTAAAAAACCCACTCAATTGAGTGGGTTTTTTATTTCCTATATAATCTAAAACCTATTTAGCATAACTAATTGCTCTAGTTTCTCTAATTACAGTAACTTTTACTTGCCCAGGGTAAGTCATTTCATTCTGTATCTTATCCGATATCTGGAATGCTAATTGAGAAGCATTTTCATCTGATACTTTCTCACTCTCTACTACAACTCTAAGCTCTCTACCAGCTTGTATTGCATAAGACTTAAGTACTCCAGGGTATGAAATTGCAGTTTCTTCAAGTTCTTTAATTCTTTTAATGTACTGATCAGCCATTTGCCTTCTAGCTCCAGGCCTTGCTCCAGAAACCCCATCACAAACCTGAATTAAAGGTGCAATTAAACTTGTCATCTCTACCTCATCGTGGTGCGCTCCAATAGCATTACACACTTCTGGTTTCTCTCCATATTTCTCTGCCATCTTCATACCAATAATAGCATGTGGCGTTTCGGCATCATCAGCTGATACTTTTCCTATATCATGTAATAAACCTGCTCTTTTAGCAAACTTAACATTAAGTCCTAATTCAGCAGCCATAGTAGCACACATATTTGCTGTTTCACGAGAGTGCTGTAAAAGATTTTGTCCATAAGAAGAACGGTAACGCATTCTTCCAACCATTTTTATAAGCTCAGGATGAAGTCCATGAATTCCTAAATCAATAGTAGTTTTCTTACCTATTTGAATAATTTCATCTTCAATTTCCTTAGTAGTTTTCTTTACTACTTCTTCAATTCTTGCAGGATGTATTCTACCATCAGTCACTAATTTATGTAATGACAAACGAGCAACCTCTCTCCTAACAGAATCAAAACAAGAAAGCACAATAGCTCCTGGAGTATCATCAACCACAATATCAACACCAGTAGCAGCTTCTATAGCTCTAATATTTCTTCCTTCTCTACCAATAATTCTACCTTTTACAGCATCACTATCAATATTAAATACCGAAACTGAATTCTCTACCGCTTCTTCAGTTGCAGTACGCTGTATTGTTTGTATAACAATTTTCTTCGCTTCCTGCTTTGCTGTTAACTTAGCCTCTTCAATAGTTTCATTAATTATTGCTAAAGCTTGAGTCTTAGCTTCTTCTTTTAAGGTTTCAACCAACTGTTCCTTAGCCTGGTCAGCAGATATGTTTGAAAGCTGCTCTAATTGCTCTACATGCTTTCTGTGTACTTTATCTAATTCTGATGTTTTTTTATCAAATGCAACTTTTTGCTGTTCTACTTCTGACTTTAATTTTTTAAATGAAGCATCTTTTCTATTTACCTCAGCAAGCTTTTGGTTCAGCGTATTTTCTTTTTGCTTTACCCTCTGGTGTGCATTATTAATATCATTATTCTTTTTATTAATTACTTTTTCATGCTCAGACTTTAACTCAATAAATTTTTCTTTTGCTTGTAAAAGTTTTTCTTTTTTTATTTGCTCTGCTTTTTGTTTTGCTTCAGAAATTATTGAGTTTGCCTTTGCTGAATTTTTGCTATTCAGCACTAAAAAGGCGACCCCTCCTCCTACTAACAATCCTACTAATCCTACTATTATTTCTATCATTTTATTTCATTTTATTATTTAAAAAAAAATCCCGTATTAAAAACTGAAAAACTCCATTCAAACATGGATAGGGCTGCCAACATATTGCAAACTTCCACTGTCTCAAACTGAGAACCCTTTCGGGTTGAGGCCTGTTTTTAATATATTGAGTCAATCCCCAATACTTTAAGTGTTGAGTTTAACAATAACATTAATACGGGATAATACTATTTTATTTAAAAGAACTATTTATATATTACTAGATAACAAAGCTTCAATTTCAGCTAACTTTTCAGTTAATCCATCATTTTCAACAACCTTGTTACTACTTACAGATTCAAACTTTGAAGCATATTCAATAAGGCACATAGCAAGTAAATCTTGTTTATCCTTAATTGCGTAATTCTCTTCGTAAAACTTTAAGCGCTCTTCAATTTTCTTAACAGCGTTCCTAATATATTCCTCCGACTTACGCTCAATCTTCATAGGGTAAATACGATTTGCTATATGTAACTTTATCGATAACTTATCCACCCTAGTTTGTTTCTATTTATTTAATAATGCAATACATTTATCTATCTCCCGCACATACTCATTTATCTTTAGCCTTGTTGCTTTTACTTCGTCCTTACTACTGTCAACCGACTTAGATATATTCATAAGTTTTACTTTATCCTGCAAGGCTAAAATCTGATTATTCTTTGATTCTAGAGTTGCTTTAAAAGCATCATTATCTTGTGTTAAGGCTAAGTTTTCTTCCTTTAATTGTTCATGTTTAACAATAAATTTAGCAAGCTTTACCTCTATATTAGTTATAATCTCTTTCACCACAAAATAATTATTACAAACTTAATGTTTTTATACATACAATTGATATATTTTTGACGTTATATTTGCTAAAATTTTTAATTACCCAATAAATCATTCTTAAATGAAGTTAGTTCCATCTTTACTACTGATAATCATTCTTTTATCAAACACAGCCATCCAAGCACAAAACTATATAGCCCCTGTTAATTTCAGGATGTTACTTTCAGGAACCTTTGGCGAACTAAGGGGAAATCATTTTCATGCAGGAATTGATATAAAAACTGAGGGCGTTGAAGGACAAAAAATATTTGCTATTGCCGATGGGTATGTTTCCAGAATAAAAGTTTCTACTTGGGGATATGGAAAAGCAATTTACATCAATCATCCTGATGGAAGAACATCAGTTTATGCCCACCTACAAAAATTTAGTTCTAAAATTGATAAATTTGTAAAGCAAGAACATTATAAAAAAGAAAGTTTTGAAATTAACTTTTACCCACATAAAGATAGCTTAAAGGTAAAACAGGGAGAAATTATTGCTTTATCGGGGAATAGTGGAGGAAGTGCTGGAGCTCACCTACATTTTGAAATAAGAGACACTAAAACTGAACACCCTGTTAACCCGTTACAATTTGGTTTTAAAATAGACGATACTATTGCCCCTACTCTTAAAAAATTAAAGCTTTACGCTCTTGATTCTACAACAATCAACAGCTCAACAAAAGATATTGTATATACCCTAAAAAAGAACAATACAGATTATACTTTAGCAGAAACCCCAACAATAAGCGGGCCTTTTGCTATAGGAATTTCTACTTATGATAAGTTTAATAATAGTTATAACAAAAATGGAGTTTACGCTATAAAACTTTGTATTGATAGTTCTGTTTGTTATGAATTTAAAGTTGATGAATTGGACTTTAGTACCAGCAGATACATTAATGCACATATGGATTATTTTGAAAAAAAGGAAAACAAAGATAAATACCACAAGTGTTATAAACTAGCTACAAATAAACTTACAAATTATACGAACTTAATTAATAATGGTATCATCACATTTACAGATGACAGCTCACATTTAGTAACATTAGCAGTAAGTGATCTTTTTGGAAATACGGCCAACTTAAGTTTTAATGTACAAAGCAAAAAGCCAACAATTAATACCATTGATACCGTAAATAAACCTATAATAAGTCAGCATTTTGCTGTAGAAAAGGCAAATATCTATAAGGCTAAAGACTTTGAGTTACATATGGACAAAAACTCCTTATATGAACCTTTAGACTTTACTTACAGCAGTAATGATTCAATAGCAGGCATCTTTGGTTTACTACATCAATGCCATAACGACAGGACTCCTGTACATAAAAAATATGTAGTTTCCTTAAAAGCAGATGTTCCTGACACTTTAAAAAACAAAGTTTTTATTGCAAAAAAAGTTAAAAACAACTTTTGGTATATGGGAGGAGATTGGAAAGATGACTACCTAAGAACTAAAGTAAGAGAATTTGGAGATTTTTGCATAATAGCAGATACTATAAACCCTGAAATAAAGGGAGTAAATATTTTCCCAGGAAAAGTATTTAATACACAAACCACTATTAAATGTACTATTAAAGACAAAGAAAGTGGCATTAAAAGCTACCGTGGAGAGATAGACGGAAAGTGGGTTTTATTAGATTATGATTATAAAAGAAACCTTGTGCGTTTTGATATTGACAAATCATTAACAAAAGGAAAACACACTTTCACATTAGAGGTAAGTGATAAAGTAGGAAACATTACAAATTACAAAGCAATATTTACCTACTAAGCAACAATACTATGCAAGGTTATGTGCAGCAAACTCTTTCATATAATCCTTTAGCTGATCTCTAACTTGCATATAAACAAGTAACTGTTCAACATCAGTTCCTTTAGCATTAGCAGGATCAATAAAACTATGATGCTGTTTTTTTGCTGTTGTAGGAAAGTAAGGACACCTTTCTTTTGCATTATCGCAAACTGTAATTACATAATCAAAATCAAAATTGATATACTCATTTACACTATTAGACGTATGTGATGAGATATCAATACCAGCTGTTTTCATTACATGTATAGCATGCTTATTTACTGCCTCAGGGTGTGTACCTGCGCTATACACCTGTGTGTCAGGTGAAAAATGTTTTAACCACCCTTCAGCCATTTGAGACCTACAAGAGTTTCCTGTACAAAGTATTAAGACTTTTTTCATGATATTATTTTTTTACAAAACAAAAATACTAAACTCTACAATTATAAGTTTAGTATTTTAATTTAAATTATACTTTTGTAGCTTATGTATAAATGGCTTTTATTTCTATTGTTATCAACCCTTTCACTCTATAGTGTATCACAAACTATTACTGGTGTACTAACTGATGAAGACAATCAACTTTTACCTGCAGTAAATATTGCTGTGTTAAATGAAAGTATTGGGGTTACGTCTGAAAATGATGGAAGCTATAGCCTAGAGCTACCTGCAAATAAATCAGTAATAGTAGCTTATAGCTTTATAGGATACCAATTGGAAAAAATAAGAATTCCAATGCTTAAAAAAGGGCAAAGCTACACCCTTAACATTCAACTAAAACGACACAATAATTTATTAAATGACATTATTGTAAAGGATAAAAAAAGCAGAAAAAAAAGTTTAAGTAGAATAAAAGTAAAAAATATAACTGTATTACCTGGAGGTACAGGAGGGGTAGAAAGCATCCTTAAAACATTACCTGGAGTAAGCTCAGCAAATGAATTAAGCTCACAATACTCAGTAAGAGGTGGTAATTTTGATGAAAACCTAGTTTATGTAAATGGTATAGAAGTATATCGTCCATTCTTAATCCGATCAGGACAGCAAGAAGGGCTTAGCTTTGTAAATACTGATTTAGTAGGTAGTATATTGTTTTCAGCAGGTGGATTTGAGGCAAAATATGGTGATAAGATGTCATCTGTACTTGATATTACTTATAAGCGTCCAAAAGAAAACAAAGCATCCTTACAATTGAGTATGTTAGGTGCAGCAGCTCATGCTGAGGGTAGTAATAAAAACGGAAGACTATCTTATTTAATTGGAGCAAGGCATAAAACAAATCAATACCTATTAAATGGTATGGATACTAAGGCTGATTACATCCCTAAGTTTTATGACTTACAAGCCTTTTTTAACTATGAGCTAAATACCGATTGGCAATTAAGCTTTTTAGGAAACATCAGTAGTAATAAATATACTATGATTCCAAAAAATAGAGAAACACAGTTTGGAACTATAAATGAAGCCTTGCAACTAAACATCTATTTTGAGGGGCAAGAAGTTGACAAATACCAAACTTATTTTGGAGCATTAAGCACCACCTATCAACCTAGTATAAATTTACAGCTACAATTTACCACATCAGCATTTCAAACCTTTGAGGAAGAAAATTTTGATATCCTAGGAGAATACTGGCTCTTTCAATTAGAAAATAATTTAGGGTCAGATAGTTTTGGTGATGTTGCTTTTGACCGTGGAGTTGGAAAATATATCAACCATGCCAGAAACAGTTTAAATGCACGCATATTAAACTTATCACACAGAGGAAATTATCAAAAAGATGAATTGAAAGTAGATTGGGGCTTCCGAATGCAAAAAGAAGATATTGAAGATAAAATTAGTGAATGGAACCTAATTGACTCTGCATTCTTTAACTTCCCTCATCCTAATGATTCTATAGGCTTACCATCGAACCCCAACCAACAAATAGTATTAAGTGAATTGCTAAAAACTGAAATAGGTTTATCATCCTACAGAAATTCCGCTTATATGCAGTTTTCTAAAGACATTAATAATCTTACTATTAATGCAGGAACAAGAGGAAGTTACTGGACCTATAATGAGGAACTACTATTAAGCCCAAGAGCCTCTATTGCCTATGCTCCTATTTGGGAAAAAGATGTTGTATTCCGAGCAGCAAGTGGTATTTATTATCAATCGCCATTTTATCGTGAACTTAGAACTTTAGAGGGTACACTAAACCAGAATATTAAAGCCCAAAAATCAACACACTATGTATTAGGGGCCGATTACTTATTCTACAGATGGGGCAGACCATTTAAATGGGTTACAGAAGTATATTATAAGAAATTAGAAAACCTTATCCCTTATAAAGTTGACAATGTACGTATACAATATTTAGCTAACAATAATTCAAATGGTTATGCTACTGGTATTGACATGAAAATAAATGGGGAATTTGTTCCTGGAGTAGAAAGCTGGGCAAGTTTATCAATAATGAAAACTGAAGAAGATATTATTGGCGATACAAAAACAAATGAGAACGGTAATACTATTGAAGCAGGATATATCCCAAGACCAACAGACCAAAGAGTTAATTTCAGTATCTTTTTTCAGGATTATATCCCTGGGAAACCCAACTATAAAATGCACTTAAACTTAGTTTATGGTTCTGGGCTTCCTTTTGGACCTCCTGATGCTGAAAAGCACGAAGACATCTTAAGAATTCCTGATTATAAAAGAGTAGATATTGGTTTTTCAGCTGTGCTTAAATCAGCAGAGAAAAAAAGCAGAATAAAATGGCTAAATGCCTTTAATAGCATCTGGATTTCAGCTGAAGTATTTAACCTACTTGCTATTGAAAATACAGTATCTTACCTTTGGGTATCGGATGTAGATAACAGACAATATGCAGTCCCTAACTACCTAACCTCAAGGCAACTGAATGCAAAACTGATTTTTACTTTTTAAAACAAAAAAGCCGAGCAAATGCTCGGCTCTTTAATCTTAATCTTATATTTAAAAATATATCTTACTTCGTTAACTTAGCTGCTAAAGCATTATCAAATATTGCTTTATAGTCGTTTACACTTCCAAAGCTTTTATCATCAACACGGATATCACCTTTAGTAACATGTCCTAATAACATAAATGGAGTTTCACTATCTTTAAGAGCATCTAAAAAGGCATCCTCCCCTGTTTCAGTAACAGAAACAATAATACGAGATGGCGCTTCTCCAAATAAGAAAGCATCTTCCCTAACCTCTGAAGAAGTAGTAATATCAAAACCAACATTATTTACCATTGCACTTTCAAGAAGCGTAATAAATGTTCCTCCATCAGCAACATCATGTGCCGATTCAATTACTCCTGCTCTAATAAGCTTACTTACTGTTTGTTGTACTGCATATTCAGTATCCAAATCAAAGTTAGGAGCCGAAGACTCTTTTACACCATGGTATGAAGCTAAATATTCTGATGATGAAATATCGTTTTCACTTTTCCCAATCATATAAATTAAATCCGACTTTCCTTTAAAGGCTAATGATGTAATGTGTTTCTTATCTTCAATTACTCCTAACATACCAATAGTTGGTGTAGGAAAAACAGGAACTTCAGTCCCTTCTACTGCCGATTGGTTATAGAAAGAAACATTACCACCAGTTACTGGAGTTTCAAACTTTTCACAAGCCTTACTCATTCCTTTAATAGCTCCTACAAATTGCCAATATACCTCAGGGTTATATGGGTTACCAAAATTTAAACAATTAGTTATTGCCGATGGCACACCTCCTGAACATACAATATTACGAGCTGCCTCAGCAACTGCCATTGCACATCCTTCTTCAGGGTCAGCATTTACCATACGTGCATTACAATCTACCGTCATGGCTAATGCTTTATCAGTACCTTTTAGGTTTACAATACCTGCATCAGAAGGTGCATTAGTACTCATATTTACTGTACCTACCATAGAATCGTACTGCTCATAAACCCAACGCTTAGATGCAATATTTTGATGTCCAGTTAAATATTTTGCAACCTCAACTAAATCTTTAGGCTGCTCAATACTATCAATATTGAATTTTTTCCATTCTTGGTAATAAGCTGGCTCGCTCCACTCTCTATGATACACTGGCGCTCCACCTCCAAGTACTAAATCATCACAAGGAACATCTGCAACCAACTCATCATGCATAAAATATTTTACTCTTTCTCCCTCAGTAACCACACCTATTTCTTCACAAGATAAATCCCACTTTTCAAAAATAGCATTTACAACATCTTCTTTTCCTTTATGTACTACAACTAACATTCTTTCTTGCGACTCCGATAATAAGATTTCCCAATCTTTCATATCAGCTTGCCTAGTTGGCACTTTATCTAACCATAAATCCATACCGTGCTTACCTGCAGCACTCATTTCATTAGATGAACAAGTAATTCCTGCAGCACCCATATCTTGCATTCCAACTACAGCATCAGTTTTACCCAACTCTAAAGTTGCTTCTAACAATAACTTTTCTTGAAAAGGATCACCAACTTGTACTGCTGGTAAATCTTCAATTGAATCTTCCGATATATCTTTAGATGCAAATGAAGCTCCATGAATACCATCTTTTCCTGTACGAGAACCTACAATAAATACTGGATTTCCTACTCCTGATGAAGTTGCAGAAATCATATCTCCCTTTTTCATAATACCTGCTGAAAAAGCATTTACAAGAGGGTTAGTATTGTAACAATCATCAAAGAATACTTCACCTCCTACAATAGGAATTCCAAAAGCATTACCATAATCTCCAATTCCTTTAGTTACTCCTTTTACTAACCATTTTGTACGGTCTAATTCTATATTACCAAAACGTAATGAATTAAGTTGTGCTACAGGGCGAGCACCCATAGTAAAAATATCTCTATTAATCCCTCCTACTCCTGTAGCAGCTCCTTGATAAGGCTCTAATGCTGAAGGGTGATTATGTGATTCTATTTTAAAACAACATGCTAATCCATCACCGATATCAACAAGTCCTGCATTTTCTTCTCCTGCCTCAACTAACATATGAGGTCCTTCTTTTGGTAATTTTTTTAACCAAACAATAGAGTTCTTATACGAACAGTGCTCTGACCACATTACGCCAAAGATACTTAATTCACAAAAGTTAGGAGTTCTTCCTAGTATCTCTATAATTCTATCAAATTCTTCTGGACGCAATCCCATTTCTTGGGCTTGTTCAACTGTAGCTAAAGTAAGTGTTGCCTGTGATGACATATTTTATAATTTTTAGGTTGCAAAGATAGTTTTTAGAAATGAGTTTTAAGCCCCCAAATGCAATAATCATTTAGGGTTTTCAACATTTTTTTAAAACTCTTATTTAAAAGATTTTAGGATTGTAATATTCAGGTATTTTTCCCTTTACACTTACAAATTCTTCTTGCAGATATAACATATCTTTCTCAAAATCTCCAGTAGTAAAAAATCTCCCCCCTATTCCTACTTCTTTTTTTTCATAGTCCATTTTTAATAATAATATAGGTACGCCTGCTTTATCTGCAATATGATAAAAGCCACTTTTCCACTTTTTAACTTGTTTTCGAGTACCCTCTGGAGCTAAAGCAAGTATTAAATGAGTATTATCATTAAACATATTTACTACTTGCTCTACTATATTATGTTTTGAATTTCTATAAATAGGAATTCCCCCATTAAACTTAATTAAACTCCCTAAAATAGGTAAAAATAATTCTCCTTTAATAAGGTATTTAGGAGCAACACCTGCAATATAAGCATAACACCTTCCTATTAAAAAGTCCCAATTTGAAGTATGTGGAGCAGAAATAACAATACACTTATCAGGAAAATCTGTTGCCCCTACAACCTTCCATCCATTAAGTTTAAATATTAGTTTTGATAGTAAACGTTTCATAATAAAAGTTTTTACAAAGAAAAAAACATTTTCTAATTATATCAGCAAAAATTGTAGATTTGCATCACAAAAAAATAATTATCATGAAAGCAAAACAAATTGCACTTATCCTTATTCCTTTAAATATTATTCTAGCTTACTTTGTATTTAACAGTGTTGATAGCGAAGTTGAGTTCCAAAAAGTTGCTAAAATAAGAATTGCAGAGAATGTACAAAAACTAAAAGATTTAAGACAAGTACAAATTTCATACAAAAAAGTAAATAATACGTATGCAAATGATTTTGATTTACTAATTGATTTCTTAGAGCATGACTCATTAGCAATAATTAAGGCTATTGGTGAAACTCCAGATACTTTAACTGATATACAAGCACTAGAATTAGGAATAATTAGCAGAGATACAGCTTATGTATTAGCTAAAGAGATTGTATTTGATGATGCTTATTTAAACAGCAGAAATGAGGATTTCCCTCTAGACTTAACAAAACTAACTCAAATACCTCATACTAACGAAGAGTATGTAGTAGATGCTGGCATGATTGAAAAAGGGAAAGTAGCCGTTCAAGTATTTGAGATATCTGCTTCTTATGGAACTATATTTACAGGACTTGATGCTGAAAATAAAAGTTATGAGTTAGATAACTCACTAAAAGTAGGATCAATGACTGAAGCTTCATTAAATGGAAACTGGGGAGAATAATCCTATTACAATACAAGCCAAAAGCTTTAGTAGTAGCTTAACTGAACACTGTCACCTAGCTATTGAACTAGGAATTAATCGTTTTAGTTACTCTATTGTTGATACTAAAAGCTTAACTTATCAATATTTTAAGAGCCACACCATAGTAAGTACTTCTATTACAAATGCTGCTAAAGAAATTACAACACTAATAAATGCTGATGACCTTATTAAGACTAACTTTTTATCACAATCAGTTGCTTTTATAAACTGTCCTAGCACCTTAGTGCCTTCAACAATTTACAACCCTAAAAACAACAAAGAACTACTTGAGTTAAATACTAAAGTATTTCCTACTATTAACGTTGATAAAATAAAAGCTCAGGACTTACATCTTATTTACACTCTACCAGAGGAAATCTATAATATTGCAAATGATTATTTCCCTAAAGCAAAACTATATTCTCAGGAATCAGTAGCAATAGAACAATATTCAAAACTTAATAATAAAAATGAAAAGGCTTACCTTTATATAAGTGATAAAAGGCTAAATATTAGCATCTTTAAAAACGGTAAACTTGTATTTAATAATTCATTTGAATATACTGCCAAAGAAGATATACTTTACTTTACCCTTTTTAGTTTTGAACAATTAAAATTAAGCACTGAAAACATCGTAGTAGTGCTATTTGGTGCTATTGAAGAGAACAGTGACTTATACACTCTATTATATGATTATATTAGGAATATTGAGCTAGGAGAAAGAACAAGTGAACTTAATTTTCCTCCAGCATTTAACAACTTACCTAAGCAAAAGTATTTTAACTTATTTACCCAATTTTTATGCGTATAATTTCTGGAACACATAAAGGAAGACGCTTAATTGCCCCTAACAATTTACCTGTACGACCTACTACCGACAGAGCTAAAGAAGCACTTTTCAACATCCTAGAAAACCGCTACTATTTTGACAATAAAAATGTTTTAGACTTATTTTCAGGAACAGGAAATATAGCCTATGAATTTGCCTCAAGAGGAACAGAAAAGGTAACTGCAGTTGACAATAACTATTCTTGCATTAGCTATATTGAAAAAATAAGTAATGAGCTTGGATTTAAGATAGAAGCCCTGAAATCAGATTGCTTACAGTACCTGAGAAACAACAAACAACAATACAACTTTATATTTGCGGATCCACCTTATAATTATGAGCAGTACCAAGAATTAAAGACACTAATTATTGAAAATAATTTAGTAAAAAAAGATGGCTGTTTAATTATTGAGCATGATAAAGACACTGAGTTTATTGACAAAGATGTTGAGCTTAGAAAATACGGAACTGTTCATTTTAGCATATTCTCATTCTAAACCATAGAGCGATAACCCAATAAATTCAATACCCCACCCTTTACTAGCAATTAACTCGATCTAAAACTTCATTGCTTGTAATAAGCTTGTTTATTTTACTACTTTTGAGTAAAATTTAATACATGTCAAAAATTGCAATCTTTCCGGGGTCATTTGCTCCATTTACAGTTGGGCACCAATCTATAGTTGATAGAGCCCTACCCTTATTCGATAAAATAATAATTGCCGTAGGAACAAACTCTGATAAAAATCAAGCTTTTTCTACAGCACAACGTATAGATTGGATAAAAGCAGTTTACAATAACAACCCTAAGATTGAGATTAAAAGTTACGAAGGCTTAACAGTAGATTTTTGCAAAGCAGAAAAAGCTAACTATATCCTTAGAGGACTTAGAGACTCGCATGATTTTAAGTTTGAAAAAAATATTGCACAAATGAATAAAGAGTTAAATCCAAATGTAGAAACTATATTCATTATCACACCTCCAGAAATTTCTCATATCTCATCTTCTATAGTTAGAGATATTCTGAAAAATGGAGGAAATGTAACACAATTTATTCCTAAAGAAATTAACCTTTAAATTAAAACAAAATGAAGCTAAAAAATCTATTGGTAATTGCACTAGTTGCTTTACTATATTCATGCTCAAACAATAACTCTAATTATGTAACTGTAAGCGGAACAATTACTAACCCTATAGGGGATACTGTTAAATTTATACTAAACGATACTAGTTATGTCACTACCTTATCAGATGAAAATAACTTTACAATCATCCTCCCTATTGATACTGCAACTTACTTAAATTTTGCACATGGAGATGAAAGTACAGCTATGTACTTAAATGAAGGAGAAACTGTTAATTTAACAATTGATACTGATCTTTTTGATGAAACAATTACTTATACAGGATCTGAAGAATCTTCATTTTTAGCTAAAAAATACTTGCTAAATGAAGAAGCCAATATATATGGACAATTATTCACCACTAAAAAAGAGGAGTTTATTAGCAACCTAAACAAACATATCTCTATTCTTGAACAAGAACTTGCTACCATAAACAATAAGTCGTTTGTTATTTCTGAAAAAGAAAACAATGTGAAAATGGCTAACTATTACATTGAAAAGATTGAAACAATTAATAAGCTACCAAAAAAAGGGGAGCCTGCTATTGACTTTACATATCCTGATAAAGAAGGAAATGAATTTTCATTATCTACATTTAATGGAAGCCTAGTTTATGTTGATGTATGGGCGACATGGTGCGCTCCTTGCAAAGCAGAAATTCCAGCTTTAAAACAGTTAGAAAAAGACTATTATAACAATAATATTACATTCCTAAGTGTATCAGTTGATACAGATAAAGAAGCATGGTTAAATATGCTAACTGAAAAACAACTAGGAGGCATACAATTATGGGCTAATGGCTGGAGCCAAATCACTAAGAATTATGCAATAAATGGCATCCCAAGATTTATGCTTTTTGATGTAAAAGGAAATGTGATTTCATTAGATGCACCAAGACCCTCTTCAACTGAAATTAGAGCTTTATTAGATGCCAACTTATAAATAATTTTCTTTAATCGCTATGCCTGGAGGAGGATCCATACAAAACATGACCAATGCCTTAAAGAATAACAAAATTCTTTTAGGTACAAAAAGGCGTTTATTTAAAAGCAAATTTCAGATACTCAGAGAAGATTATCAAATTGCTTCAGGTATTATTATTAAAGGTAAAAAAGCTACACAAGAAGAGCTTTGTGAAATCAGGAGTAAAATCCTTCAAGAAAGAAAACGAGAAAATAAAATTTTACTTATTATTTTAATTCTAGTCCTATTAACTCTTAGCAGTTTTACTTATTTAATGTTAGCTAAGAGAACTACTAAATCTTCTTTTAAAATAGAAAGTACAATAGAAAATCAGATTAATTATACTGAAAATATGGCAATAGGGCTACAATTAATGGCTGATAAGAAATGGTTCTATGCTGCAGGGTATTTTGAGAATGCATTATTACAAATCCCGAATGACACTGAGGCTGAATACAATCTAGCTCTCTCCTACTCCCTATTATGTTCTACCAAACAAGAAGCTTGCAAGAAAGCTAATATTACAGTTAACAGATTAATCAAAAACAACCCCGAGAATAATAATTTTAAGGAACTAAAATCAAAATATTTACAGTAAGCCTATCTCTATCGATAATACTGCTCAAGGCTAATGGAAACTCCAGTATTAAACTCTACCTTCTCCCCAAAAATTTCTGCTGGAATCCACATTGGCATTGATTTTACAAACCTTATTAATTCGTCATCACATCTTTGCCCTAGTCCCTTTCTAATTTCAATATTCTTTATGCTTCCTATAGTATCAATTGTAAAAGAACAAGAAATTAAATCATTCATTCTATTATGGCTGCTGCTTCTACATCCATTAAAATCAGATTTAATAAACTCTCGTATTGCTTTTCTACCTCCTGGAAAATAAGCTGGAATTAAAAAAGGATTCCCTTTCTCTTTTTCTCCTTGAACTATTAAATCAACTTCCTTATCATTTCTGTTAAAATACCTAACCTCTTTATAATCATTATGTATTAACCTATTTATAGTTATATAGTAGCTGTAAACTGAGTCCTTGTGTGTTAATGCCGAGTCTTGATCAAAATAAAAGGTCCTGAAACTAATACAATCTCTTTCATAATAGTTTTTTGCTTTATTATGATGCGTAACATCAATAGCATTTTTCAAATCATCACAATATCCACAAAGATCATTCTGGTTCTTTTTTGCTAATGCTCTATTAAAATATGAACTAACTTGTACATAGTAAGACAATGAAGTTGTGAAAAAAGAAACAGCCTTTTTATAATCTCCCTTTTTATACGCAGCTACCCCTTTATTATGATAGTTTATTGACCTTCCAGCCTTTTTAGGAGTAAAAGAATGAGCATTTTGTGAAAATGAATTTGCTGACAAGCAAAATATAATTAGTAAACTTAAAAAATACCTTATCATATGATAAAAATATAAATTTTATTTCTCAAAACCTATTTTTTAACTATTTATAATCTAGTGTTTCCCAAGTACTATGCTTAGCATAACATTCTATTTTATATGATTTATTTTTGTAACATCACTAATAAATTATAAATATGAAAAAACTAATAATAGTACTACTAGGACTGATACTTATAAATAATACAGCTTATAGTAAAGATAAAGAAAAGCAAAAAGACAGATTTTGGTTTAATATGGGTGGAGGGAATTATAACTCAGCCACACAAAATGCTGGAGTGTTATATCTAAGCCTTAACAAATCAACAAATAACTCTATCTTTAAATTAAGATTAATAACGCATGAGGAAGTTGATTTTGCAATATTCTCCCCTCCTCCTAAAGAGGTATTTAATAGTATTGGATTATTAATAGGAAGAATAGAAACTACAAACAGGTTACAGATGCAACTTACAACAGGGATTGGATTCAACTCAGTAAGACGAAGAGGAAAAGCAACAGGCTATGATTCATGGATTGGTCCCACTAACTACTCAGAAGATAAATTTATTACAGCATCAGTTTTATTTGAGCTTGAATTATCAGTCTTACTCTCAAAAAGATTTGGATTAGGACTAGTACTCTTTACTGAAATTAATAAAGAAATCCCAATATCAGGAGTAGCTGTAAATTTTAGTATTGGTCAAATAAAATAATAAAAAACGTAATTATTAAAAACATTATAATTCCATATATGCTTTAAATGCAGCTTGAAAATATAATTCTGTTTCTTTTCTAATCCTTACTTCCTGTAAACTATCTTTAGCATTACTCTCAAATACTTTATTATAGCTTTCTGAAAATGCATAATTTGCTTCTGGCCTAATTAAACCATACCCTTTATGAAAGGCATAAGGAGCTGCTACTTTAGCAGTAGGATTAAATAAACTTTTCCCAAAAGTATAGGCTGATTTATCTAGCATTAGTTGAGATAAAACTGTAGCACTTATATCAATCTGAGAACCCATTTTATGATGCTTCTTTCCTTTATATTCTTCTTTAAGTACTTCTCCCATCCATAGCATTGGAATTTTAAAACGTTCCTTCTGTGCAACACGTCTTTTTATTGGAGAGCTATGGCTATGATCTGCCATAATTATAAAAAGTGTATTAGCATACCAATCTTCATTCTTCACACTTTCCATAAAGTCACCTAAACACTTATCTGTATAAGCTACTGAGTTTACATACTTATCGTCCTTATGATTAAAACTTAACTTATGCTCTCCAGGAAAATCAAAAGGAGAGTGCGAACTAATAGTAAATAAACTACTCATAAATGGTTGAGGAAGCGTTTTTAACTCCTGTTTAAATTGCTTAAATATAAATTCATCATGCACTCCTAAAGCTCCAGACTGAAGGTATTCATAATCATTTTCATCTTTTACCAAATCAAAACCATTGGATAACAAATAGCCTTTTATATTTCCGTAAGTAAGTTGTCCACCAAAAAAATAAGAAGAATGATACCCTTTAGCTGCTAAAGACTTATTTAAACAAGGTAGCTTTCGTGACTTATCGGCCTGATTAATAATAGCAACATAAGGAAATACAGGAAAAGAAGAATAAATAGAGGACATTGCTTGATCAGAAGTCCAACCATTAGCATAAAAATCAGTAAATAATAAGCCCTCTTTCTCTAAAGCTTTAAAGTGTGGGGTAATGCCCTTTAGCCCATCTAAACTCTCTACATTATCGGCTGACCAGCTTTCTAATAATATAAAAACTATATTAGGGCTTGTTGTTGTAAGCACCATAGTATTTGTATCATTCTCTAGATTTTTAAGCCCCTGTATAAAAACTATTGCTTCTTCATCTGAGTGCTTTTTATAGGGATTACCATCTAAGCTACTTTTACTCTTTAAAATGCTTTGTAAGATATTCCAATTAGGATTTACAGCAATATCGTTTAGTATTACATTATTAGAAAAATAAGCATCACTAAGGTTTATAGGTATAGGTTGAAAACCGCCTCTAACTCCTAACAATAGTATTCCTAACATTAAAGGTAATATGGCTACTTTAAATATTACACCTGTAATATTATTCTCTGTACCTGTAACTGGCAAATAAGGATGTACCTTTATTTTATAAACCTTAATAAAAATAAGGCCTATACCTATAAAAAGAAATGTTGTTATAATATGCCCTATACTAGCTGTTGAAAACACCTCACTTGGGTTAGCAAAATGTGATAATGCTGTGAAATTTAATTTTGTATTCCATTCCGAATATAATGACACCTCCCCTCCATTTACTAATCCTGAAATAATAAGAAATAAACTAACTACTGCATAAATTAACTGAGCAATAAATTGTTTGTTACTTAAAAAAGAACCTAACCATATTAAAAGAGTAATTATAACTAACAAATAGCTAATAAAAGAAATATCTAACCCTAATGAATAAGGCAATACCTTAACTATCTCTAAAAAAGAAGACTGAGTAACAGCATCTAAAAAAAAGCTTGCAAAAACAATACGGTTTATAAAAAAGAAAAACAACCAAAAAACAATAAAACGAAAGGTATAATTAAGGTATTTCATCAATTAATATTTTAAGAGTTCAACAATATTTGCAAAGGAATTCGTTAGTTTTTCAGGGATATCTTTTTTATCTACCCAAACTACTGCTGTAATCCCTTCTTCAATCTGCGGAAGTAATTTTCCATTATAATTTGTTTTCATCTTAAACCAGTATGTCCTTTTTAGTATTCTTTCTCCATTTAGTTCATAAGTATGATAAGTATCCTCCAAGGGAGAAGTAATAGCTAACCCTGATATCCCACACTCCTCTTCTACTTCTCTTACAGCACAAGATGTTATCGTTTCATTAAGTTCTAATTTTCCTTTTGGTAAATCCCATTTTCCGTTTCTAAAGATCATTAGCAATTGGTTTTTATCATTATAAACTAATCCTCCAGCTGCTTCAATTAGCGTATAATTAGCGCAAAAACTTTCCCAATTATCCGTTATGATTTTAAGGGTATTATTTATGTAAACTTTATATTTTTGCGGCATGATATATGATATTGATATTGCTAAACAAGTTGCTAAATCTTTATTGCAAATAAACGCAATTATTTTACAACCCAACAATCCTTTTAAATGGGCTGCAGGGTGGAACTCTCCAATCTATTGTGATAACCGAAAAACACTTTCTTATCCTGAGATAAGAACCCACATAAAACAAGGGTTAGCTGCTATTATTAAAAACCATTATAAAGGAGCAAATGTAATTGCTGGTGTTGCTACTGCTGGTATTCCTCATGGGGCCTTAGTTGCTGAAGAGTTAGGTTTGCCTTTTATTTATGTTAGAGCAAAAGCAAAAGAACACGGAAAACAAAACCAGATTGAAGGTTATTTTGAAGAAGGACAATCTGTTATACTTGTTGAAGATTTAATTAGTAGCGGGAAAAGTAGTTTAGAAGCTGCAGAAGTTTTACAAGCTGCAGGAATGCAGGTAAAAGGTATGGTTTCAATTTTTACTTATGGGTTTGATGCTGCTACTGAGAACTTTAAAAATGCAAATTGCGAATATGTATCTCTTTGTGATTATAATACTTTACTACCACAAGCAATAGAATCTCAATACATTGAAAAAACTGACTTATCTATACTTAAAAAGTGGAGAGAAAGTCCATCAACCTGGAAAAAATAAAATATGGCTACCTTTAAATCTCCTGAAGTAATAGTAAATAAAAGTGCTGAAGATTTTTTTAATCAGATTGGCAACCTAAACAACCTAAAAGATATAATGCCTTCATCAATTCAAGATTTTGAAAGTGATGAAACTTCTTGTTCTTTTAAAATGAAAGGTATGCCAGCTTTAGCATTAGAACTAGCTGAAAAAACACCTTTCCAAAAAATCTCACTTACTGCTAAAGGAAGTCAAGTTCCTTTCTTTTTAGACTGTTATATTACTGAAAAAGGAGAGCAATGCCAAGCACGACTTGAGATTAATGCTGAACTAAATATGATGATGAAAATGATGGTTGAAAAACCATTAACACAGTTTTTAGATGTTTTAGCATCAAAAATGCAAAGCCTTTAGGATAAGAATTTTAATTCCTTTAAACTATAACTTCCTAAGGAATCATCATCTTTTTCAATAAGGAGTTTACCATTATCCGTAACCCCTCTTATTATTCCCATAAACTTTTTATTATCAGCTTCAAATGCTGCTACCTTATTATGCAAATACAGTGCATCTAAATAAGCCTTATTTTGTAGCACCCCATTTTTAAAATTCTTATATCTTTTTTCCAAAAAAGTTAATAATTCTTGCTGAATAGCTGAAGTATCAAAAACAATATTTGTTGCTAAGCTTAAAGATGTAGCTTTTCTTAAGTAGGGCTGAAATTCTAATTGATTTATATTTAAGCCAATTCCAATTACAGCATAGCTTATTTCATCTCCTTTCAAAATATTTTGTATTAATATCCCTGCTGCTTTTTCTTTTCCAATTAAAATATCATTGGGCCATTTTATACTTACATTTTGAGTATAACTACTTAGTAAATCATAAACAGCTAAAGAAACTAATTTACTCAATTCAAACTGTTTTTCAACAGCTATATTAGGACTTATTACTATTGACAAAATACAATTCTTAGCATCCTCACTTTCCCATGTTTCACCTCTTTGCCCCTTTCCTTTATGCTGCGCTGCTGCGCTAACAACTAATCCCTCCTTAAACAAAGGTGAGTTTCTTAGTTTTAAGGTGTAAACATTAGTGGAATCAACAACGGCTAATTGTATGTGATTTTTAGTAAACAAAGCAGCTAATATATTTCAGAAATTATTGGTTTAAAAAATGTACTTTTGCAACTGCAAATTTAAAAATAAATATGGCCAAAAAAATTGATGCAACAAATATTCTATTAGAAAATATAATAAATGCAATACAAGATGTAAAAGGAAAAGATGTTGTTTCCTTAGATTTTAAAAATATTGACTCAGCAATAGCTAAGTTTTTTATAATCTGTACTGGTACTTCAAACACACAAGTAAAAGCAATTGAGGGAAGTATAAAAAAATCAATTTCAAAAAACCTAGGAGAAAAACCATTTCATATTGAAGGAAGTAATGCTGGAGAATGGATATTAATGGATTACTCTGATATAATCGTTCATATTTTCCAAGAAAAAACAAGAGCCTTTTATAATATTGAAGATTTTTGGGGCGATGCTGAATTTACAAATTATACTGATAAAGAATAAAAAAAATATTAATGACTGCTAAAAAGAAAAACAATAAATTACCAAAAGGAATAAAGGGATTTAAATTCAAAATATACTGGCTATACGCAGTTATATTTGTATTTTTTATTGGATTAAACTTCGTTGGAAATGAAGTAACAAAGCCTACTAACTGGCAAGAGTTTAACCAAAAAATGTTACAGAACGGTAAGGTTGAAAAAGTAATAATTGTAAATAAAGAAAAAGCTTATATTTATATTAAGAAAGAGTTTTTATCGGAAGAAAGCTTTAAGGATGTAAGTAAAAAAGCATTTGGAGATGCTCCAAATTTAGGGCCTCACTATTTCTTTGAAATAGGATCTGTTGAAACTTTTAGTGACGACTTAAAAGAAGCTCAGAGTAGCTTTGATACTGAAGATAAAATATCACCATTCTATGAAACAAGAAAGGACGTTTTTGGTGACATCTTAGGTTGGATACTACCTTTAGCATTCTTTGTTTTTATTTGGCTATTTATCATGAAGCGTATGGGAGGTGGTGCTGGAGGTGGTGCTGGAGGTCAAATATTCAATATTGGTAAAACTCAAGGGAAACTAGTTGATAAAGCTGATATTAAAGTTACCTTTAAAGATGTAGCTGGTTTAGAAGGTGCTAAAGAAGAAATCACAGAAATTGTTGACTTCTTAAAATCCCCCGATAAATACACAAAGCTAGGTGGTAAAATTCCTAAAGGAGCAATGCTTATTGGCCCTCCAGGTACAGGAAAAACTTTATTAGCAAAAGCTGTTGCTGGTGAGGCAAAAGTCCCTTTCTTTTCTCTTTCAGGATCTGATTTTGTAGAAATGTTTGTTGGAGTTGGTGCTAGCCGTGTACGTGATTTATTTAAGCAAGCAAAAGAAAAATCTCCTTCTATTATTTTTATTGATGAAATTGATGCTATTGGTCGCGCAAGAGGGAAAAATGCAATGACAGGTAGTAATGATGAAAGAGAAAATACCCTTAACCAATTGCTTACTGAAATGGATGGTTTTGGAACTAACTCTGGAGTAATTGTTATGGCAGCAACCAATAGAGCTGATGTATTGGATAAGGCCTTAACCAGAGCAGGAAGATTTGATAGACAAATATTTGTTGATTTACCTGACTTGGTAGAGCGTAAAGCAATTTTTGAAGTACACTTAAAGCCAATTAAATTAGCTGAGAGTATGGATATAAACTTTTTAGCACGTCAAACTCCAGGATTCTCAGGGGCTGACATTGCTAATGTATGTAACGAGGCTGCACTTATTGCTGCCCGTAAGGCAAAAACAGAAGTAAATAAACAAGACTTTTTAGATGCAGTAGATAGGATAATTGGTGGATTAGAAAAGAAATCAAAAATCATTTCTCCTAACGAGAAAAAAACTATTGCTTTTCATGAGGCAGGACATGCAACTGTTAGTTGGATGCTACAATATGCTTCTCCCCTAGTAAAAGTTACTATTGTACCAAGAGGAAAATCTTTAGGAGCTGCTTGGTATTTACCTGAAGAAAGACAACTTACTACAACTGAGCAAATGCTAGATGAGATGTGTGCTGCCCTAGGTGGTAGAGCTGCTGAAGAAATATTCTTTGATAAAATATCTACAGGAGCTTTAAGTGATTTAGAAAAAGTTACCAAACAAGCTTATGCTATGGTAAGCATCTATGGTTTAAGTAAAAAAGTAGGAAACATATCTTATTATGACTCTTCAGGGCAACAATCTGGGTTTACAAAACCATACTCAGAAGAACGTGCACAATTAATTGACCAAGAAGTAAGTGCATTAATTGAAACTCAATACCAAAGAGCAAAACAAGTATTACTAGACCATAAAGATAAAGTAGAAAAACTTGGAGCTGAATTATTAGAAAATGAAGTTATCTTTAAAGATGATTTATCTAAGATTTTTGGTGAAAGAAAATGGAAATCTTATGAGGAGGAACAACTTTTAGAAATGGATGCAAAAGCTACAGCTACTCCTAAAAAAGAAGTTACAGAAGCTCCAAAAGAAGATACAACTAAAACTACGCCTACTAAGTAATGAACGAAACGCTAAAAAGAGCATTATCTGGCAGTGTTTATGTAGCTATTATGTGGATAGGAACTTCTTATTCCGAAACTACTTATAGTTTACTATTTGCTATTCTAGGTATCGTTTCTCTCTATGAAATGTGGAAACTCAGAAAAGGAAAAACAAAGATTCTTGCTTTCCTATATGTATTGCTTCCTTTCTTTTTAGTACAATTATTTGGCATGACGGATAATGATTATCCTAATACTAGTTTTAATCCTTCTTTAATTCTTTTAGTATTTATCCTTACTTGGACCTTTGATACCTTTGCCTATCTTACTGGTGTTAAATTTGGAAAAACTAAAATTATGCCTTCTATTTCTCCAAAAAAATCGTGGGAAGGCTTTGCTGGAGGCTTTGTATTTACTGTGCTTGCTGCTTATATTAGTGCAACATACTTTTTTGCAATAGACTTAAACCAAGCTATTACCATTAGCCTCTTTTTGCCTTTTACTGCTACCTTGGGTGATTTTACTGAATCTTACTATAAAAGAAAAGCTGGCGTAAAAGACTCTGGGAACTTTATTCCAGGACATGGAGGTATGCTCGACAGAATGGATGCATTTATGATTACTATACCTGTACTTTATATTTATATAAACCTAATTAACTAAAACCACAATGAAATTACATAAAGAAGGAAATAAAATATTAAGAAACGAAATTATAATTTTCGCAATTTTAAACTATTTAGCTTGTACTTATACTCATGAATACCTAGCTTATTTTATAAGTGCAGTAACTGCATTTATATTTATCATGTCAGTATATTTCTTTAGAATACCTAAAAGAAATTTTGAAAGAAAAGATGGAGTTGTTTATGCTCCTTGCGATGGAAAAGTAGTAGTTATTGAAGAGACTGTAGAAACAGAATTCTATAAAGATAAAAGAATACAAGTATCTGTATTTATGTCTCCTTTAAATGTGCATAACAACCTATACCCAATAAGTGGTGAAGTAAAGTATACTAAATACCACCCAGGTAAATTTTTAGTTGCTTGGCACCCTAAGGCTTCTACCGATAATGAAAGAAGCACTGTAGTTGTTGAAAACGAAAATATAACTGTATTATTCCGACAAATTGCAGGAGCACTTGCCAGAAGAATTATAACCTATGCCAAACCAGGAGAAAAAGCAAAGTCAGCTGATGAGTTTGGGTTTATTAAGTTCGGATCAAGAGTAGATTTATACTTTCCTTTAGGAACTAAAATTAATGTTGAGCTAGAACAAAAAGTTACTGGAGGACAAAGTATTATTGCAACGTATTAAAATAGTTGTTAGTTGCTTGTTTTTAGTTGTCAGTATAGTCTCAATTCTCATATCTAAAAGCGTAGCGGTCTAATATCTAGTCGTTAACCGCTTTTCCACCGTACCATCACTATAAATATAAAACAAGATGCCTTTTTGTTTAGGTGTTGCTGCTTTACCTAAAATATCTACAACCTTAAGCAAACTTTTTTCTTGCTGTGATAATTCATTAATACCTACAGTTAAAGGCTCTTCGGTTTCAGTAAGCACAAAATTATCTAATAATATTGATTGATTAATTTCACCATTTAAACCTGCTTCTACAGTAATATATTGCTCTGCATTTTGGGTTTCAAAAACATAAGTATATTCTTGCCAAGCTGTATCTGCTAAAGGAGTGATTAATAAATGTGTACCGAAAGTAGTGTCATTATTGGAGATGCCAACTTCTACAAAATTACCTTTTTTTGTAAGACAAAAAGGAGTTGGAATATCCGTTGGAGGAGATTTAACATAAAAAGAAAGTTTATAGCGTTTGCTAGCTGATAAAGGAATGTCTAATTCCAATGACACTTTACCTTGCTTAATAATATGTATAGTATCATCTGGAGGAGGTAATATGTGTGTTTCATCAACACCATCAAGAGATAATACCCAATCTCCTTCTACTGCCCCCCCAAAGATATGGAGGAGAACACGCCCAACAAGGTAATCTAAAATTTACAGTTGTATAATCATCTCCAAAGGATTTAGAATAAGAAAGAGTGTTATTATATTCAATATTATCATCCATAGCATTATAGCAGACAGTAGAGTTATTCAGCTCAAAACTTCCATTTAATATAAGGTTTTGAGAACTAGCAGTTAAACCAAAACATACAAACAATATATAAATAAGCCTTTTCATTATTTTAAAATAGTTGCTTGTTACTAGTTTTTAGTTGTTAGTGTTTTGTCACTGCGAACGGAGTGCAGCAGTCTAAGAACAGATTGCCACAAAATTAAACAACAATTTTTCGCAATGACAATTACTCAATAGCAATTCGTTTTTCAACCGTACCATCACTATAAATATAAAACAAGATGCCTTTTTGTTTGGGTAATGCCTCCTTTCCTAAAATATCCACAACTTTAAGGAGTTGTTTGTTACTGCCATTTACCTCATAAACAGCATTAGGCTGCTCGGTAGTTTCTACTAATACAAAGTTGTCTACAAAAACAGCATTATCATTAGTATCTCCTATACCTGTTTCTACAGTAATATATTGCTCTGCATTTTGGGTATTGAATACCACACTGTACTGTTTCCAAATACTATCTCCCAAAGGAGAAGTATATAGATGAGTGCCAAAAGCAGTATCAATATTAGAAATGCCTATATTAACATAATTACTAGGAGACTCTAAGCAACCTGTACTATTAAGTGGAATATCTGGAGGTTCTTTAATATAAAAAGACAGTTTATAATTTCTATCTGTACTTAAAGGATAATCAAGCTCTAATGAAAGTTTTGATTGAGCCCATCCACTTCCTGTAGGGAAATTAAAGGGCTTAGCAACTAAAGCAGCCATCCAGTTTCCTTCTTGCCCCCCCCCCCCCCAAAAAGTTGGAGGACTGCATCTTAAACAAGAATCTTTATGCAGCATAATTGCATATCCATAAGATGTAGAATAAGAAACAGTATTATTATAATCAGATTGTGTATATAAGAACTCATAACACCCACTTACTGTATTCAGTTCAAAACTCCCATTAAGAATTATATTCTGTGCTTTTGTGGTAAAAGCGCAGCACATAATTAAAAATATAGTCGTTATTTTTTTAGTAATATTTGGCATTATACATCATTTGTCCTTTAAAAAATAGTTGCTCGTTACTAGTTTTTAGTTGTTAGTATTTCATTACTCAATAGCAATTCGTTTCTCCACCGTACCATCGCTAAAAATATAAAACAAGATGCCCTTTTGTTTAGGGCTTGTTTCTTTACCTAAAATATCTACTATTTTAAGGAGTTTTTTATTACTGCCATTTACCTCATAAACAGCATTAGGCTGCTCGGTAGTTTCTACTAAAATAAAGTTATCAATATGAATAGCAATATTTGCCGTATCTCCTGTCCCAACCTCCACAGTAATATATTCTTCTGCATTTTGGGTATTGAATACCACACTGTATTCTGTCCAAATGCTATCCCCTAAAGGAGAAGTATAAAGGAGTGTTCCAAACTGATTATTATAATTAGAAACCCCCACTTTTACATAATTATTTCTTGCATCAATACAGCCTAAAGGTGCAAGAGGTGGTTTTCTGATAGAAAATGATAATTTATAATTTTTACTTTCTGCTAAAGGAGCATTAAGGTCAAATGAAAGTTTTTCACCAACAGTTGATTGAGAATCATAATTTGCCATTTCAACAAACCAATGCCCTTCAGCTGCCCCCCCCCCCCAATATACTGGAGGAGAACACATTAAACAGGAATCTTTCATAAGACCAACATCTAAGCCATCAAAAAGAGTTACATATATCACATTACTACTATTAAACCCTGTGCATGGGTAAGTACTTGAAGGGGTATTTATTTCAAAGCTTCCATTAAGAATCAAGTTCTGTGCTTTTGCTATAAAAGCACAGAACATAATTAAAAATATAATTGTTATTTTTTTAGTGATATCTAGCATTATACATCATTTATTTTCCAAAGATAGTTAATTTTTCACTAAAGCGTATTGTACCATTATTGTCGGTAATATTTACTAAATACAAACCTGTACTTAAATCTGCCACACTGAGTGCTGTTTGCTGCTTATTATCAATAAAGTATTTTGCAACTGTTTGTCCTTTAGCATCAATAATGGATACTGTTGCTGTTTCATTTTCTGCTAAATTAGTAGTAATATTAAGCACATCTTGTGCAGGATTAGGATAGATTTTAAAATCTTCCATTTCCTCTGCTGCCAAACGAGGCTGAGGCACTAAAGCCAGAGTACGCTCACAAATATTTACATAATCTATCCAATAGTTATCGTAATACCTCGCAATTACTCGTGCTGTATATACTGCTAAACCATCGGTATGCGGACAAAGATAAGCAATAGTACGGACAGTTGCCAATTCACTAGCAGTAAGCTTAGTAAAGTCCTCTCCTCTAAGATAAGGCGCTAATAGTTCTTCATATACCGTTTTGGCATTGAACTCATAACTACTTGTAGCTTGCATACTATCAATTATAGCTTGGGCTTCAGTATACAAACTATCATTTATTTTTTCCTTAATCCTAACAATACGCCCCATATCTTCCTGCTCCTTAGTACTTACAAAAGTAGCCAATACGCTACTGCTAGTGCTTAAGGTATTGTCCTCTTTTACCTTTTCATAAAGCCGTTCTTGATTGTTATAGACCTCACTGCTACTGCTTAGTATAGTATCAGATAAAGCAAGGGTTTCCAGTGCTGCCAAATTAGGAGTCGTGCTGCTTGCAGGAGGAGGGGCTATAGGTAGTGGAACTCCCGAACAATTGGGTGAAGTACCACAGAAATTATAAGGAGCGCTAGGGTTGGAATAATTTGGAACAGGAATTATATTAGGGATAAAATCAGAACTGCTAAAATTAGGGTCATAAGGAGGAAAGTTACGCGTATAAAAAATAGAGCTACCTCCCCAACTTCCATTTTTAGTATACAAGTGTGGTTTTCCTGTATTTACTCCAAAATTCCCAGTCCATATATTATCATTAGGGTTAGCAAAAGTTCCTTGCTGTCCTATGCTTCCTGCATTGTCAATCACTATTCCAAAATCAGAAAAACGAATATTATTTCCTGTTAAAGTAGCGTTCATCTGCCCATCAAAATGCATGCTCTCTACATAAAACCCAGAGTAATTACAGTTTAGTGTTGGTGCATCAGAGTCCGAAATTTTAATTCCCATTTGTGTGCTTTGTCCGTCCCCAATAACACTATTGCTGTTTAGCATTGCATTATTACAATGTCCTAATTCCACCCCATAATTACTGTGCTTTAAATAATTCTGTTCTATTTGCAAGTTGCTTACATTCAAAAGGTTAATTCCTTGCCAATACACATCATCAAAACAATTGTTATTAATGTTATAGCTATTAGTAAGTGATGGGTTAAAATTACCTCCATACACCCCAATAGCTGCACTAATAGTGCCCAAAGTAGGGTCAGTGTTAAAACTATTGTTTTCAATAGTCATAAATCCATAATCGTTCATATTAGTCCACACCCCAACCGATACATTAGTCATTTGGTTATCATTTATAGTAGTAGCCCTATTCATTGTTATTGAAGTCCCCATTGCAGCCCATTGTCCCCTAGTAAAAGTATTGTTACTTAGGGTGGAGTTCATACGCTCAGCATATATTCCCAAGTCAAAATTATTAAACGTATTTGTTTTTAAGCTAAGACCTCCTACTGTTACTACATCGCCTATTAGTCCAGGAGTACCATCGGCATAAATACAGGCTGTAGGGTTAATAAAACTAGGGAAACTAGCTCCTGTGCTATGGGCAAAGTGAATGTTTTCAAAACTATTGTTATAGACTTCAAAACTTGTTTGCATCCCTACAATACCATACCTTAAATCTCTTATCGTGTTTTGATAAGCTGCATTGCTTGCATCTCCAATCACTAAACCATTAGTTTGGTGTAAGAGTATTCCCGTAAAGCTACTATCCACCTGTACGCCATTATATTGGTTGTATAAGAGTAATTCATCATTACTAATGGTATTTCCTCTAAAGATAGAGCCATTATCGGTTAAAGGGTGGCATACCAAACTATACAGATTATTATTGAATGTTGTGTTTTCAATAGTATATGCTGAATTATGAGCATTAGGGCTCATTACCACTGCTTTCATAGCATCCTCAATTATGGAGTTATTTGTGATAATATAACTATAATCGACATAAATACCCTGCCACATACTATCCACACAAGCCTCTATATGTGTATTATTTAGGGTTAAAGAGGCTTCATCCACCCAAATAACGGCATCAGGTCCCATTTTTATTTTACAATTATTAAAGGTAAGTCCATCAGGATTATCTACAAATAAGGTATCCTTAATTACGATGAGCTTATTATCTACAATAAAGGGAGGGCTTCCTAAAGGAACATTATTTTGTGCTATTACATCATTGGAGTTACCCCCTGCATAAAGCTTAATATCAGCTAATGGTACTCTACAACACAGCGTATCAAACATTACACTTATGGTATCAGTATTTGAACAGCCATTGGTATCAGTAACATTTACACTATAATCTCCTGATTGATTTACCCAAAGACTACTACCCGTAAATATGAGATTGTTGTTATAGTACCAATCATAAGTAATGGTATTAGGTGCACTTACTGATAATAATGCACTATCATTACAAATACTTGTAGCAATAGGAGCAAAACTAAGAATAGGGTTGCTTACCTCTACTGTAAATGTAGTAGTGTTAGTATTGCAACCATCGTCAGCAATAAGAGTATAGGTAGTGGTAACAGTTGGGCTTACCGTTATACTTGCTGTGGTTTCTCCACTTGGAAGCCATAAATAATCTATATCACAAATATTAGTTTCTACATAAGATGATAATTCTGTACTATCACCAACACAAAGTATAGAATCTGTAGTAAGTATAGTAGCAGTAAAAGGATAAGTAGTAGGATCTTCTTCTAAAGTTAGGTTGTCAATATAAAAACCATTTGGGGTATTACTTTGCCCTATATCTAAGATAGTTGCAGAATTCAATTCACAATAAGCAAAGACTATGGTATGCTGCTGCCAACTTCCAACTTGAGGAGTAAAGCTTTCAACAGCACTATAAGTAGGAGGTGCTAAAGGGTCATTTGTAAATCTAACGTTTAAGTCAATATCACCTCCATTTAGGGTATTAGCTATAGGGTCTATATAATAATCAAATTCTAAGGAATATACCTTGCAAGTATTTACCGCTTCTTTTAAATTAAAAAAGTTACTTGTCTTTATTTGCCTATACCTCAAATTGTTTGTCCCAATTGCATTTGGTTTTGAAAAGAAAAAAGTTGTTGAAGGAAAGTCTGTACGATAAGCACCAAAAGATTTAGTGTAGTTTGTTCCAGTGCAATGTATTTTAGACTTTTTAATAAAATCTCCTGAACCAGCAGGAAACCAAGAATTAGCCATATAATTATAAGGGTGTCCATCTGCAAAATGAGTACCAAATCTTAACCTTCCTTCTCTTAACCCTCCTAAATCCAAATTAGATGAAAGTATAGTTTCTTCAACCCCTAGTCTTTTTACCTCAGTTCCTTCTTCAAACTTACCATTTACCACCATATTATTTCCTAAGGTATAATTTACATTGTTTCCATTTAAAACATCAATAGTATAAACAACATAAGAACCTACTTCTGTACCATCATACAAATTAAAGCCAAATTGTGCTCTACCATAAAAATCAGCTCTTGGGGTATAGGTAATTACTTGTCCATTAGGGGATACTGTTAATTGGTTGTGATTATTTCCTCCATTTCCACAACCCCTAATATTGGTTAAAGTATTTGGAGCTACGGATATTGCATTTCCCTCAGGGTCAACAAGCGTAGGATCAGTAGCTAAATTAATAACTAATGATGCTCCTAAATTATTAACTAGTGGAGGAAAATCAGCTGCAACAGTTTCAGCAAAATCATAAGCGTCATAATTGGTATAGGCAGCCATCTTGGTAGAATAAGGAGGTAAGTTAGTTAATGTTGCACTATTAGGGTAACTCGTATTAATAGTATATCCTAAATCTTCTAAAGTAGCAATTTCAATATCCGTAAATACTCTTCTTTCTAAACCTTGAGTTGCAAAAGGGCTCATCACATATTCTTTTACATCTCCGGGTGAGATTCTACTTCGCATTGAGTAGGACCATAATTGTTCGTCTAAGTGTGATAAAATAGAACCTTCAGAGAAAGGGCTTAGAGGAGAGAGTAATCCTGAATATACAGGATGATTATCAGGTGCTGGGTTAGTGTTAATCCAAATGTCGTTAGCTAAATTAGGAGTAGCAAAACCATTAACCATATTATGAACTACATTAACACTTGTCGCATATAAGGGGTTTATAAAAGGTGCCGTAGTTGTTCCGCTTACTAATTTATTTAAACTTACTGGAAATACACTTCCTTTATGCAGTAAAAAATCTAAGCCTGAATACTGGTCAGTTCCTGTCGTTAATGAAGACACAGGATAACCTGTTGTGGCATCTGCTTCTATATAGCTTATCCATCCTAAAGCATGGGTAATCTCGTGTAAGAGTACAGTATATAAATCATAATAGCAATTTGGGATTGGAGCTAAATGGTCGTTATGCCAATTAATTGGAATAGCGGTAATAAAGAGTGGAGGAGCGGTATAAACTTGATGAAAATTTACTTGCAATTTTGCATGCATAATACTAGATGCAACAGGGTTTACACCTGTGGTAACATAATCGTGTACAAAACCATTTATTATGCGAGGGGTAGTAATAGTGTTGTCAAAATAAGCTCCTGCTCTTGCAGCAAAGGTAGCTGTTGTAGGTGCTGGGTTGGCTACAGCACCATAAGATTGCCTTACATTTAATTTTATACGGTCAGTAGTAGGAATTAAACTAAAGTCAATAACGGATTGTATATAAGTAAGTACAGCACAAAGTGTATTTCTTCTGTCTGCTCCGTCTGCTGGGTCATCAAAGCCTATACCGTTTCCAAGACTAATATCTTTATAATGAATCTCAAAAGCACCACAAATTTCTGGGTTAACTGGAGCACTACTACTATTTTGTGCTGAGAATTGTTGGGGTATTGCTTGAGGCGTTCCAAGTGTTTGCAAGTAAGCAGGATTTATTCCACAATTGAGATGTTGGGTGTGAAATAGTGAATCAGACATTGATGTTTGTAAAAGACTATCCTGTGTATAATTTAAACTTTGTGCCTGTATAAATTGCAATACTAATAGTGCAATAATGCTGAGTAAAATTCTCTTCATGATTTTAAATGTTTTAAATTAATATTCTTTACATCTTTTCTTTCAATTATTTTTTGTTTTTAAATATAGTTAAAAATTTAAATCCTTACAATTAGCTCATTTACAAATACTTGTACACACAAGTACTTTATACTGCTAATTCTAGAATATAAATTTCTTGTACCGACAAGCAATACATAAATTCAGCCTTCACAGGCTATTAATCTTGTTCATTAAAATGGCATACATTTTCTTTAAAAAGCCTCTTTTTTATAAAAAGCACAAGTCTTTTATGCTTTATAATTGCTCAAAAGTATTCAATACCTGCTGTATTTCTATGGACACTTATAGCCCTTTTTGGACAATGGGGCGTAAATCCTATTTTAAAATACCCTTAAAGTCATTTGTTTCTAAAAACAATTCTTTGCTTTTTCTTACTGCAATAATATAACTATTATTTAAAATACGACTAATTAGTCGTATTTAATTTTAAGAAACACAACTACTTTAGTAAAAATATCTATAGAAAATAATATTATGTCAGTAGCTGATAAAAAAGAAACACTAAGAAAAATCAGTAAAAAGGTAAAAAGGTTGCGTAAGGAAAATAATTTAACCCAGTTTCAATTATCAATTAATGCTGAACTAGATATACGAATTATACAAAGGCTGGAAGTAGGGGAAACAGATGTTAGAGTAAGTACCATTGTTAAATTAGCTAATGGTTTTAACCTCAGTTTATCTGAATTTTTAGATTTTTCTAAAGAATAAGTAAGTAAGATGTGAAAGCTTCTAAGAAATAGAAAAACAAAAAAAGCCGAGCAAATGCTCGGCTTTTTTATTTATATATCTTTTTTATTAAGCTAGTACTTCAGCAACTTTATCAGCAGCTTCTTGTAATAAAATTACTGATTCTACTTTTAGTCCACTTTCATCAATTAATTGTTTTGCTTCAGCAGCATTAGTTCCTTGTAGTCTTACAATTAATGGTACGTTTATTTCTCCTATGTTTTTATAAGCATCAACAATACCTTGTGCTACTCTATCACATCTTACAATACCACCAAAGATATTAACTAATAAAGCCTTAACATTTTCATCTTTTAAGATAATACGAAATGCTTGCTCTACTCTTTTAGCATCAGCAGTACCACCAACATCTAAGAAGTTAGCTGGGTTACCTCCTGCCATTTTAATAATATCCATAGTTGCCATAGCTAATCCTGCACCGTTTACCATACAACCAACATTACCATCAAGCTTTACAAAGTTAAGTCCAAATTCTCCTGCTTCTACTTCTGTAGCATCTTCTTCTCTCTTATCTCTTAAAGCAACATAATCTTTATGTCTGAACAATGAATTATCATCAATAGTTACTTTTGAATCAACTGCCATTATTTTATCATCAGAAGTCTTTAATACAGGATTAATTTCAAATAAAGATGAATCAGTTTTATCATAAGCAGTATAAAGTGCATGTACAAACTTAGTCATATCCTTAAATGCAGCACCAGAAAGTCCTAAGTTAAAAGCAACTTTACGACATTGGAACCCTGTAAGACCAACTTTAGGATCAATCTCTTCAGTAAAAATTAAATGTGGAGTTTCCTCAGCAACAGTTTCAATATCCATTCCTCCTTCAGTTGAGTACATAATCATATTACGCCCCGTAGCTCTGTTTAACAAAACAGACATGTAAAACTCAGAAGTTTCACTCTCACCTGGATAATATACATCCTCACAAATTAATACTTGGTGTACCAATTTTCCTTCAGCTGAAGTTTGAGGAGTAACTAAATGCATTCCTAAAATATCATTTGAAATTGACTTTACATCATCTAATGACTTAGCCAATTTTACACCTCCACCTTTACCTCTACCTCCTGCATGTACCTGAGCCTTAACAACCCACCAACTAGTACCTGTTTCAGCATTTAGTTTTTCAGCAGCAGCCACAGCTTCTTCTGGTGTAGTAGCAACAATTCCTCTTTGGATTCTTACTCCAAAGCTATTTAATAATTCCTTACCTTGATATTCGTGTAAATTCATTTCAATTTTTTTAGTGCCGCAAAAATATAGGATTGATTTGAATTACAAACTTCAATTGACATTAAATTACATATTTTTGCGGCAAACTATATTCTTAATGAAAATCAGACTCCTTTTTCTTCTTATTTCCTTTATTCCCTTACTTACTTTTGCTCAGTTTGAGAATAAAAAAACATACACCATTAGTAAATGCAATACACCTCCAAAAATTGATGGAGTACTAAATGATATACATTGGAGTGAGCTTGCTAAAGCAACAGATTTTAGACAACTTAGACCAGATAATGGAAAAACTGAGAGAGAAGGGTTGAATACTGAAGTGCAAATTTGTTATGATAATAATGCCATCTATTTTGGTGTTATGATGTTCGATAATGCTCCTGATAGTATCCTAAAGGAATTAAGTAAAAGAGATGATGAGGAAAAAAACTTCGATATTTTTGGAATATGGATTGACCCTTATGGAAATGGGATGCTTGAGTACAACTTTGGTGTAACTGCTGCAGGAGTTCAAATTGATGCAAAATACAGTAGTAGTGATGTTGATTTTAATTGGGATGCAGTATGGAAATCAGCAGTAAAAATAAACGATAAAGGTTGGATAGCTGAATTTGCAATTCCATTTTCTGCATTACGTTTTCCTCCTGATAATAATGTTTGGAGTTTAAACATGTCGAGAGGAATAAGAAGATACAGAGAGCATTATACATGGAATTTTATTGATGTAAATTATGATAATTATGGAGCACAAGGAGGAAAGTTAGAATATTTAAACTTTGATGTAGAGTCGCCAACCAGACTTTCATTTATGCCTTACGCTACTACTTATTATAATAATTATGATGGTGCCGTAACCTATCCTTACAATATGGGAATGGATTTAAAATATGGAATAAACGAAAGTTTTACCCTTGATATGACTTTAGTTCCTGATTTTGGACAAGTAGCTCCTGATGACAAAGTACTTAACCTCTCTCCTTTTGAAATACAATATGAAGAAAAACGCCAGTTTTTTACCGAAGGAACTGAACTCTTTGATAAAGCAGGAGATATGTTTTATACCCGAAGAGTAAGCGATGATTTATTAAATGCCTCTAAGATTACTGGAAGAACAAAAAATGGGTTAGGGATTGGAGCACTAAATGCTATTACAAAAGATTATACAAACTTTAATGTATTAATATTTGACCAAGTACTTAAGAACAATTCCTCTATTAGTTTTTCAAATACTAATAAATATATAGATAAAGAAGGGTTTAGTTCTAACGTAAGTGGAATAAGCACACAACTTAACAATAAAAACAATACACATAGACTACATGCTTCTTTCATAAATAGTAATTTATTTAATGATGGCTCTACCACCAAAGGCTATTCAGGAAGCTTTAGCATAGAAAAAACCAAAGGTGCTTATAAATATTATCTATCAAGTCAAGTAACTGATGACAAATACAATACAAATGACTTAGGCTTTTCTCCAAGAAATAATATCATAAGTAGTAATCTTGACCTATATTATAAGCAACTAAAGCCTAATAACAATTTCATTAACTCAAATGTATCCTTAACAGCAAATCATGAAATGCTTTTTACAGCACAAAAATATGTTAATACAACTTTTTACCTTAATGCTAATGCAACTCTAAAAAATTACTTAACCTTTGGAGGGTTTCTTACCACAAAACCATCTAAAGGTTATAATTATTTTGAAGCAAGAACTATTAACAATGGAAGAGCCGCCGATATTAATACTCCTTTTGTAGAATCAGAATCATTTGGAGGAAGAGTGTTCTTATCATCTGATTACAGAAAGAGACTTGCAGTAGATTTTAGCTTTGGAGGAGGTCTGATTCCTTTATACAACAGCAAAGACTTTGGGTGGAGAATCTCTCCTCTATTTAGAGCAAATGACAAATTATCATTTAGATATGTTCTCTCAATAAACAATGAAAGAAACAATACAGGATATGCTGCTGAATCGGCAACTGAAGAACCAATTTTTGCATTACGAAATACACGAATGATAACAAATGTACTAAGTGGTAGTTATATCATAAGTAATAAAATGGGACTATCATTTAAGCTAAGATATCATTTTGACCAAGTAGAAAATATAGCATTTAAAAGCTTAGGTGAAGATGGTTACCTAAACCCTAGTGATTACGAAGGAAATCACAACATTAATTATACTACTTGGACATCAAACTTACAATACAACTGGTGGTTTGCTCCAGGAAGTCAGCTTAGCCTAGTTTGGAACAATGCAATTACAAATAATGATAAAGTTATACGAAACCATTGGATTAATAATGTAGAGCGTTCATTAGAACTCCCTCAAGAAAATAGCTTATCCTTAAAAGTTATTTATTATTTAGATTACCTTTACCTCAAGAAAAATTAGTTTTTCGTTATTAGTTACTAGTTTTTAGAATATAAGAAAATGAGTAGGAGTGAATATTATAATTTAGATGTTTGGAAGGAAAGCAGAAAGCTATCTCTTTCATTTTATAATATCACTAAATTATTCCCAGACAATGAACAGTTTGGATTAACTTCTCAAATGAGAAGATGTGCAATTTCAGTGCCATCAAATATAGCAGAAGGGTGCGGAAGAAGTGCTCCAAAAGATACAGTTAGATTTTTATATATTGCTAGAGGTTCCTTATACGAACTAGAAACTCAATTATTCTTGGCACATGATTTAAATTTTTTAAATAAGGTAACTCTAGATGATAAGCTTGAAGAAATTATTACTTGCAAAAAGTTATTAAATGGGTTTATTAAATACTATAAATCGCTAATAACTAAAAACCAGAAACTAACACTATGATAAAAGCAAATAACATACATTATTCCTATGGAGATTTAGCAGTACTAAAAGGAGTAGACATCCATATAAAAAAAGGTGAATTTGTGAGTATTGTTGGTTCATCAGGAGCAGGAAAAACTACCCTACTTCAGCTTTTAGGGACTTTAGATAAGCTACAAACTGGTAATTTAAACATTAACTCCAAGGAAGTAAATAAACTATCAGAAAAAGAAATTGCTGAATTTAGAAATAAAGAAATTGGGTTTGTTTTTCAGTTCCATAACCTACTAGCAGAATTTACAGCTTTAGAAAATGTTTGCCTGCCTGCGTTTATTGCTGGGGCTGCAAGAAAAGAAGCAGAAAGAAAAGGCTTAGAGCTATTAGAACTATTAGGATTAAAAGATAGAGCAAGGCATAAACCTGAGGAACTATCAGGAGGTGAGCAACAAAGAGTTGCTGTTGCAAGAGCACTTATTAACTCTCCTGCAATTATCTTAGCCGATGAGCCTTCAGGAAATCTTGACTCAAAAAATGCTAATGAATTACATCAATTATTTTTAAGGCTAAACAAAGAAATAGGGCAAACTTTTGTAATCATTACACATAATGAAGCACTTGCAAATTTAGCATCCCGAAAATTAGAAATGAAGGACGGAAAAATAATTTAAGTCAAAAAATACGCTAATTCTAGCAAATAGTTTAATTTTGCACTTTGATGAGATATCAAAACCCACAACTACTTTACTTCCTCTTTGCAATAGCAATTCCGATTCTCATTCACTTATTTAATTTCCGAAAACACAAAACAATTTACTTTAGTAGCATTCGCTTTCTTAAAGAAATTAAAGAAGATAATCGTAAAAAAGCTAACCTTAAGAATATTCTTATTCTGCTAAGCAGAATTTTAGCCATTAGCTTTTTAGTTCTTGCTTTTGCAAAACCATATATTCCAAGCAACACCATACAAAAAAGCAGTAAAGACATTTTCATATATATTGATAATTCATTTAGTATGGATGCTGAAAATGAAAATGGAAGACTCTTAGCTATAGCAAAACAAAAAGCTAATAGCATTTATAAATCATACCCTACAGAAAGTAACTTCTGGCTTATTACCAATGATTTTTACACCCAGGAAAGTAAAAGCATCTCAAAAGGAAAATTATCAGAAATGATAAGTAAAATTAATAGTTCCTCTTCCAATAAAACTATTAGGCAAATTATAAATAGAAGTAATACATTATCAGATAAAAATAATCACTTGTATATTATATCCGATATGCAAAGTAGTACACTAAAAATTGATGAATTACAAAAGATTGATACTACTACTACCCTATTCTTAATTCCAATAAGCAATAATAATACAGCTAATATAAGTATAGATAGTTGCTGGATAAATACTCCTATATTTAATGGAGAACAAGAACTTGAAATTTTTGCAGAAATCACAAATCACAGCATGCAAGAAATCAGTGACAAAGTTATTTTTCTTGAAGTTAATAAACAACAAAAATCACAACAATTTGTTAGCCTAAAAAAGAAAGAATCAAAAACAATTAGCTTTAAGTACTTAGCTAATAAGTTAGAAATACAAGAGGGAGCAATAAAAATAAATGACTACCCTATTACCTTTGACAACACCCTACATTTCACCTTTAAAAAAGCAAATAAAATCGCTGTATCCTGTATTAACCAAAATACAAAACATACTGCAATCAGTACCTTATTTAAAGAAGATACACTCCTATTTAATTTTACAAATACTAATATAAACGCTATAGATTATAATTTGCTAAGCCAACAAGATTTAGTAATTATAAATGAGCTTGATGCTTTTAGCTCTGGTTTAATAAATACGCTAAATACATTTGTAGAAAATGGAGGAAGCATTGCTATTATTCCCCCAAAAAATGCTGACCTAGACACCTATAATTTAATCTTAAAGAAATTAAATATTGCTACCCTAAGTCCTCTTAAAAAATCAAATCAGGAACTTCATAAAATTAATACCAAACACCCAATATATAAAAATGTATTTGATGGAGAACTAAGTAAAATTAACTTTCCAAAGGTAAAACAGCACTACCCTATTAACAAACAAACAAAAAGTAATAGCACAACCCTACTTAGCTTAGATAATAACAAAAGCTTTTTAGAAGCATTCACTAATAAAAAAGGAGTAATATACCTATTTAGCAGCCCTTTAGCAGCAGAGTATAACAACTTTAAGAAGCACTCCCTATTTGTACCTACATTACTCAATATGGCTACAGTAGCAGTTCAAATTGATGCTATTTACAATACTATAGGAAAGCACAGTTACTTTACTACCAATATAAAAGTTAAAAAGACAGATATTTTCCATCTTAAAAATGAGAAAACAGATATTATTCCAACTCCAAAAGTTCAACTAGGAAAACAAGTATTCTACACTCATAATCAAATTACTAAGAATGGTATTTACACCCTTGAGAAGAGTGATAATATTTTAGATGCTATTGCATACAACTATAGCCCATCTGAGAGTAAAACAACTACTTATACTAGTATTCAAATTAATGATTGGATAACTAGCTATGACTTAAAAAATATACATCTAATTGAAGGAAATAGTACTCTTCTTGAAACAGTACTAAATACTAATAATAAAGGAAAAGAATTTTGGAAACTAGCACTGATTTTATCTCTGCTATTTTTTGCACTAGAAACACTACTTATTAAACTGATAAAATCATGAATCTACTCATTAAATCGGCAAGAATAATTGACCCAAACAGCAAACACCACAATAATATTTGTGATGTTTTTATTAAAGATGGTAAAATTGATAAGATTGCTAAAGAGCTTAAAAGTTGCCCTGAATCCATAGCTGCAGGAAAAGAGGTTGAATTTAAAGCTGAAAACCTACACCTTTCTCCAGGGTGGTTCGATTTACATGCTAATTTCTCTGAGCCAGGTGACGAACAAAAAGAAACACTAGAAAGTGGTAGTAAAGCAGCAGCTAGTGGTGGATATACTGGAGTAATGATAATGCCAAATACAACTCCAAGCCTCGACAATAAAGGAATGATTACTTATATCAAAAATCAAACTATAGGAAATATAGTGGATATACTCCCTGCAGGTAACTTAACAAAAAACCAACAAGGAAATGATATTGTTGAAATGCATGACATGAAAAAGGCAGGTTGCTTAGCTTTTACCGATGATAAGAAGTCAATTAGTAGGAATGAAGTATTAAAAATTGCAATGCTATACTCCAAAGATTGCAATGCACTTATTATGAACTACCCAAATGAAAAAAGTATAGCTAACGATGGATACATGCACGAAGGCATAGTAAGTACTAAACTTGGACTAAAAGGAATTCCAGCCCTTGCCGAAGAAATAATGGTGGATAGAGATATAAGTATGTGTGAATACACAAATAGTCGTTTTCACCTCAGCTACCTATCTACAAAGAAAAGCACCACTAAAGTAAAACAAGCAAAAGCAGATGGGCTACAAATTACTGCCGATGTTGCTCTACACAATCTATTTTTGACTGACGAGGCCATAAATAACTTTGACACTAGATATAAAGTTATGCCTCCACTAAGAACTTTAACTGATAGCAAAGCACTAATAGAAGCATTAAAAGAAGGAACTATAGATGTTATAACAACAGACCATAGCCCACAAGATGAAGAACATAAAAAGATAGAGTTTGATAATGCTGCAGATGGAATAATTGGACTAGAGTCAGCTTTTGGACTACTAGGAAAACACCTACTTCCTTACCTAAGCATAACACAGCTTATTGAAAAAATTGCTATTAATCCAAGAAAGATATTACAGATGTCAGAAGTAAGTATTACTGAAGGAAAAACAGCTAATATTACTTTATTTAACCCTGAACTAGAATGGGAGTTTACTGAAAAATCTATAAAATCAAAATCTGTAAACACACCATTTATTGGGCAACAACTAAAAGGAAAAGCTTTAGCTATATATAATAACGGTCAGTTTAAAGAGTGTTAAAAAAACTACTTAACAGCAATTTTCTTTTTCACAATGCCATTATCGTAAATATATAAAAGAGTTGTATGCTCCTTTAATGTTGTAGGATCAACTTCCTTTCCTAGTAAATCAGTAACTCTAATTAGCTTAGGCTTAGAAGCTGATAAATTATCAATAGCTGAAACAGTTGCTTTCTGATTGTACAGGTATAAATCATCAATAGCAGCTTCAACTAAACTACCTCCATCCAAATTTTGCCCTAAATGCAAACTATCTGATGCAATAAATTTTAGTTGAACACTATTTGTTAAACTTACATAATCCTCTACCCTAAAAGCAAACTTCCTCCAACTAATATCAGAGCTTTTATTGTTTTCAACATAATGCCAGTTTACGCCATCATTAGTAATAAGTACTTGCCACCAATCTTGACCTGGATTTGCTCCTGTAGGAGGGCTATTTGTATACCATCTCCAATAAGAAAAAGCAGGGTTTGTATATTGTGTTAAATCAAAATAAGGAGATACTAAAGTTGTATGTCCACCATCAACATCATTAGAACCTACTCCATCAGTAGCACCAGCATTTCCTGTAAAGGCACAATCACTTCCTCCAGCTGTATGTTGAGTACCTGTTTGCACAATTGTACTTGGGTTTCCAAAAGTACCATAGGATGCTATAGGACTTCCCATTTCCCAGTGTCCTGTTGTTGCATTGTCACCTGAAATACCTGTTTGCCAAAATCCAAAATTAAAATCAAAATCTTCCTCAGCACTTAAATCATATCCTACCATAATAAAGTAAGGTAAGTTTGCATTTTGCATTGGACTAATATTAGCCGCAATAGGGGTAATAGCTGACTCATACCCATAAATATCTGTTAATGAAATATAATAGGAAATTACTGTTCCATTTGGCTGTGCAGGAATACTTGCTTGTACTGCGCTTCCTGTTATTGATACAGTAGTTTGCATCCAATTACTAGCATCATTAAGCCTGTAATAACAGCTAGCGCTTGATAAAGCCCAAGGGTAAGCCATACTAACAGTTCCACTTATAGGTATTGCAACATTAGCATTAGCAGTTACAACAGGAGAATGATTAATATCTGCATTGGATAATAATGTAATCCCATGATCTGCAAAAGCCTGAACAATAGCCAAATCATTTGGAGTTCCATTTAAGATATTTGCATCATTATCATCTGCATAAAGCACCTCTAATAAAATATCAGTATAAATTACTCCCTCAGTACCATCAGGACCATCAGGACCCCCATCAAAAGTAGCTTTAAATAAATCTAACATTTGACTCATATCATTAAAGGCTAAGTAAGTATCCCAAAAAGCACCAGCAATAATTTCTCCATCAGCATGCACCTCTCCTACTAAATCTTGTGGATATACTTTTCTATCTACATCATACCTTCTTACAAAACCATTAGGATCATTATCATAAAACCCAATTCCTAAAACAGCATTATCAGTTAAAGACAATGCCCAAATGTCTGCATAACCTTCATTTAATGCCCCATTCCACATTCCTGAGTTATATCTTGAATCGTTTATTGCATGACCATATTCATGGTAAACAACATCAGCAATATTTCCTGTAGCATTACAATTATTTCCTGCTGCATAAAAATTAATAGAAGATCCATTATAAAAAGCATTACAGCTACCAAATTCATCAATATTAGTTTCCATAGGAATATCTAAACTTGTAAAAGTAGGGAATACTGTTTTAAAATGTGCGTGTATTTCATTAACTGACCAGTATGCTGTACGTTCTTGTATTGTTGAGTTTGTATTGTTAAAAAGAATTGAATTACTAGCAGATAAACTAGCAGTTACACTAGGAGTATTACCATTAGTTCTTACATCAACATATAAACCCTCTAATTTATACTCTACTTGATTACCTAATACTAAAGGTAGATTTACTTCACCATTAACATCAGTATAATAATTATTCCCAGTAGCAATATCTTTAGCTTTTAGGTGTATTAACTTTTCAGTAGAAGAAGGGTTGTAAGGATGTGTAGTATACAAATTCCCCTCTACTGTAGATATTGCTGGAGGAGCCTCATAAAGCACATTGTTTTTTCTCATTAATAATGCTCCAGTATGTGCATCAACAAAACAAGTATAATTAGCAGGACCTTCTTCAATCGTAGTTTTAACAGCTACTTGATATACTAAATGATATTCATACTTTCCATAGCTTGGAACTGGTAACACTTTTAATTCACCTTCTATATTAGAAGCTAAAATAGGATTATTTATTCCTTGTGCTGCTGCAAGTAATACTCCTGCCACGTCTAAAGTTGGAACTGTACTAATATTTATATCATTAAATAAATCTAATCCAAAAGCAATAAGTTCCTGATTTAAACTAAGTTTAGCATATAAGCGACTATCAATAACCTCTAGGTTATTATAGTACTGAGTAAAATTAACATTTATATACTTCTCATTTTTATATGTCTCTCCCTCTCTTACATCATTAGGAATAGCAAATGGAGTTGAGTTTAAGAAATTAAGTACCTTACTGTACGCATCAGCACCTCCTGCTAAAGCAATAGGCTCACCAAAAGCTCTATGTGGCATTTTATTATCTTCATTAAAAATAACAAACCAGTTTGGATTAACTGCTAAAAAGTTTTGCCAAGAGTCAGACAACCTTAAATCCTGCTGAAGCTGAGCATTTAATACTTTTGAATTTTTAATATATCTTACTTCATTTTCATCAGTATGATTATGCTTGCTAGCAAAGATTTGAACTACTGAAAATAGTGCAATTAAAGTAAATGTAATTTTCCTCATAATATTAATTTTTGGTAAATATACATTTTATAATAAGCATCTCAAAAGAATAACACTAATTATCTTAGCTACTCACTAATCATTTTAAGCTATTTTTTCAAATCTCGGAATAATATGCTTGAGGTAAGGACCTTAAATTGTATTGTGAAGCCATTACCTCACCATAAGCACCAACAGTTCTAATCGCAATTAAATCATTTCGCTCAGTCTTTGGGAGCTCAATATTTTTTCCAAAAGAATCAGAAGATTCACATATTGGACCTACTACATCATAATTAAGCAGATTAGAGGTTTGTTCTTGTTTACTTATATTCTCAATTTTATGTGAACTATTATATAAAGCAGGGCGTAAAAGGTCTGTCATTCCAGCATCGAGTATTGCAAAATTATTATGCTCTGATTTTTTAACATAAAGCACCTTAGAAACTAACAAACCACATTGAGCTACTATTGATCTTCCTAGCTCAAAATGCAATTGCTGATTATCTTTTAGGCTTATCCCTTCATTAAATACTTTAAAATAAGCTTCAAAATCAGGAATCATATTATCATCAGGATTAGAGTAGTCAACACCTAAACCTCCTCCTACATTAATGTGCTCGAAATTTAAACCATAACTATTACACTGTTTATGAATTGCATTTACCTTTTTGCAAAGTGCTTTAAAAACAGATAAGCTTGTTATTTGTGAACCTATATGAAAATGAAGCCCAACAATTTTAACATACATATCCCCTTCTAACTCTTTTGCTATACGCGGTATATCTTCACTTCTAATTCCAAATTTATTTTCTGTTTTCCCAGTAGTTATATACTTATGAGTTAGCGCATCAATATTAGGATTTAATCTTAAGGCAACTTTAGCAATAGTATTATATTCTTTTGCAAGTTCCTGTATTACCATTAGTTCTTCAACAGACTCACAATTAAAGCAAGAAATCCCTACTCTTAAAGCATGAATAATTTCCTCTTCTGTTTTCCCAACACCTGCAAATACTATATCATCAGCAGAAAAGCCTATTGACAAAGCTCTTTTAATTTCATTCCCACTTACACAATCAACTCCAAACCCATAAGAATGAATTTTCTCTAATATTTTAATATTCGCATTTGCCTTCATAGCATAATGCACTTTATAATTATGTACCTTAGCTGTTTTTAACAGCTCCTCAAGTGTATTAGAGAGTACTGATAAATCGTAAAAATAAAAAGGAGTCTTTTTTGCTTCTAAATGGGGAAAATTAGTTGATATCATAAACTATACTAGGTTAAAATAGATTATTTTGCAATGCCTCTAAAGCATTTTTTTTCATTTGAGTTTTTACCAAGAAGGATAAATTATGTTTACTTCCTCCATAAGCAATCATATGTATAGGTATATTTTTTAAAGGCTCAGTAATACTATTTACAATACCTTTACTTTCCCCTTCCATATAACCTACTACACAAATTATAGAAAGCTCATCATTAACCTCAACAGTTCCTAAAAAATTTAACTCTTTTATAATATTATCTAAATTACTTTTATCATCAATAGTCATTGAAACTGAAGTTTCGGATGTAGATAGCATATCAATAGCAGTATTATAGCGCTCAAAAACCTCAAATATTTTAGTTAAAAAACCAGGGGCTAATAAAGTACGAGCCGATATAATATTAATAGCAACAATATTATCTTTAGAAGCAATAGCTGATATACCATCTGATTGCACAGCTTGCTTTATACAAGTCCCCTCTTTACCGGGACTAAATGTGTTTTTAATTCGAATAGGAATATTATACTTTTGAGCAGGTATTATTGTTGATGGATGTAAGATTGAAGCTCCAAAGTAAGATAGGTCAGCAGCTTCATTATAGGATAAATATGGAATAGATCTTGTATTTGTCACAAACCTAGGGTCATTATTATGCATTCCATCTATATCTGTCCATATTTGTACTTCTTGAGCATTTAAAGCCGCTCCTATTAACGAAGCAGTATAATCGCTCCCTCCTCTTTTTAAATTACTAATATTACCTTTATTATCCCTACATACAAAACCTTGTGTTATAATTATTTTTTCTTTTTTATTAGCTAAAACACCCTTTAACCTTTCTCTAACCCCTTCTATATTAGGTTCATTATTTACATCTAAATGTATAAAATCAGCTGCCTGAATTAAAGTTGCTGAACTATTATTCTCCAATAGATATTGACATAATAAATAAGTGGAAAACTGTTCTCCCTCAGTAAGTATTAAACTATAAATTGATTCAATTGTATTCGCGTTAAAATTTGTTATAATTTGATAATTTAAACTAACAAATCGTTTTATTATAAATTGATATGCAAAATCTTTAGTTCTTTGTGTTTCAAACAACTCATCAACCAGTGTAAAATAAGAAGTCTTAATTTGTTTTAATAGCTCAAAACTAGAGGATATATCTTTTGCAACTAAACAATTATATACCTCTTGCAATTTATTTGTTGTTCCACCAACAGCAGATAAAACAACTATTTTTTGATTACCATCATTAATTAAATCTGCTACTTCTTTTATCCTTTTAGCACTTCCTACTGAAGTACCTCCAAACTTTTGTACAATCATTTATAATAAAATTAGGCGGCAAATATCTGCATAGTATATTTCTAAATAAAATTAATTGTGTTTTAACACATTTTTTTAACTTTGTGTTAAAATTTTAACATTTACAAATGAAGTCTATTCCTGAAGTAACAGAAAAAATCATTTTAGAATCCCCTTATTTCCTAGAGGCCTTAAGGGATAATCTATTAAATATATCGGCAGTATCACGAAAAATAAAGCCTTTAATTGAGTTTGAAATAAAAAAGGAAGTAAAAACAGCTGCAATTATAATGGCTATGAAACGCTTTAGCGAAAATATTAGCCCAAATAAAGATAAGAAATTACAAAAAATTCTTAATGACTTAAGCGAAATTACAGTAAGGTCAAATTTAGTTGAATTTACTTTTAAGAATTCTAAAAGCCTTAAAACAAAACAAGTAAAACTATTAAGTAAAATAACTATTGAAGATGATATATTTCTAACCTTATCTAGAGGGGTATTTGAAACTACTATGGTAATAAGTAAATCCGAAGAAAAAATAGTTGAGAGCCTATATAAGGATGAGAGCTGTTTATCAAATATTAAAAATCTATCTTCTATTACTATGAAACTTCCAAAAGCAAATACAGAAGTTGCTGGAGTTTACTACTACTTATTAAAACGACTTGCTTGGAGAGGAATTAATATAACTGCTGTAATATCAACTACTAATGAATTTACTATAGTACTAAAGGAAGAAGAAGTAAATACAGCCTTTGCTATACTTAATCAACTAAAAAAAACAGAGTTTACTAATATTTTATAATTACAGTTCAATTTGTTGTCCATCATAAGCCAAATTAATATGGTTAGGAAGCTCATCATTAACAACATCATGTAAACCCATAAAGTGGGAAATGTGTGTGAGTAATGCCTTCTTAGGCTGTAACTCATCCAAAAGCTCCAAAGCCTGTTTTAAGGTAAAATGTGAGATATGAGGCTCTCGTCTTAATGCATCCAGAATTATTAAATCTGCACCTTTCATTTTTTCTTTTTCAATAGCACTAATAGCACTTACATCAGTCAAGTATACAAAATCATATATTCTAAAGCCAAATACTTGCATCTTATAATGCAATACATCTATAGGTTGTATTTCAGTATCTTTAATTTTAAAATTCTTATTTTCAATAAGGTTTATATTAACCTTAGGAATTCCTGGATATTTAAAATCAGTAAATACATATGGAAACTCCATTTGCAATGCTTGTTCAGTTGTTTTAGTACAATACAATTGCATATCCTTTTTCCACTTATGATTAAAAGCTCTTACATCATCCATACCCGCTACATGATCCTTATGATGATGAGTATAAAGTACAGCATCAATATCTTGCACTTTCTCTCTTAGCATCTGTTGTCTAAAATCAGGACCTGTATCAACTACAATATTTAACCCATCAACAGCAATCATAATAGAAGAACGCAACCTATTATCCTTAGTATTTTTGGAGGTACATACCTCACAATTACAAGCAATAACAGGAACACCTTGCGAAGTTCCTGAACCTAAAATTGTTATCTTCATTTGCTTTTTCATCAACGGTGGTAAAATTATAGATAAATTGTATTCTTAATAAAATTATCTGTATAAATTTGCTAAAATAATTTAAGGAGTCGTTAATGGACAATAATATCATTCTTTCGCCAGCTCAAAAAGCACTAGCAATAAATTTAGACAATAGTATTTATGGATCATTTGTTGAGATTGGAGCAGGACAAGAGGTTGCTCGCCAATTCTTTAGAGTAGGTTCTGCATCGGGAACAATTGCAAAAACCATGTCAGCTTATGACAAAGATTTCTCTGACGCAATATACGACAGAGAAGAAGATGGAAGATATGTGAGTAAATCACGACTAGAAAAAATGCTACAAAAGGAGTTTGGACTTTTAGATGAAAGACTAAACAAAGAAAATTTTAAAGCATGTAGGTACTTTGCCTTTGCCGATACTGTTGCTACTATAAACTATTCAAAAACAACAAAAGGACATGGTTGGATTGGATTAAGGTTTCAGCAAACACCTGATGGAGAGCCAAGTGATTTTATTATTCATGTTTTATTATTAGATCAAGATGCTCAGCTTCAACAAGAAACAGTAGGTATTATTGGAACAAACCTTGTACATGCTTGTTTTAATGAAACAGACCCAAAAGAGATTCTAAAGAAACTATATGATAATTTATCTAGGGATAAAGTATCAATAAACATGGTTGAAGCTACAGGGCCTGCTTTTAAAAATATTGATAATCGTTTACTAAGTTTAACGCTAGTAAAGGAACGTATGACTGATGCTGTAATATTTACTCCAGATGGAATGAATCAACAACCTTCAGATATCCTGTATAAAAAAAACATTTTAACTATGAGAGGTAGTTTTAGGCCTGTTACCAAAGTTAATGTTGATATGCTAGAAAGAGGTATTTCCAGGTTTAAAGAAAATATTAAAGTTGAAGAAGAGAACATACAGCTATTATTTGAAATTACACTAAGTAACCTTAAAGCTGAAGGAGAAATAGATGAACAAGACTTTATGGACAGAGCAGATATTCTCTGTTCATTAGGTTATACTGTTATGATTTCTAACTTCAAAAAATATTATAAAGTAATTGAGTATTTATCTCAATTTACAAAATCGAGAATGGGGCTTATTTTAGGAGTAGATAACTTAGTTGATATGTTTGAGGAACAATATTATCGCAACCTAAATGGAGGAATATTAGAGGCCTTTGGAATTATATTTACAAGAGATATTAAATTCTACCTCTACCCTTATAAGCCTAATGATAAGTCAGAACTATTGGATAGTAACAATATTCCTATTCACCCAAGAGTAAAAGATTTATACAACTACCTACACAGTAATGGTCGTATTGAAGACTTGGACTTTAACCCAGAGGTATTAAACATATTCTCAAGAGAAGTATTAAAGAAAATTAAAGCCTGTGAAGAAGGCACTTGGGAGCATATGGTTCCTGAAGGAGTTGCTGAAATCATCAAAGAAAAAAGTTTATTTGATAGTACTTGTAAAATCAATTAAACCTTTTAATCTTAACCTTATCTAATCCAAAAATTTATAATGAAAAAACTACTTCTTATACTCTTACTACCTACCTTTTTATTTGCACAAGAAGCTCAAAAAACTAATAAAAAAAGAAGAGGAAAACCTCAAACTACTTTTAAAGGGAATATCTCAGGAAAGGTATTTGACAAAGCAAACAACAAACAACTTGAGTTTGCAACCGTAAGTTTATCAGATCCAAAAACAAAAAAAATAATAGAAGGTACAATTACTGATGCTAAAGGGAGGTTTAATTTCAAAAATATTAGCGTAGGAGATTATAAAATTACAGTTAGTTTTATTGGTTATACTGCTATAGATAAACCAATTACTACTTCTAAAAAAAATCCTGATTTAAGATTAAATATTGAACTTAGTGTTAACTCTGAATTATTATCTGAGATAAAAATTGAAGAAGAGAAAGCAATTTATGAAACAAGGATTGATAAAATTGTATATAATGCTGAGCACGATTTAAACGACTCAGAAAATGATGCTACTGATGTACTAAGAAAAGCACCACTTTTATCAGTTGACTTAGATGGAAATGTAAGCCTTAGAGGATCACAAAATATTAAGTTTTTAGTGAATGGAAAAGCTTCAACTTTCTTTTCATCAGATGTTGCAACAGCCTTACAAATGATACCTGCCGACCAAATTAAAAATGTAGAGGTAATAACAAGTCCTGGTGCTAAGTATGATGGAGAAGGAGATGCGGGAATAGTAAATATTATTACTAAGAAAACAATTATTGATGGTTATAAAGCTACCTTTAATGGGGCGTTAGGAACAAGGGTAAACAGACTAAGTGCAAACCTAAATGTTGGAAAAGGGCGTTTTGGACTATCAGCAAGAGGTGGCTCACACTTCAGCTGGCCTAGAAAAGGAACTACAAGCTATAGCAGAAAAAACTGGAATGAAAGTGGAGATACTAGCTACCTTTATCAAGAAGGAAAATCCTTTAGTCAATGGATAGGATATAGAGGAAACATAAGTGCTTTTTATGATATTAATGCCTACAACACTATTAACTCTTCCTTAAGCTTTGGAGGAAGAAAAACCCCTACCACAGATACTACTTCAACTACTCACATTAGTAATAACGATTCTACTTTATATAATACTTTCCTTGATAAAACTCAAAATTCATTAAATGTAGAATGGACTACAGACTATACTAAAACATTTGCTAATAATAAAGATAGAAAATTAAGTCTTGCTGTGCAAATTGGAGGTGATATTAATGATGGAAACACTGAGATTACTGAGTTAAGCAATACTATTTATAATCAAAATGATGAAAAAGTAATTGAACAAACTCTACAAGCTGACTACACACACCCTTTTGGAGAGCATAAAGTTGAACTAGGAACAAAATTTATTAATAGAGATAGAGAAATTGTTTATTCTAATCAAGAAAACACAAACTACCTTCTTGCTGAAACGTTCAACTACAGACAAGAAGTATTAGCAAGTTATTTCTCATCAGAAATAAATTTAGCACATGGAATAGGACTAAAAAGTGGAATTAGATACGAACTTACTTCTACAAATGGTGAATGGAAAAGTGGCAATACAGAAGCCTTTAACAATAGCTATGCAAGTATACTTCCAAACGTAACACTTTCTAAATCTTTTAGTCCTATGCGCTCTATAAAGCTTAGTTATAATCAAAGAATTACGAGACCAAGCGTAGGCCATATTAACCCTAATGAAAATAAAATTGACAATAGAAACTTTACTGTAGGAAATCCTAACCTAACCCCTACCATTACCGAACAATATGAGTTAACAATGAATAGCTTTGGAAAAACAGTTCAAGGTAGTTACCAGCTGTATTACAAGCACTCTACTGCAATTATAGAGTCTTTTTTAGAAGTTAGTTCTGATACCTCAATTTCTACCTATAAAAACATAGGAGAAAGCCAATCTTTTGGAGGGTCATACTTCGGGTCTATTCGCCTTAACAAATTTAGCTTAAGAGGTTCATTTAACCTTTACTCATACACAGCAAAAGACCCTTCATTTAACAATAATGAATGGACTACCCCAGTACTTTTATATACTTACCATATTGGAGGAAACTATGACTTAGGAAAAAATTGGAAAGCTGAAGCTTTTGGGTTCTTCCGTTCCCCTACCCAAAGTATTCAAGGAACAGTAACTAATTTCTCTATGATGAGTATTGGTGTAAAGAAAAGCTTTAAGAATAAGCGAGGTTCTTTAGGCTTAAGAATTGTTGAACCTTTTAAAGAAAATAAAGAGTTTACTACAAATTTAGAAGGAGAAAACTTTATTCAATCTTCGGTAAGAAGTATTAGTTTCCGTTCATTCGGAATAAGCTTTAAATATACATTTGGGAAGCTTAACTTTAATTCTTCTTCTAAAAATTCATCTATTAAGAATGATGATATTAAACAAGAGGGAGGTGGAGAGTTCTAAAATATTTAAAAAATAAATCCATAAAAAAAGAGTAACTATAATAGTTGCTCTTTTTTTTATTTTTCGATAGGAGGAATAAAAGAAAATGAAGAATAAAGATTCCCCCTAATGAAACGAATAATTACTATCTTAGCCCATAATTATTTTAATAAAACTTAATACGACCATTAAAGCCAAACCTATGAAAAAAATCTACTTATTTCTTATTGTATCAATCAGTGTAATTAATTTAAATGCACAAATAACATTAACAAGCTCAAATAGTGTCCCACAAATTGGAGATTCATACAATTATGTTATAAACTCCTCATATACCTTTAATCTTAACCAAAATGGAGCCAACCAAACTTGGGATTTCTCTGCTGTTACTGGAACATCAACACCTGCAAATTATATTAATTTAGCAAACTCATCATTACCAACAACATTTCCTACCTCAAATATTGTTGAATCCTCACAAGGTGGAGAAAATTACCTTTTTAGTTCAAACTCTACATTTGCATATGAAGGTCATTATGCACCAAATGTAATGGAAGTTATTTATAGTGATAAAAGAGAGATTTTAAAATTCCCTATTACTTATAATGATGTTTATAATGAAACTTTTGAAGGAACGGTAAACTCTTCAGGGTCAATTTTTAATAGATCAGGATCAATTGAAATTAAAGCAGATGGATATGGCGACTTAACACTACCTTATACTACTGTAAACAATGTATTAAGAGTTAGGTCAATTCTTAACTATAACGACCTTGAATCAGGAGTACTAATAGCTTCTTATACTGACACAATTTATTCATGGTACAATATTGGAACTAAAAATTATATTGCAAGTGCTCATACAGTTTATGTTAGTGGCTTTCAACTTACTTCTCAAATTAGCTATATAGAGCAATCTGATATTGTTTTAGATGTTGCTAACTCAAACCAAGCATTTAATCAAATATCATTTTACCCTAACCCAGCTACAGACTATCTTGTACTTAACAATACTGCAACTGAGGAAATTTCAGTTAATATTTATGACATAAGAGGATCACTTGTTAAATCAGTAGTTATTAGTGGCGGAATGAAAAAATTAAATATCGGCAATTTAAATCCTGGAATGTATTTTCTTAAATACAATAAAGGAAACATATCGCATACTGAGAAACTAATTATTGAGTAAGAACACCTTTTCTACCTTAAGGAAATCAAAAATAAAGACATAAAAAAAGAGCAACTAAATAGTTGCTCTTTTTTATTTTGGTCGGGGTAGCAGGATTCGAACCTGCGACCTCCTGCTCCCAAAGCAGGCGCGATGACCGGGCTACGCTATACCCCGAAAAATTGGGATTGCAAAAATAAAAAACTTTTACAACCATAAACAAAAAGCAATGCTTTTTATTTTGCGGAGAGGAAGGGATTCGAACCCCCGGTACCCGTAAAGGCACAACTCCTTAGCAGGGAGCCCCGATCGACCACTCTGGCACCTCTCCAATTTTTCTAAAACCAATATATCTATGAACTAATTTTGGGATTGCAAATGTAAACTAATCTATATTTCTAGCAAATAATATTTAATAATTATTTAACTAATATTTTAGCCTACTATTTCTACTATTATTTTAACCAAATGTTATATTTGCAGACCTATAAAAATTATCATGATTAAAAAAATAGCTTTACTCCTCTTTATATCAAGTATATTAGCCTCTTGTGTAGATAAAAGAGATCTTTCTCAAAATACTGTTATTGCACATCTTACCTATCAACCTGATGGACTACACCCTTTCAATGACAATTCTATGCAAAGAAGTTTCATATTTCAATATACTCAAAAAACATTAATAAGACTTGATATTGAAAGCCTAGAATACATTCCTTACTTAGTAAAAGAAATGCCAATACCTTCTGAAGACAATTTATCTTTCAACTATGAGATAAAAGAAGGAATCACTTGGGATGATGGCACCCCATTTACTGCTAAAGATGTTGCTTTCTCAGTAAAATTAATGCTATGTCCACTAACCAACAATGCACAAATCAGAAGTAATTACACTACCGTTATTAAAAGTATTGAACTTGACCCTACAAACCCTCTTAAGTTTACCATGCATGCTAAAAATGTAAATTGGGGTAACTTACACATCTTTTCTGAACTTTATATGCAACAAAAAAGTTTATGGGATCCTAATGGAGTTTTAAACGAAGTTAAATTTGAAGACTTATTACCAGAGAATTTTAATGAAACTGAAGCTCTACAAGAATGGTTCAATGCCTATAATGATGCTGACAATAGCTACCAACCTGAAAATTTAACTGGTTTAGGAGCTTATCAAGTAAGCGAGTGGGAAGCTAGTCAATATATTATTATTTCAAAAAAAGAAAACTGGTGGGGAGCAAATGACAGTCTAATATACAATGATGCTTACCCTGATAAGATTATCTTTAAAATTATAAAAGAAGATGCCTCTTCTTATCTTGCCCTTAAAAACCAAGAAATAGATGTTACTACCAGAATAGGAACAGTAAAACTAATGAAACTGCAAGAGCGTGAATATTTTAATAACAACTATGAATCTGATTTCTTAAACAGATATGCCTATAATTATATGGGATTAAATATGAAGCCAGATGGTATTAAAAACAAACCTTTCTTTGTAGATAAAAGAGTAAGAAAAGCTATGGCTCACCTAGTGCCTATTGACGAAATAATTGAAGTAATGGCTCATGGAAAAGCAAGTAGACAAACAGCAAATATATCACCACTTAAAGCTACTTATAATGATACTCTAAAACCTATTCCTTTAGATATAGAAAAAGCTAAAGAACTCTTAACTGAAGCAGGATGGATAGATACTGATGGTGATAATATTCGTGACAAAATGATAAATGGCGTAAAAACTCCCTTCTCATTTAAACTAAGCTACATGAGTTCTCCTACCTCAAAAGAGATTGTACTTATGATTAAAGAAAGTATGTATAAAGCAGGGGTTATTGCTGAACCTACTCCTATGGACTTTACACTATTCTATAAAAATGCTATGGACCATAATTTTGATGGTATGATGGGAGGCTGGGGAGGTAGTGCTTCTTACTCTAACCCTATGCAGTTATGGCATACTACATCTTGGGCAAACAAGGGATCTAACTTCTGTGGCTTTGGCGATGCTGAAAGTGATGCTTTAATTGAAGAAGCAAACCTTACTCTTGACCCTGAAGTACACCGCAATGCGCTTTTAAAGCTACAAGCAAAAATATATGAAGAACAGCCTTATGTTTTTACTTATAGTACCATGCGTAAATTTGCGATACATAAAAGGTTTAATAATAGAGATATGTATTATGAAAAACCTGGAGTTATGCTACATAGATTAGATTTAAAAGCAGCATTTCAATCCCAAAGTTTAGCTCCTACTAACGGAGAGTAATTTCATCATTTAATTAGAATATAAACAAATAAAATATGTTTAAATATACCTTAAAAAGAGTACTAACCTTTATACCAATGCTAATAGCAATATCGCTAATAGCATTTATCATTAGTATTAATGCTCCAGGTGACCCTGTAGAGCGATTATCCAAAGCTGCAGGAAACGAAGGTTCTGTTGATCAGCAATCGGGAGCATCTAAAAAAGTTAAACAAGAATTAAGAAGAAAATTGGGTTTAGATTTGCCAATATTCTACTTAAGCATTACTGATTTAGCTTCATCTGATACGCTTTACAAAGTTGCTGACAAGTATCATAAAAGTAATCTTGATGCCTTAAGTCATCAAAGTGGGAATTGGGAAGCTGTATCTGATTACTACCATAACCTACTAAAATTAGAAGCTGCTAAGAAACTAATTAACACTAAAGAAGTTACTAGTAATGATACTACTTTAGATCTTAATAATGTAAATGAAGCTATTAATCAATTTGGTTTTGAAATAGGAAGCCTTTTAGAAACTTCTGAGGAAGAAATTGTAAGTGTAAAGTTTGAAAAAATGAATTCACTATTAGCTGAAAATAATTTTCTTACTCCGCTAGCTACTACTTTAGCTACTTTAGAAACCAGTTATTCAAACTTAAAGACAAATGCTACTAAATGGAAAACCTATATCCCAGCTATAAACTGGTACGGTTCAAACAATCAATATCATTTATGGCTATTTGGTAATGGAAACGACAGACAAGGTTTATTAAGAGGAGACTTTGGAATCTCTTATATTGATGGGCAGCCTATATCTACTAAAATATGGCAAAAAGTAGGAATTTCATTCTCTCTATCTCTTATTTCTATTTTTCTTGCTTACCTAATTAGTATTCCTATTGGAATCTATTCTGCTTACCGTAAGGACTCTAAAGCTGACAAAGGAATGGCTTTAGTACTATTTATACTGTATTCTATGCCTTCATTCTTTGTTGGTACTCTATTATTATTACAATTTGCTAATCCTGACAATCTAAGTTGGTTCCCAGTATCAGGAATACAAGACCCTACTATTTTTGATCCTAATTGGAGTTTCTGGACAAAAATTAAACACCGTATGCCTTACTTAATACTACCTATCATAACTTATACTTATAGCTCTTTTGCTTTCTTAAGTAGAATTATGCGTGTAGGAATGATTGATGTAGTATCTCAAGATTATATCCGTACAGCTCGCGCTAAAGGATTAGGAGAAGGAAAAGTAATTCTAAAACATGCACTTAGAAACTCTTTACTTCCTGTAATTACTGTATTCGCAGCTATATTCCCTATGGCAATTGGAGGGTCAATTATTATTGAGGTAATTTTTAGTATTCCAGGTATGGGTGTTGAAGTTTATAACTCAATATTAAACTATGATTACCCTATGATTATTACTGTATTTACTTTATCAGGATTTTTAACAATGGTTGGATATTTAGTAGCAGATTTACTCTATGCTGTAGTTGACCCAAGAATTTCATACAAATAGAATTATGAATACACAGAATACAAACGAAAACTTTTCTTTTAAGAAATATGCTTGGAAGCAATTTAAGAAGAATAAAATTGCACTAGTAAGTTTATACCTACTAGGTGTACTAGCAATTATTGCTGTTTTTGCACCCTATATTGCTAATGATCGTCCTTTATATGCAGAGTATAAAGGAAATACCTTATACCCTGCTTTTGCTAATGACAGTCGTACCGATTCTATTTATGATGCTGAAGGTACTTTTGTTCAGGTGCTACAGTATGATATTGCTGACTGGAGACAACTAGATCTAAAAAAGGTAATTTGGACTCCAATTCCTTATTCTCCAGGAAGCATGGACAGGTATAATAGAGATTATGCAGCCCCATCAGGAGAGCAGCGCTATAAGAATCCACAAGGAGAAATCACTGCTATCCCTTCTAAATTTAGACATAGGTTAGGTACAGATGGTATTGGAAGAGATTTAGCATCAGGACTTATCCACGGTACTCGAATTTCGCTTATGGTAGGTTTAGTCTCTATGGGTATTGCAGCCTTAATTGGTATTATTTTAGGAGCTTTTGCTGGATTCTTTGGTGACACAAGGTTAAAAATGCCAAGAATAAAATACTACTTTACGCTAATTGGTATATTCTTAGGATTATTTTACGGATTTGGACAAAGAAAATACGAGCTTTCATCTGGTTTCTCAGATGGAATTGGAGCTGGAATGTGGGAATTCATCATAAGTATATTTGTTATTATTGCAGTAGTTGTTTTCTTTAGGTACTTAAGTAAAGTACTCTATTTTGGAAAACTTAAAGAAGAAGTAAGTATACCTATAGATACCTTTGTTTCTAGAGGGATTGAATTACTTAATTCTATACCAAGACTATTATTAATTATAACTATTACAGCTGTTGTTGAAAGAAGTATTTGGATAGTAATGATAATAATTGGTGTTACAAGTTGGACAGGTATTGCTCGTTTTACAAGAGCTGAATTTCTAAGAATTAGAAATTTGGAATTTGTACAAGCAGCACAATCATTAGGGTATTCTAATATTCGTGCTATATTTAAACACGCCTTACCTAATGCCTTAGCTCCTGTTTTTGTAAGTATTGCATTTGGTATTGCATCAGCAATTTTAATTGAAAGTAGTCTTTCCTTTTTAGGTATAGGTGTTCCTGATGATATTGTTACTTGGGGATCTTTACTAAACCTTGGAAGACAAAATTTAGAAGCTTGGTGGCTTATTATTTATCCTGGTATGGCTATATTCTTAACCATTACAATCTATAACATGATTGCTGAAGCATCTCGTGATGCTTTAGATCCAAGGCTAAAAAGTTAATAATATCTCATAAAATAAAAAAGGCTCACTAATTAGTGAGCCTTTTTTATTACATCTATATCTATATTAATACTCTACCCTAGCATGATGAATATTAACAAGTTTCTTCTTAAATAATTTCTTTATTTGTGTAATCTCTTTAAGAGTAATATCAGCATTAATAAATTGTTCCTCTGCTATTTGTTTATTAATTACCTTTTCAATTAATGCATCTATATTCTCTGCATTAGGCACTTTTAAACTTCTTGCCGAAGCCTCTGAAGCATCAGCCATCATAAGCACTGCTGTTTCCTTAGAATACGGCTTAGGACCTGGATAAGTAAAGTCTTGTATATCCACCTCTTGCTCAGGAAAGTTTGTAATAAACTGCTTATAGAAATACTGTACCGTTGTAGTTCCATGATGAGTACGAATAAAATCAACTAACTCATCAGGCAAATTATTTTCTTGTGCTATCTCAATACCATCCAATACATGACTAATAATAATCTCTGCACTTTCTTCAAACGACAACTCATCATGAGGGTTTAAATTTGAACTCTGATTTTCAATAAAATACATTGGATTTTTTAACTTTCCAATATCATGATATATTGCTCCAGCCCTAGTTAATAAAGCATTTCCTCCAATTGCTAAAACTCCTTCCTCTGCAAGATTTGCAACTTGTAAAGAATGCTGAAAAGTTCCAGGAGCTTCTTCTGAAAGCCTTCTAAGTAAGGGACTATTTGTATCTGAAAGTTCTAGTAATGAAACATCTGAAACTAAACTAAATATTTTTTCAAATAGAAAAATAATAGGGTAAGCAAATAAAGTAAGTGCCCCACTAATAGCAAATTGTAATAGTATACTCCAATCCAAATTAGCAAATGAACCATTATGAGTAATGGATAAGGCAATATAAATGAGGAAATATACTACAATAATTTTTGCAACTGAAGTAAAGAGCTGTGCCCTCTTATACATTTTTAATACTGTTAATATTGATATAATTCCAGCAATTAATTGTAAGAAAACAAACTCAAACCCATTAGGAGCAATAAAGCCAATAATTAAAGTTGTAATTAAATGAGTAAATAACACTACCCTATTGTCAAAAAATGCTTTTAATATAACAGGAGCAATACAAAAAGGAACGATATATAAATAATTAGGTTCTATTGCAATTACTACCGAAGAAACCACAACCATAAGTAATATTAAAGTTAATATCATACTTATTTTAGTAGTATTATTTAGCACCTCTGGTCTGTATTGTTTTATGTATAAAAACAGTATAAATAATGATATTGCAACAAGAAGAAATTGCCCTAATAACATTAAATAATAGGACATTAAATTCCATTCCTGCCCCTCATATTGTTGCTTTAATGATAATAGCTTCTGGTAACGATCAGCAGTAACCAATTCTCCTTTATTTACAATTACTTGCCCTGAAACTATTAAACCCTGTGTGCTATTAATATTATTAAGCTCGTTTTCTAATAAAGCATCACTTGCTAGCTTATCATAAGTTATATTATGATCTAATGATGCTAATAAAATAGGGACAATAAACTCATACTCACTATCTGATAAATTATCAGAAAGATTAATTTCATTTGCAGCGCTATTAATACTGTAGAACTTGTCAACACTTGTTTTCTCCGCAACTAAATCTTTTTTTACTAATACTCTAAAGTCAGATTCATAGGAAAAATCACCATTAAGCTGTATTATTCCTTTAGAATAAATTTCTTTAAGTTTACTATACCCAAAATTTGCTAAATTGTACTTCCTAGTGCTATTATCTATACTTTTTTGCTTAAAAAGGTTGAAAAATGTGAATTTTTCATCTTTCTTAACTTCCTTATCTGCTGCCCACTTTTCCTCAAACTGATTAATAAATGCTTCAGCTTCAATTTCAAATACTGTAGGGTTATAATTAAAAATTGGAGTATGTTCACTTTTTACAATTCCTCTTTCAATCTCAATATCATCTGTTGATTTTAGAATAGAAAAATCAAAAGGTGCTATAATTGTTTCGTGTAACCAAGGCTTCCCCATTGTAAACTCGTACTTAAATTTAGCTTGCCTAGGGAAAGTATAAACAATTACGACTAATGTTATTAAGAATAATAAGCCTCGAAATAACTGCTCATGATTATCTCTAATTTTAATAAATATATTTTTCATATTGACTTTAATATCAATAGCGAAAATAAGTATAATTTACATAAATTCGCACCAAATTTAAATTCTTAAAAATATAGATAATGAAAGAAGTAGTAATTGTATCAGCCGTTCGTACACCAATGGGAAGTTTTGGAGGTAGTTTATCATCAGTATCAGCAACTAAATTAGGGGCTGCAGCAATAAAAGGAGCAATAGAGAAAGCTAATATTGACCCTAATAATATTGATGAAGTTTATATGGGTAACGTATTGCAAGCAAATTTAGGGCAAGCACCTGCCAGACAAGCTGCAATGTTTGCTGGTATACCACAAAATGTACCTTGTACTACTGTAAATAAAGTATGTTCATCCGGTATGAAATCAATTATGTTAGCAGCACAATCAATAAAATGTGGTGATAATGAAGTTGTTATTGCTGGAGGAATGGAAAACATGTCAAGTGTACCTCACTATATGGCTAAAAGTCGTACTGGACAAAAACTAGGAGACATGAAATTAATTGATGGATTAGTAAAAGATGGATTAACTGATGTTTATAATAGAGTTCATATGGGAGTTTGTGCTGAAAAATGTGCAACAGAAATGACATTTACCAGAGAAGAACAAGATGCCTTTGCTATTGAGTCTTATAATAGAAGTGCTGAAGCATGGGGAGCTGGAAAATTTAATGATGAAGTAGTAGGAGTTGAAGTACCACAAAGAAGAGGTGATGCTTTAATGATTACTGAAGATGAAGAATATAAAAACGTAAAAATGGAAAAGATTCCAGCTTTACGCCCAGTATTTGATAAAGAAGGAACTGTTACTGCTGCAAATGCATCTACTTTAAATGATGGTGCTTCTGCATTAATATTAATGAGCGCTGAAAAAGCAGCTGAATTAAATATTACTCCTTTAGCTAAAATTGTAAGTTATGCAGATGCTGCACACGAGCCAGAGTGGTTTACTACAGCACCAGCAAAAGCCTTACCAATTGCCCTAGGGAAAGCTGGATTAGCAACTACTGATATTGATTATTACGAACTAAATGAAGCTTTTTCAGTTGTTGGACTAGCTAACATGAAAATACTAGAACTTAACCCTGAAAAAGTAAATGTTAATGGAGGTGCTGTATCTTTAGGTCACCCACTTGGAAGTTCAGGGTCAAGAATTATTGTTTCTTTAATAAATGTATTAAAGCAAAATAATGCTAAAATTGGTGCTGCTGGAATTTGCAATGGTGGTGGTGGCGCTTCTGCAATGGTTATTGAACTTATATAATGCAGTACGGAATTTCAAATCTTTCTATTGTTCCTTTAAGAAAGGAAGCTGCTGATCAATCAGAAATGGTAAACCAGATTCTATTTGGAGAGCATTTTAAGGTATTGGAAAACCGTAAGAAATGGAGCAGAATTCGTTTAGCCCACGATAAGTATGAAGGTTGGGTATGTAACAAACAATGGCTCGAAATTACTGAAGAAGATTACAAACAACTAGACAAGGATATATCAACTATTACTACTGACATACTTGATATCATTACAAAAGAGCAACATCAACCTATTGTAATTGGAAGCATACTTCCTTTTTATAAAAGTGGACATGCACTCATCAAAAATGAGATGTACCAATTTGATGGATTAACAACACCAGGTTTTATTGAAAAAAGTAAACTTGTTGAAAATGCTTTAATGTATTTAAATGCACCATATTTATGGGGTGGACGTTCTCCTTTAGGAATTGATTGTTCTGGATTTGTACAAATGGTATACCGTTTACAAGGAGTTAAACTACCTAGAGACGCTTACCAACAAGCTGAAATAGGTCATACCCTTAGTTTTGTTGAAGAAAGTGAACCTGGTGACTTAGCTTTCTTTGATAATCAAGAAGGAAAAATAATTCATGTTGGAATTATATTAGAAGATAATCATATTATTCATGCATCAGGAAAAGTAAGAATTGATAGAATTGACCAACAAGGTATTTTTAATACAGAACTAGGAGCTCATACACACAAATTACGATTGATAAAAAACATTGTATAATACTATAAACCATGCAAAATATTCCTTTAGCTGAGCGTATAAGACCAAAGAAACTATCGGAAGTTATAGGACAAGAACATCTTATTGGAGCAAAAGGATCTTTGAAGTTAGCTATTAATAATAAACTAATTCCTTCCATTATTTTTTGGGGACCTCCAGGAGTAGGAAAAACAACACTTTCAAACCTTATTGCAAAAGAACTAGACCGCCCTTTTTATACCCTATCTGCAATAAATTCAGGAGTAAAAGATGTTCGTGAGGTTATACATAAAGCATCTTCATTAGGTTTATTTGGAAAAAATATCCCGATCCTATTTATTGATGAAATACATCGCTTTAGTAAAGCACAACAAGACTCCCTACTTGGTGCTGTTGAAAAAGGAGTAATTACCTTAATAGGGGCAACAACTGAAAACCCTTCTTTTGAAGTCATCTCTGCCCTACTATCACGCTCACAAGTTTATGTTTTAGAATCTTTATCAAAAGAAGAATTAACAAACCTAATACATAGAGCATGTAATGAGGATGAAGTACTTAAGGAAAAAAAAATTATACTTAAGGAAATAGATGCTTTATTAAAGATATCAGGTGGTGATGCTAGAAGACTACTTAATATTTTTGAATTAGTAATTAGCTCAGTAAATGAAGATAATATTATTATTACTAATAAAGTAGTAATGCAAAGTGCACAGCAAAATATTGCACAATACGATAAAAATGGAGAACAACATTATGATATAGCCTCTGCTTTAATAAAATCAATAAGAGGAAGCGACCCTAGTGCAGCTGTATATTGGTTAGCTCGTATGATTGAGGGAGGTGAAGATGTTAAGTTTATTGCACGTAGACTTATTATTTTAGCTGCTGAAGATATTGGAAATGCAAACCCTACAGCTTTAGTAATGGCAAATAATTGTTTTCAGTCTGTAAATGTTATAGGCTTCCCAGAATCAAGAATTATATTATCTCAAATTGTGATTTATTTAGCTTGCTCTCCTAAAAGCAACTCAGCATACATGGCTATAAACAATGCTCAAGAGGAGGTTAAAAAAAGTGGCGGATTATCTGTACCATTACATTTAAGAAATGCCCCTACTAAATTAATGAAAGAGCTTAACTATGGTAAAGATTATCAATACTCACATAATAGTCCTAATGATGCACAAGAGTTTCTTCCAGATGAACTAAGCGGAACCCCTTTTTATAAGCCAAGTAACAATTCAAAAGAAAAAGCGTATAAAGAAGGGCTACAAAATCTCTGGAAAGGAAAATACAAATATTAAATCTATAATCTAATGAGAAAAATACTACTCTACTCTTTATTGGCAGCTTTTTTACTTGCTTGTACTCAAGAGTTAAAAACACCTAGCTGGACTGTTGATTTAGTTACTCCATTAGCAAAAACTAATTTAAGCTTAGATAATATCCTAGCAGGGGATGATGCATTATTAGACACTATAAATGACGGCTCATTAATTCTATCTTATCAATTAGGAACTATTGATACAAATATCAACAGTCTTATCACAAACGGAGACCTAGACATCACTTCAGCTGATAGTATTAATTTGCCTTCCTTTACTATCCCTGATATAATTATTAACCAAAGTATCTCACTAGGATCATTAATACAAGGAACATCTTTATCTGGAACTTTAGTAAATGGAGGAATACCTCCTTTTATTCCACAAACTACTATAGGTGCAAAAACAATTAACCTTGACACAATTAATAGTTTTGAGGAGTTAAAAATTGAAACTGCTGTACTAGAATTTAAAATTGTAAATAAATTACCTACTGATATAGGAGACTTAAATCTTACTATCAAAAACCAAGACCCTAACAATTTAATTGTAAATGATGACATTGTATACTTACCAAATGTAGGTTCTATTAATCTTATTAAAGGTGATTCAATAATTTTCACCAATAATCTTAATGACGTTCTTTTTACAAACTTATTACAGATTGCTCAATCAAGTTTTAATTTTTTACAAAATATGAGTCCTACTATAATTGACACCTCTAATGGTTTACAATTTAGTATGCACCTCCGAGATATAAAAGTAAAAAGTTTATCTGGAATTATTGAAAAAGCTATCCCTCTTGACACTATTAAAACACTAATAGATGTTGCTATTGATGGTGTTAATATGAAAAAAGTAAAAATTGAAAATGGAGCAATTAATATAAATTTAAATACTGCTTTAGGAATGCCTTTAAACCTAAAGTTTTATTCTCCAAATATTATTCCTAGTGACACAGTATTAATTCCAGTTAATAGTGGAACAGGAAACGCTACAATTGATTTAAGTAATAAAGAATTAATCTTTACTGGAGCTAATAATGACACTGTAAATTCTTTCTATTTTGAATTATACGGAAGCATCCCTCCTACCAATATAAACTACACTACTTCAACAAATAATAATATCACTTATGATATTACTTTAGATATTGAACCAAGGTACCTTATTGTAGATGTTATTAGTTTGGATTTAGAATTAGAAAAAGACACTGTTACTTTTGATTTCTTATCAGGTTTTGATGTTGGGAATGATTTTAGTCTTGAAAGTGCCAAAATTACCTTAGGAATAGAAAATAGTTTAGGAATTGATTGTGGATTTAATCTTAATGTTTTATCAGAGAATACAAATAATAGCAATAGCGCTTTAAATAACTATAACTTTGATATTTCAAGAGCAACATTTAATACTAGCTCAGAAATAGTTACTCCAAAATATTCGGAAGTAGATTTTGAAGACTTAGCAAATGTTATTAATATACAACCTAACCTAATTACTATAGATGGTACTATTGGGATGAATCAAGGAATTGATAACTTTATAGTAATGGACAAAGGGATTACAATAAGTCCAAATATTGAAATCCCACTTTCCTTTATATCAACTAACCTTGTACTTTCAGATACTTCTGATATTGAGGTTTCTGAAAAGATTAAAGATAAAGCTTTAAAAATAATTGTTCAAAATGGATACCCACTTAACACTAATATAACCTTAAACTTTCTTGATGTAAACAATTTAATTATTGATAGTGTAAAGGTAATTGTACCTGCTGGAAACCTAGATGAGGGTGGGAGAATTAATACCCCACAAGAGTCAATTTCTAACATTAGTTTTAATACAGAAAACCTACAAGACATAAAAAAAGTCCATTATTTAGCTCAATTTGAAACAAGTTCGCAGGAAGAATACAATAAGATATATAGCGACTATATTATCGATATTCAAATAATTGGAGAATACAAAACTATAATTGGAGAATAATGAAAATAAAAACTTTAATAATCTGTGCTATTATCTTATCAAAATTCACTTTTGCTTATGGAGAAGGAGAATCTATTAAGGATACATTAACTACTAAATCGACACAAAAAGAAGAAAAGATAAATAGAAAGTATAAGCTTAGCATTTCAAGTAAGTTATTTTTTGAAAACTCATCTATAGATGCTAGGATACTTACTTCAGGAAATATTGACCCTCATAAAGATAAATTTTCAAGTAACCTACTTGAAAGCAATGTACTTGCAGTGCAAAGCAAACAAGGAATATCTTATTCAAAGAAAGCTTTTGCTAATAAAATAGGGTATAATATTTCCATATATGATAGAGCAGAAATGGATGCTTCTTTCTCAAAAGATCTATTTGATTTAATATTTTTTGGAAATAATATGTTTTTAGGACAACAACTTAACCTAAATAATGCTTCTTTATCATTTTTAAAATTTCAACAAATACGATTTGAAGTATCAAGAAAATTTAGAATAGAAAATTTTAATAAATTATATTTTGACGAAGTAGAAGTAGGTTTGGCATACTCTTACCTTATTGGTAACTCTTATTATTCATTTACGAGCAACAACTCTTATATTGAATTTGGAGAGAATGGCGAATATATTAATTCTCATTTAAACTTTACTGCAAAAGCATCTGACACTACATTTTCAGTTAATAACATTTTAGGAAATAATGGAAGTGGAAATGCAATAGATTTTATTTTAAATTTAAAAAAAGATGAGAATTTTCTTCACTTTTCGCTTACTGACCTAGGAAAAATTAACTGGAATAAAGATGCTGTTTCTTATAGTTCTGAGAAAAATATTAATTTCTCTGGTATTGTAATTGATGATTTGCTTAGCCTTAATGATTCTATTATAAGTCAACAATTAGATAGTTTAAGTGATATTGGCTTAGTAGAAAAATCAGGTGCTTTTAGTTCTTATCTTCCAACAACAATTCATCTAGCTTATAAAAGAACTATTCCTTTAAAATATATTGATTACCTAATGCTTGGTCGTATAAGTAAAAGTAGAAAAGGAGAAATCCCTGCAAACTACAAACCTAAATATTATATTGGATCTCAATTCTCATTAAAAGGACTATACCTTAGAACTTCTTATGCAAGTGGAGGCTATACCTCTAGTGCTTGGCAATTAGAACTAGGACAAAGCATGTTTAAAAAACATTTCCAATTTATACTTGGCTCTCAACATTTCGAAAGTATTTTTAAAGGTGATAAATCCTCAAATATTGGTCTTTACTTCAAGCTAAACTTCCTATTTGGAAATATAAATCATAATTAATACAGTAAATTATTTTTATGATTATTATATTACCTTTGTAAGATGAAAAAGATACTTTTTTTATTTTTAAGTTCACTTCTTTTGTTTTCTTGTAAAAACGAGTTGGAACGCCCTACATGGGATGTTGACATGATAGCTCCTTTACTACATTCAAAAATGAGTATTGATAATATACTAACTGATTCCACCCTACAAACAACTGAAAACGAAGAAGGGTTCATATCCTTAGTATTTCAGCAAGATTTTATTGATGTAAACTTTGATTCCTTAATTAAGATAGAGTCTGTTTCAGAAGCAAAAACATTTAAAATTGACTCGGTTGATTTTGCTGATGTTGTTATTGAGCAAGTTACTACTCTTGGAAGTGTGATTAATGACATTCCACTTGGTTCATTTTTATTTCCAAACGGAAGCCAAAAAGATATTCCTGCAATGCCAGGAGTAATACAAAACGATACCTTATTAGTTGATGCTAGTGAGTATTTTGAAACCATGACGCTTTACAATGGGATGTTAAATCTTAAATTAAAAAATGATTTCCCTACTGATATTGCAAATGTTAGCTTCTCTTTATACAACACTACTAATCAAAACTTAATTGCCAATTTTACAGTAGCACTCATTCCTAGTGGAACAACCTATACCGAAAGTGTTTCAATAGCTGGAGAAACACTAGACTATTTAATGGTTGGTATTATTGACAACATGGATGTTGCTGCAAGTAATGGTTTAGTCCTTATAAATTATGCTGATGCTATTACTACTGAAATATCTATTACAGAAATTCAAATAATGGAAGCAACCGCATATTTTCCTAAACAGCTTTTACATGAAGAATTTGTTGAACAACCCTTTGATCTTGGGAGTGCTAGAATTACAGAAATTGGAATAAAAAGTGGCTCTATTAAAATTAATGCTCAAAGTACATTACCAGATACAGCTACTATTATTTACAGTATTCCTTCTCTAACAAAAAATGGAGTGAAATTTGAAACTGAAGTAAAAGTTCCTCACAATATTAATGGAATACCATCGGTATTTACTTTTGACTTTGAAGGCTATACCATGAACCTTACTGGAGAAGAGGGAAGAAATGGAGGCGATACAATCAATACAATTTACACAAAATTTCAAGCTTACTTAGATTCAACAGGAGAACTGGAGACAATACACCAAGTTGACAGCTTCTATATGTATAACGAATTTGATATTATCCCTGCTTATGCAAAAGGCTATATTGGAGAAGATACCATAACTTTTGGTCCTGAAGAGATTGAAACCAATATATTTAACAAACTAAGCTCAGGAGATATTGACTTAAAAGAAGCAAGCATTAAACTCTCATTTGAAAATTATTTTGGAGCTGATGCTGCTATTCAAATTAATGAATTTAGTACCCTAAATACAAATAGTGGACAAACAGCTAATGCTACTGTTGACCAAAATGGAAACCCTATAATTGGTACTATGTATCCTATCGAAAGAGCAAATGAGACTAATAACGGACTTCCTATAATTCCTACTTTTACTGAAATTACCCTTGAAGCTAGTGAAATGTTTCAGGTTCTTCCTGATAAAATGACTAGTCATCTAAATTTTTACTTAAACCCTAATGGTGAACAAAGTATTCCTGACTTTTTATATACTGACTACCCATTAAATGCTTCCTTTAACATGGAAGTTCCCTTAAGTTTTATTGCTAATGAAATTACACTTATTGACACTAATGACGTAAGTATTGGTAACCTTAATGCTATAAATATTGAAAAAGTTTACATTACAGTAAAAAATGGTTTACCACTTGATGCTGCTATTAAATTAGTCCTTTTAGATGAACAGGATCTAGTAATTGACACACTACTTAATAACACATCAATTATTGCTGCTGGTGTAGATGATAACAATAAAGTAAATAAGATTAATACTACTACACTAGAAATTGATTATTCCAATTTTGATCATGTAAAGAAGATAATAAGCGTTGCAAGCTTTACAAGCCAACCAGTTAATGAATATATTAATATTTACAGTAACTATAAAATGGATATTACTCTTAGCGCTAAATTTAGTAAAACCTTAGGAAATTAATGAAACAGCTAATACTACTTATACTTTTCCCAGCCTTATTATTTGCTCAAGAAGAAAGTTATAATCACAAAATTGAATGGAATACTACTTTCAATTCTGAAAGCAATGGACTTAGTAATAACTTTATTAATACTATGCTTTATGGAGGGCATATTACTGATGCTATAAAAAACGATTGGATTAGTTCAGGTAAAGAATATAATATTATAAGTTCAGAATTAAGCAACTCTATATCTTATTCTTACTCCTTTAATAAAAAACATATTGGGTTTAGTATTGCTGATAGAAACATTATAAATGCTCGTTTTAATGACGATGTATTACGCATGGTTCTTCAAGGAAATTATAACTATCAAAACCAAACTTTAGATTTTTCCAATACCAATATAAGGGTTGATCGTTTTCAACAGTACAAAATTACTTATGGAACACTAGTTAAAAATATAAATATTAGTGGTGAGTTTTCTTATTTAAAAGGAAATCATCACCTATCCTACTCTATTGATAAAGGAAGTATTTACACTTCTGATTATGGAACATTCCTAGATGTTAATTACAATATGGATGCTTTTATAACTGACACCGCTAACCTTAACCCTTTTGCTACAAACGGAAATGGATTAGCACTTGGGATTAATACTCATTTTACAATAAAAAGGCATGATATTAACTTTTTCCTTACTGATTTAGGTTTTATAATGTGGAACCCAACAGCTACTACTCTAGTTATGGATAGCAGCTTTAACTTTGCAGGAATAGAAGTTGATGATATATTAAGTTTCAATGATTCAATAATTGATACTTATAACATTCAAGATGAATTAGAAACAAGAAGAAGCTCCTTTAAAACCTATATCCCTGCTAATATAGGGTTCTCGGTTACTAAGGCTACTAATTTTAGTATATTTAGTGTAATTACCGCAGGAATACATGCAAAATGGCAAGCTTATAAAGATGATAGTCCATTATCATTTTCTAAAATAGGACAAGGACTTAAGGAGTCTAACTATGCTCCTTTATATTATCTAAAATCAGAAATCCCTTTAAAATATTTAACTGTATCACCTACCCTATCACATGGGGGGTATTCTAATAACTTTAACCTTGACCTTTCGCTTTCTTTCTCAATTAAAAAGAAAACTGATTGTATACTAGGCTCTCAACACCTTGAAGATTTAGCTTTAGGAAAAAAAGCTACAAGCTTAAGCATTTACCTTAAACTCATAACTCAATTTTAATCATGTTAGCAAAAATTAATAATATTCAACACCAAAGAAGTGGTAACTTTTTTTTATTAGCAGGACCTTGCGCTATTGAAGGTGAAGCAATGGCAATGGAAATCGCTGAAAAAATACTTCATATTACCAATAAGCTAGAAATTCCATTTATTTTTAAAGGTTCTTACCGTAAAGCTAACCGCTCAAGGCTTGACTCTTTTACTGGTATAGGTGATATTGAAGCATTAACTATTCTTAAAAAAGTAGGTGAACGATTTAACATTCCAACAGTGACAGATATACATACTGCTCAAGAAGCTGCAATAGCAGCACAATATGTTGATGTTTTACAGATTCCTGCTTTTCTGTGCCGTCAAACTGATTTATTAGTTGCAGCAGCTAAAACAGGAAAAGTTGTAAATATTAAAAAAGGACAATTTTTAGCGCCTGAAAGCATGATACATGCAGTTACTAAAGTAAAAGAAAGTGGTAATAATGCGGTAATGCTAACTGATAGAGGTACTATGTTTGGCTACCAAGATATGGTAGTTGACTTTAGAGGAATTCCTGCTATGCAAGAATTTGGAGTGCCTGTAATTTTGGATATCACACACTCTCTACAACAACCTAACCAAAGTAGTGGTGTAACAGGTGGTAAACCCGCTTTAATTGAAACTATTGCAAAAGCAGGGGTAGCTACAGGTGTTGATGGCTTATTCTTAGAAACACATCCAAACCCTAGTGAAGCAAAATCAGATGGAGCAAATATGTTACCCCTAGATCAACTAGAGGACTTATTAACTAAATTAGTGAAGCTTAGAAAAGCTTTATAAAAAGGTCTTACACCAACCCTCACTTATTGGCTTTAACCAAATAGTTAGTTCAGCTTTTTTAAGCACTGTAAGGTCGTAGAACAAAGTGTCAGAATTTGCTATACTTCCTAATTTAAAAGAAGGGACGCAGACAATAGCATCCTCAATTTTACAGAATACATTTAGCCTATTCATTAAAGAGATATTAAGTTCTTGTTCCAACTCTTGTATTAATCGTTGTAAACCATCCATTGAGCAACCTCCTACTCCATATATTGAGTCATCAAGAGCTATTACAACAAATCTATTTTCAAATATATTAAAAGATGCTGTTAGTTCTTTTTGATGATATTCCCAAGTTTTAAGAAACTCAGATAATTTATTAGCAATTACACCTTGCTGTTCTTTAGTTAGTTCTGTTTCTGATCCATATACCCAAAGGCGTGAATCATCTGACAAAGATTTAAATTCTGTAAGCATTAATTTAAATGTTTTCTGCAATTAATTCTGCAATATCCTTAACCTCAGCACTACCTTCATCTAATATCTTTACACCGTCAGTCATCATAGTGTTACAAAACGGACAACCTGTTGCAATAACATTCGGTTTTATAGCTAAAGCCTCTTTAGTTCTTACAATATTTACATCAGCAGTACCATTTTCTGGTTCTTTAAACATCTGTGCTCCACCAGCTCCACAACAAAAAGATTTACGCTTATTCTTTGGCATCTCAACTAAATCAACTCCTAAAGCTGAAATTAAATTTCTTGGTGCATCATATACATCATTAGCACGCCCTAAATAGCAAGGGTCATGATAAGTAACCTTTTGTCCTTTTAGGTTTTCTTTTATAACAAGCTTTCCTGTAGCTACTAGTTCCTCAATAAACTCTGTATGATGTTGTACTATATAATCACCTCCTAAGCCTTTATATTCATTTTTAAGGGTATTATATGAGTGCGGACAAGTAGTAACTATACGCTTTACATTATAAGCATTCATTACTTCAATATTCATCATCGCTTGCATTTGGAAAAGAAACTCATTTCCAGCTCTTTTAGCAGCATCTCCTGATGATGATTCTTCAGTTCCTAATACCCCAAAGTTTACATTTGCAGCATTCATAATCTTTACAAAGGAACGGGTTATTTTCTTTGCTCTGTCATCAAAACTTCCTGCTGACCCTACCCAAAATAGCACATCAGCTTCTTTACCTTCGGCCATAAATTCAGCCATTGTTTTTACTGTAATATCACTCATAACTTATGATTTAAATACTTGTATTTTAACTTCCTTTTCAACCAAATCGGTAAACTTACCATCAAATCGGGTAGCTCTTACAATATGGTTATCTACCCAATGATAATTTCCTCCTCTAGGTTTACCCATTAATAAGCCATGGTATTTAAACCCATTTTCTTTTAACCAAACTTCTGTTACTTCTCTATGCTGCTCTACCCTTGAGGTAAAAAAAGTAATATAATGCCCTTGCTCATACCAATTATTAAGCGTTTCTAAAGCATCAGGATACAATGCTGCTGTTGCCATACGTTCTGGCTCTTCATTAGGAATGTCATCGCAGATTGTACCATCAATATCAATTAGGTAATTTTTCACCTCATCAGGAAGTACAGGACTAATATGCTTTCCATCAACAATTTTCTCTACTAAATCCATTTTACTCATCTTTCCATTTTAACCTGTCAACAGCTGGAAATTGCCAAGGAGCTCCATTATTTTCTACATTAGTAAACATCATATTAAGCTCTGTTGGTGCAGCTGACTCTTCCATTACTAAATACCTTCTTAAATCAATAATAACCGATAAAGGATCTAAATTTATAGGGCAAGCATCTGTACAAGCATTACAAGTTGTACATGCCCATAATTCTTCATGTGTAATATAATCTCCTAATAAAGATTTTTCATCTGTTATACCTTTTCTATTATTGTCACCAATTTCTGTAATTCTATCTCTGGTATCCATTAATATTTTTCGTGGAGATAATGCCTTTCCTGTTTGATTAGCAGGGCAGTTAGAAGTACATCTACCACATTCAGTACAACTGTAAGCATTAAGAAGTTGTACCCAATTTAAATCAGTTGCATCTTTTGCTCCAAATGATTGTGCAGGCGCCGCATCTGCTGGAGGTGCTGCATATGGATCAGCATTAGGATCCATCATTAACTTAACCTCTTTAGTTACTGACTCCAAATTAGTAAGCTGTCCGAAAGGGTTTAAGTTTGCATAATAAGTACTTGGGAAAGCAAAGAAAATATGTAAGTGTTTTGAAATTAGCACATAATTCATAAATCCTAAAATTCCTACAATATGAAACCACCAAGTTATACGTTCCAATAAATGTAAGCCTTCTGTTGACATCCCATCAATTAAAGGAATTAAAAACTGTGATACAGGGAATGAACCTGCATTTACAGCCGACATTCCTCTGCTCTGAACAATAGCATCTGCTGCATTCATAAAAAGGAAAGCACTCATCAATAAAATTTCAAATACCAAAATAAGATTCGCATCTGTTCTAGGCCAAGCAGTCATTTCTTTACTCCAAAAGCGTTTTATACGCACTATATTTCTTCTTACTAAAAAGATAGCACAAGCAAGTAAAACTAAAATTGCTAATATCTCAAATGAACCTATTAGGAAGTTGTATAATGATAAAGGGAGTACTGATGCTAAAAACCTATGTGTTCCAAAAACACCATCAATAATAATTTCAATTACCTCTATATTTATAATTAAAAATCCTGCATAAACTAATACATGCAATGCTCCTGCAATTGGTCTATCTAACATTTTTGATTGCCCTAAAGCAACTCTAATCATATTCTTTAACCTATCTGATTTTCTATCTGTTCTATCAATTTCCCTTCCTAATTTGATATTAGCAATTATACGCTTAAGGTTTATTGTAAAAACTGAAATAGCAACTGCAAAAAGCAGTAAAAATATTATATTTGAAATTCCCATACTTATTCTGATTTTGGTTCTTGATATGACTTCTTACCTCCTCCTATTATTGAGAAAGTAACATACCTCTTAGGATTTAATTTTATATCTTCTAATAAGGCAGCTAACTGCTTTGTTGACTCTTCAAAATTCTTATATAGTTTATCATCCTTCATTAATAAACCAATACTTCCTTCACCTTGATTAATTTTATTTGTAATTGCATTTACATTCTGTAAAGTAGCTGTAATATTTGATTGTGCTAAAGAGTCGGATAATGATGCGAAATTCTCCAAAATACGTTTGACCTCACCATTGCCACTTTCAAGATTAGTAGTTATAGACTCTAGATTTTTTATTACCTTAGCTATTCGCTCATCATTCTTATCAACCATACTATCTACCTTTACCATAGTTTCAGACATTAAAGCAAATGTTTTATCTAAGCTTTGTAAACTATTTGTAAGACTTTGTCGTGTATCTTTATTTAATACAGCTGTAACAATTGCCATTACTGAGTCAACAGAACCTATTAACTCTTCTGCTTTATTTTTTAAAGGTAATATTTGTGCATTTACTTCTTCCTGTAGGCTTGATTCCATATCACTCTTAAGTGTATCTCCACTACTAGATATAAGTGTATCCTTACTAAGAATTAAAGACACACCTTTTGAGCCCATTAAATCTTGATTAACAATTCTACAAAGCGAATTAACAGGAATATTAAATTCTTGATCAATACTAAAGCTTACTAATAAGTTCTGATTTTGAGTAGCTAATAAAGATATATCACTAACCATACCTACTTTATAACCATTTATTAAAACTGGACTTCCAAGCTGTAAACCTCCAATATCTTCATACACTGCATAAAAAGTTCTTTCTGTGCTAAATACCTTAAGTCCTTTAAGATAATTTAAACCTAATATTAAGGCAATTATAGCAACTAAAGCTACAAAACCAATTTTTAATTCTCTATTCATTAATACTATTTTTCGTTTGCAAATCTAGTGCTTCTTTTGTTGAAATAAGCTTTCCTTTATAAAAAGCTACTACAAAAGCTCCTTTAAACCCTTTTGTTCTTAATTCAAGTTTTAAACTATCAGCATCCTTCTTATCAGTAATATCTCCTACAAAATATTTATAGGTTCCATTAATACTCTGTTCCTCCGCATTTATTTCTTTAAACAATGGAGTATTAATCATAGATTTTAAATAAGTTCCAATCTGTACTTTAAAAATAAGGTCGCTAGTAACTTTAGGAGTTTGCTTTTTAACAATAACTGGCTTTTCATTTACTTCTTTTTCTTCCTTTACAATAGGAGTTTTTTCAATAGTATTTGCTTCTGCAGTTGCTCCCTCAAAATTCTCTTTATAATTCCTGAAGGCCCTAAATATTGCTGAGGCTATATAATCTTGTCCTATTTTTGTTTGTAAAAAATCTTCCTCTTTAGGATTGGTTAAGAAACCTGCTTCAACAAGAATAGAAGGCATATTAACTCTACTAATAACATAAAAAGGTGCTTGTTTTACACCTCTACTTTTTCTATTAGCTCTGGTTGCAAATTGCTGCTCTACTTCTTCCGCAATACTTAAAGACTGATCAAGAAAAGTATTTTGCATCAATGAAAAAACAATATAACTTTCAGGGGACTTAGGATCAAAACCGTCATATTTTTCCTTAAAATCATTCTCCATATACATCACCGAGTTCTCTCGTATGGCTACATCCATATTAGCCTTTAGCTTGCTCATTCCCATCACAAAAACACTAGCTCCAAAGGCATCTGGGTTAGTAAACCCATCACAATGTACAGATATAAATAAATCAGCTTTTTCTTTATTTGCTAGTTCTGTCCTTTCCCGTAACTCCAAAAAAACATCAGTCTTTCTTGTATATATTATTTCAACATCTGGAAAGGCCTTTTCAATATATGCTCCTAATTTTAAGGAAATAGCTAACGCAATATGTTTCTCATACTGAGTATATCTCTTAGTGCCCATAGTTCCTGAATCCTTTCCACCATGTCCAGGATCAATTACTATAGTTTTTATTTTACCATTTGCAGTCTTTTTATCCTCTGTAAATGAGGTGTTTAAAAATAATATGCTCAATAAAAATATCCAGATTGCGTTTCTGGAACATAAATGATATAAATTAAGTAGTTTTGGCACGATATTTTAACGCTTACATTTGATACAAATATAATACTAAGATTGAACTTAAAAGCTCAAAATTTATTGCTTTTCTTATTCTTATTAACAGGATTAATTAACAATTCTGCAAGTGCGAATACACCAGTTTTAAACGACAGTTTAGCTAACACTAAAGGCGATACTTACTTTGAAGATATAATTGACAAATCAGCTAAAGACTCTTTAAAGTTGGATATTATTAATCGAAAAGCATATTTATATGGAGATGCAGTAATAAAATATCAACAAACAACAATTACCGCTGCTTATATTGAAATAGACTGGAATAAAAATACAATTTATGCCACTACAAAAACAGATACCGCAGGAAATACTATAGGACATCCTGTATTTACTGAAGGTGCAGAAAGTTTCAAAGCTCATGAGATTACTTACAATTTTAAAAATAAGAAGTGTATTGTAAAAAAAATAGCAACTAAAGAAGGTGAAGGCTATATTTTAGGAAAAACAGTTAAAAAAACTGAAGATGATATATTCTATTTAAAAAAAGGTGATTATACTACCTGTAGTGCTGAAAAACCACATTATGCAATAAGAGCAAATAAAATTAAAGTTATCCCTGGAGAAAAAATTATAACAGGCCCTGCTTACCTTACTTTTTTTGGGATACCTACCCCATTATTATTTCCTTTTGGATACTTTCCTAATCAAAATAAAAAAAGCTCTGGAATTATAATTCCATCTTATGGAGAATCTACCAACCTAGGTTTTTACTTAAGAAATGGAGGGTATTATTTTGCCATGAACGACAAAATAGACTTAGCTTTAAAAAGCGATATTTACACTAAAGGAAGTTGGAATCTAAGATCATTCTTACGCTATAAAAACAGGTATAAATATTACGGTAACTTAAACCTAAGCTACGGTAATATGGTTAACAGTGAAAAAGGATTCCCAGATTACAGCACAAAAAAAGACTTTAATATTATTTGGAAACATTATCAGGACCCAAAAGCAAACCCTTCTCTACAATTCTCAGCAAATGTAAATGCAGGAAGTAGCACTTTTCATAAAAATAATTCTTATAATGCAAATGATTTTTTAACGAATACCTTTGTTTCAAGTATTAGCTTAAGCAAAAATTGGGAAGGAACTCCATTTAATTTAAGTACAAATATCAATCACAGCCAAAATACTAAAACTAAGATTGTAAATCTTACTGTTCCTAGCATCACTTTTAATATGAACCGAATTTCACCTTTTAAGAAATTAGGAAAAAAAGGAAAATCACATTGGTATCATAAAATTGGTATTAGATATACTATGAATACTAAAAATGACATTTCAATAGCTGACTCCTTACTATTTCAACAAAATTCTTTAGCAAAATTCAGAAATGGAATGCAACACAACATCCCTATTAGTACCTCTATTAAAGTACTAAAACATTTCACTCTTTCTCCTAGTTTTAGTCTTACTGAAAGATGGTACCTTTCTCAAATTGAAAAGAACTGGGACCCAATATCAAACAGTGTTATTACTGACACCTTAAAAAAATTCACTAGAGCTCATAACTATAGTATGTCCGCAGGATTAAATACCAAAATCTATGGTATGGTACAGTTTAAGAAAAGTAAGCTTGCAGCTATTAGACATGTAATTACTCCTAACTTAACTTTCAAGTACAATCCTGATTTTTCTAATGAAAAGTATGGCTATTACAAAACTGTACAATCAGATACCATAGGAAATACACATACCTACTCCACAATGCAAAATGGAGTATATGGTAGCCCTGGAAAAGGAAAGTCAGGAAATATTACTTTTAATTTAAATAATATTCTGGAACTAAAAACAAGAAGCAAGAAAGACACAGTAGAAAACCTAAAAAAGGTTAAGTTATTAGAAAGTCTTAACCTTTCTTCTTCCTATAACATATTTGCTGATTCTTTAAATCTAAGTGATATAACTTTAAATGCTCGTACTCGATTCCTTGATGTATTTAATATTACATTTTTCAGTAGATACGACCCTTACACGAGTAATAAAGAACAAACACAGAACATTAATACTTTTGAGCTAAATGCAAATAAACGATTAGCACGTCTTACTTCTCTTTCCACAACAATAGGCATAAAACTAAATGACAAAAGCTTTGGTAAAAAAAGAACTGAAGAAGAGAAAGAGAAAGATGAAGAAAGAGATTTTTATAGCATTCCTTGGAATTTAAATGCTGATTACGGATTAACCTATAATAAAGGATACAAATCCTCTGCTTATGCCGACACAACACAATCTTTAACTTTTTCAGGAAACATAAAAATCACACCAAAATGGAAAATAGGATTCCGTTCGGGTTATGATTTTGATGAAAAAGAACTTACCTATACCTCTGTAGATATCTATAGAGATTTACATTGTTGGGAAATGCTATTTAATTGGATTCCTACAGGATTTCACCAAAGTTACACTATTACTATCAGGGTAAAAGCGTCTGCCTTACGAGACCTAAAATTTGAGAAAAGAAAAGATTGGTTTGTACCAGAATACAACTAAGAATACAACCAGTTTTTAATTAACTGTAACCCATGTTCAGTAAGAATCGATTCAGGATGAAATTGTAAAGCCGTTATTGAATATTCTTTATGAGCTATAGAAGTAATAATCCCCTCCTCGTTTTCAGAAGTAATTAATAACTCTTCTGGAAAATTTTCTTTTTTAACTGCCCAAGAATGATAATGAGCAACATTAAAGGTTGCAGGTAAACCCTTAAAAATAGTACAATTATTAAAATGATTTAATTTTGAGCTCACCCCATGCTTTACTGCTTTAAGGTTTTCCAATTCAGCACCAAAATGCATTGCTATTGCTTGCTGCCCAAGGCAAATACCCAAGATAGGTTTTAAGATTTTATACTTTGCTAGTACTTGTTCTAATATAGGATGTTCACTAGGCAACCCTGGTCCTGGGGAGAGTATTATTCTATCAAAATTAGCAACAGCATCTAATTTTAATCTATCACCTCTAATAACCTCAATATCATTAATAAACTGAGCTACATAATGCTTTAGATTATAAGTAAACGAATCATTATTATCAATTATTAGAACTCTCAAGCTTTAAGCATTCATCATGAGTTCAATAAACTCTCTTACAGCACCATCACCTCCTTTCTTTTGCAAATGAATTATACCTTCAATTGCTTTTATTTTAGCCACTGCATTTTCAGGACAAGCAGCAATACCAACATTACTAAGCAATTCAAAACAGTTTACATCATCACCAATATAAGCCATTTCATTAAGAGTAATTCCTAACTCATCGCATAAATTCTGTGCTATTGACAATTTATCTTTTGCACCATGAAAATCAAAATCTAAACCTAATTTCTTTGCTCTTCTTCTATTAAGTTGCATATCCTCAGTCGTAAGGATTCCTACCTTTACTCCTGTTTTTTGCAACAATTGAAAACCCATTCCATCATAAACACAGAATTTTTTTAGCTCATCTCCTGACTCCGTATAATACATACTTCCATCAGTAAGCACTCCATCAACATCCGATAAAAATACTTTTATTCTCGAAGCATCTATTTGCTTATTTGCTGCTGTATTCTTTTCCATAATCTATAACTTAGGTTAATAATTTAATAATTCTTTTAATTGTTCCTCAAACCTAGCTTTTGCCAAGAAGTCATCTTCTAATTCAAAAGCAAAAGGCACAGGTGTATCTAAAGAGGCTGAGCGCTTTACAGGAGCATCTAAATACTCAAAGCACTCATCAGAAATTAATGCTGCTAAATCTGCCCCAAAACCTCCTATCATACAATCTTCATGCAATACTATAGCCCTTGATGTCTTTTTTACAGACTGAAGCACTGTTTCTTTATCTAAAGGAACAAGAGTTCTTAAATCAATAACATCGGCTGATATCTCTGGATTATTCTTTAAAACCTCTAAAGCCCAATGCACTCCCATACCATAAGTAATAATACTTACATCATTTCCTTCTTTTATTTGCTTTGCTTTACCTATTTTAAGCGTAAAATAGTCATCACATACAGGCTCAGATAAACTACGATAAAGTGCTTTATGTTCAAAAAACATTACAGGATTTGGATCATTAATTGCAGCTGCCAAAAGTCCTTTTGCATCTTCAGGAAAAGCAGGGTAAACTACTTTTAACCCTGGGGTATGCGTAAACCAAGCTTCATTAGATTGAGAGTGAAAAGGACCTGCTCCTACTCCAGCCCCTGTTGGCATACGTACTACCACATCAGCATTCTCACCCCATCTGTAATGAGTTTTAGCAAGATTATTAATAATTGGATTAAATCCTGAAGTAACAAAATCGGCAAATTGCATTTCCATTACTGCTTTATAACCATTAATTGATAGCCCTAATGCTGCACTAACAATTGCAGATTCGCAAATAGGAGTATTACGTACACGCTCCTTACCAAAAGCATCCATAAAGCCATCAGTAATCTTAAATACTCCACCATAATCAGCAATATCTTGTCCCATAATAATCAAATTATCATGCTTTTCCATAGATTGTTTTAAACCATCCGACACTGCATCAATTAATCTTTTCTCTGTTTTATTTGCTGATTTCTCTATAGTATCAACTGTAAAATCTTTATAAATATCAGCAATTTCTTTTGCTGGTGTAGATTCAATTCTTGGCTCAGCATCCGCAGTAGCCCAAGCCTTATTCACCGCTGTTTTAATTTCTTTTTTTAGTGCTTCAATACTAGCATCAGTAAGTAAACCCTCCTTAATTAAGAAGGCTTCATAATTATCTACAGGGTCTTTCTTAGCCCAAAGCTCCAGCAATTCATTTGGCACATACTTTGTTCCTGAAGCTTCCTCATGTCCTCTCATCCTAAAAGACATACATTCCAAAATTACAGGCTTAGGATTTTTAGCAATTTGGCTTTTAATATCTTTCACAGCACTATATACTTCTAAGATATTATTTCCATCAATAGTATAAGCATCCATACCGTAACCAATCCCTTTATCAGCAAATTGCTTACATCTAAACTGCTCACTACTAGGAGTAGACAAACCATAACCATTGTTTTCAATAACAAATATCACAGGTAAATCCCAAACAGCAGCAACATTCAAAGCCTCATGAAAATCACCCTCACTTGCTCCTCCATCACCTGAAAATACTGCCGTAGTTTTTTTATTATCCTTTAACTTATTAGCTAAAGCAATACCATCAGCAACCCCAAGCTGGGGTCCTAAATGAGAAATCATCCCTACAATATGATGCTCTTTTGTTCCAAAATGGAAGGAACGATCACGCCCTTTTGTAAAACCATTTTCCTTACCCTGAAATTGGGAAAATAAACGATTTAAAGGAACATTTTTAGTTGTAAAAACGCCTAAGTTTCTGTGCATAGGCAAGATATACTCATCCAAATCTAAGGCTGATGCTACCCCAACTGAGATAGCCTCTTGCCCTATTCCAGAAAACCATTTTGAAATTTTACCTTGGCGTAATAAAATAAGCATTTTTTCCTCTATCAATCGTGGAGTGAGTATAGCCTTATATAAAGTTAACAACTCCTTATCCGATATTCCCTTTCTATTAAATTGCATCTATCATTTATTTGGGTTCAAAACTACTTAATATTTCTTTACTTTGTTAAAAATTTAAAAGATGAATTGGCAAGAGTTTATTGTAGGGATATTTTTTGGTGTTGCAAGTTATATAATAGTAAAGAGAATCTTTAAAAAAGACGCTAATTGTGAAGATAAAAATTGTTGCGATAAATAAATGAAATCAACAGTATACCTATTAGTTTATTTAAAACGGATATTCCTATTGCTACTTATCTACAGTAGTAGTAGAATTTATTTTTACCTTAATAATATTGATAGTTTTAACAACGCTACTCTTTTAGAATTTATTGAAGGTATTCGCTTTGATATTTCTGCCTTAGTATACATTAACCTTCCCTTGTTTATCTTACTTCTTTTTCCTCATAACCTAAGGAAACATCGCTATTATAAAAAAGCAACCAATTTATTATTTTATGGTGTTAACATCCCATTTATATTAATCAATAATGTTGATATTGAATATTTCCGATTTACTCAAAAACGCTCTACAGCTGATTTTTTTCAACTATTACAACTAGGAAGTGATGCAAAAAATATCATTCCTCAATACATGAAGGATTTTTGGCCAATTACACTATTTAGTTTAGTTCAAATTTGGCTACTTATTAAAATAAAAGACCTACCTAATTATAAGATAAAACTTAAACTCAAATTATTACCAAAATCTCTTCTGATAGTTATATTATCTATAGGAATATTTATAGTTTCTGCTAGAGGAGGATTACAACTAAAGCCTATAAAAACTATTAATGCTGGTGAACTATGTGGATCTACTAATAATGGCTTAATTCTTAACACCCCATTTTGTATCCTACACTCTATTGAAAATAACCCCTTAACAAATCATAATTACTACAATACTGATGAATTAAATAATATATACTCTCCTATTAAATCTGCTAATACAGGAATAGTCAAACCTATAAATATAGTAATACTAATTATGGAAAGCTATTCTAAAGAGTTTATAGGATATTATAATAACGGAGAAGGTTATACTCCATTTTTAGATAGCCTAATGCAAGAAGGATTAACTTTTGAAAATGCCTATGCAAATGGTCTCAAATCTATTGAAGGGCTGCCAGCAATTACAGCCGGACTACCAACCCTTATGAACAATCCATTCATCACCTCTAACTATGCTCAGAATAAATTTGAGAGCCTAGCCTCCTTACTAAACCATGAAGGATACAATACTTCCTTTTACCATGGAGGAAGTAGAGGTACTATGGGATTCTATAGTTTTAGTAGAAGAGCAGGGTTTCAAGAATATTATGGTTTAGAAGAATACGGTAATAATGCTGACTTTGATGGTAGTTGGGGAATTTATGACAAACCTTTTATGCAGTACTTTGCACAACATCTAAAAATAAAACAAAAACCTTTCTTTACTACCTTATTTTCTTTAAGCTCTCACCCACCCTATGTACTACCTAAAGATTATAAAATTGAGAATGAAGAAATTGGAATACGTGAAACGATAAAATATAGTGACTATGCTATGGAAGAGTTTTTTAATTCTATAAAGAATGAAGAATGGTTTAGAAACACACTATTTATAATTACTGCCGACCATACTTCAGGAGTTCGGTATAATAAGGAATACAAAAACAAACTAGGAAGGTATGCCATACCTATGCTTATTTATAAAGGTGATGGAAGCTTAAAAGGTATAAATACTAATATTGTACAACAGATTGATATTATGCCAACTACACTTGAAATGATTAATTACAATAAACCTTATTTTTCTTTTGGAAAGTCAATGTTTAGTAAAGAGCAATGGGCTATAAGTATGCTACAGAATCAGTATCGTTTTATTACCCAGAATGGCATTATTAATAATAAAGCTGAAGAGTACCCTACTTATAGCGATTGGGGGCTTAATACCATTAGTACTGCAAATGACAGTGATATTATACTACTAAAAGCCATAAAACAAACCTATAATCAAAAAATGATAAACAATAAAATATATTATGAAAATTAGGTTTATCATTAATCCAATATCAGGTACAGGAAAACAGAAAGGAATCGAACTAATAATTGCCCAAAACCTGAAAGAAGAAGAGTATGATATTGTATATACTAAGAAAGCAAACGATGCAACACTACTTAGCAAACAGGCAATAAAAGATGCTATAACTGTAGTAATTGCTGTTGGTGGAGATGGCACTGTTAACGAATGTGCTAAAGCCCTCATTGGAAGCAATACTGCTTTAGGGGTTATTCCTTGTGGATCAGGAAATGGTTTTGCCTTTCATCTTGGAATGAAACGTGATATACAAATAGCAATTGAACAGCTAAAACATTGTAGTATTAAAACTATTGATAGTTGCTCAGCTAATGGACTTCCTTTTGTAAATGTATCTGGAGTAGGGTTTGATGCCCATATTGCAAATCTATTTTCTAATTTGGAAATACGAGGCTTTATAAACTATGTAAAGCTTATTACTAAGGAATTAGGTTATAAACCAAAAAAATACACCATAAATTATAATGGAACAGAAAGAACTGTAGCTGCTTACTTAATTGCTTTTGCAAATGCTAGTCAATATGGTAATGATGCTCGTATTTCCCCCCTAGCAGATATTAGTGATGGATTATTAGATTTTGTTATCATTAAAGACTTTCCAAAATGGAAAATTCCAGGTTTTTTATTAAAAGTAGCCCAAGGAAAAACACATTTATCCAAATATGCTGAAATTATACAAGCTACTAGTATGGAAATTAAAACAGAAAGCGGATTGGTTCATCTTGATGGAGAACCAAAAGAACTTAAAAATCCTATAACAGTAAAAATACACCCTAATACTTTAAAAATATTTACCCCTCATGGCTAAAAAAGGAAAAAACAGAAAAGGAGTTATGTATTCCACCAACCCTGATTTTGAATATGAATATGAAAATGATGAATTAGAAACTCTTCCTAATAATCAACAACATCTGAAGGTATGTATTGATAAACATAGAGCAGGGAAAATTGCTGTTATCATAAAGGATTTTGTAGGAACAGCTGAAGACCTAAAAAGCCTAGGTAAAAAACTAAAAGCTAAATGTGGTGTTGGTGGAAGTGCTAAAAATGGAGAAATAATCATACAAGGTGATGTACGGGATAAAGTAATGGATATCCTTGGGAAAGAAGGTTATAATTATAAGAGAGTTGGGGGATAAAGTTTTAATACATAAGTTACTCAAAATAAAAGTTCAATTCTATCAGTATAAATACTGAGTTTACTCAATATGTTAATTTGTAATTTTGTCAAAAATAAATTTTAAAAACGATTATGAAAAAATTACTTTATACACTATTCGCTGTATCTTTAATATTCGCTGCTTGTAAGAAAGAAGAAGGCTGTACAGATTCAGTTGCAACAAACTTTAATGCAGATGCTGACAAGGATGATGGTTCTTGCACTTATAGTATATTAGGAGGTTGGGAATTTATAGAAATGAATTATAGCGAAACTGAAGGCTATTACACTTCCTACCCTAATGGGAAAAAAGTAGTTACATATTCTATAAGCGAAATTATGATTCCAGGCGATACTTCTTGGGGAATAGCATCAACATATATTAATTTTAAATCTGATGGAACTCTAAAAGAAACAACAACTATATTAGACGGAAGTATATATGATATAACCTACACTTGGATTAAGAATGGTAATTTACTAACGATCAACGACTCAATAGATCTTGAAATCAACACACTAACATCAAGCACTTTAAAATACAGTAAAAATGAGTTAGATACTTTTACACATTATGGAAACCCGATACTGAACGATACTGTTTATTTTAATGAATTTGAAAATAAAATTGAATTTAAAAGAGAAGATTTCCCTTTAGACAATTCAAACTCCAAGATGATTAAAGGCAGTAACAAATCATTATTTAAAACATTTATTAATAGAAAGAGAAAATAAAAGCACCCTCCATATTTACATTATAAAAAGGAATGTCCCATTTAAGGCATTCCTTTTTTATTTGTTCCCAATTATACTTTGAAACTGAGGAATCAATTACAACTTGTTTGCAATTTATGTTTTCCAAATCAAGTTTAACTTTACCAGAAACTATGATATAATCAAATGTTAAATTATTAATTGGTTTTAAAAAACCCTTATCCCATAATAAGATTCTTGTCTCAAAAAATTTAATATAATTCTTACTCCTATAAAAATTTTCTCTTTCAAAATTGCTGCTTACTAAATCTGTTTTTACTACCCCCTTTTTCCATCTGAAATTCTGCAGAAAAAAAGCTACCTTTTGTTGATCTTCACCTAATTGACTTGAAGCTATAAAATAATTATCCCTTCCATTAAAAAAATCAATAGCACTGTATTTAGGAACATCATAAATAACAATAATATGCTGTTTGTCAATCTTCCTATTCTCCTGTATTTGCATCGTCATAAATACTATTGCAATAATTAACCCAAATTGCATACTTCTTGCTTTTTTATATACCCAAGCATATATAAGTAAAAATAGCATTAAGTAAATAAGTAATACTTCTATTAAATTAATACTAATACCCGTTTTAAGTGAATAAGGCAACTCTTGAAACCAAATAACTAAGGTATTCTGAATAAAAAGTAAATTATTAACTACTAGAACTAAAACGTTAAACACAACAGGAATAAAAGAAAAAACAAACAACAACACACTCAAATTTATTATAAGTGTTACTAAAGGAATAATTATAATATTTGAAAGTAAAAAATAAGTTGGAAACTGATGAAAATAATACAGTACCAGAGGAAAAGTTGCAAGCTGAGCAGCAACAGCAACTGTACTAATAATCCATATCTTATTTAATAACCAATTAGGAACTTCAATTAGACTAACTAGTTTTGGTTGTAAATAAACAATACCTATAACTGCAAGATAAGATAATTGAAAACCCAACTGTAATAATAAAAAAGGATTATAAGCAAGCAAAACAAAAGCTGATGCTGCTAAAGTATTGTAAATGTTTGTTTGTCGATTCAAAGCCTTTCCAACAATAATAAATGAGAACATAGTTGTTGCCCTAAGCACCGATGGAGACAATCCTGTTAATAAAGCATACATCCAAAGAATAATTAACAGCAATATCGACTTTATATAATTACCATATTTTATTTTTCTAAGAAATAACAATAATGAATTAATTACAACATATATAATACCTACATGTAAACCAGAAACTGCTAATATGTGCACAGCTCCTGTAGCAGCATAAGACTGTAGCATTTCTCTTGCTAATAAGTCTTTATAACCTATTAGTAATGCTGAAATTACAGCTAACTCATTATTCTTAAAATTCTGCTTTAATAAATTAAGTAATCTTTTTTGGTAAATGAAAGCTTTCCCTTTTAAAGAGCTTTTATTCTTAATCCCCATCTTTTTCCATTGAGAAGAACTTAAATACTGCTGAGCTGTAACTCCAATATTTGACAAGTAATTCTTATAATTAAATTGAGCTGGGTTTTTAGGAGGACCTATGGTTTTCCACTCCCCACTAACTAAAAGATATTCTCCATATAAAAGCTCATTAGACAACGAGTCTATTGTAAAGTATAATATTGCTTTACCAGAAGTAGAAATCCACTTATCATCTTGTTTTACAAATAATACATTTACAAGAACTTTATTTGAATTCTTCTTAACAATTACATCCTCATCAAGGCTAACAATACTTTCTGAACTGGTATAAGTAATGAAATTATTTCTTAAATTATTTGGCTTATTAATTTCCAAAATAACAGCTCCAATAAAAAAAATAAACAAATGAATTAATAACCCAAAAACCCATCTCCTTTTATAAACTGTAAAATATTTTTTCAAACTATAAACCAATAACAATCCCAATAGTACACCTAACAATATGTATATTAAAATATTAGGACCTATATTAATATATATAGAAAAGGATATTCCTAATATTAAGGGGAGTAATAATCTTAAAAGTGGTATTTTATTCCAAGTATTCATTTCGATAAATTTAATATATTTGTTTAAAATTATCAAGCATGAAAAAGATACTCTTATTCTCTACCTTAGCAATACTATTTAATTCCTGTAGAATTGAAACTGAGGGCTGTACTGAGCCAGCAGCAATCAACTATGAGCGTAATGCCGATTTTGATGATGGAAGCTGTATATTTGAGGCAGATCTTGTTTTCTTTTATGATCATATTACAGCAACAGAGTTAAATTCTGCAAATTTTGACAGATTAGATTATTATGTTGAAGAGTCTCCAGGAACTTTTATTAGTATTGGTAGTGAATACCCTATTCCTGATTTTATTGCTGATGGAATTCCAAATTGCTATGAAGAAACCTATGTTAGCTCAACAATACAGTGGTCCAACTCAATTGGTACAAACCTAAACTATAAAGTTTATGGAGTTCATGATTTAGGAATTCTTGGAGAAATAGAAACAGAAGTTGACTCTTACTCTTACAGCCTAGGAGCTAATGAATGCATCGCTATACAAATAAGATTTCTTTCTAAAAAGAAGTAATAAGTTGAGCTGCTTTTTTTGAAGCTCCTTTATTAGCTAAAATATCCTGGAGCTTATCATAATTTATTAAGATAGGCTCCTTTTCATTTAACACCTTATCTAACTCTATTTTTAAATTATTTGAATTAAGATTATCTTGAATTAATTCTTTAACTACTTCTTTATCCATAATAATATTTACTAAGGATATATATTTAATTTTAACTAATGCCTTAGCTAAAGTATAGGTAAGCCAATTTGTTTTATAACAAACTACCTGTGGCACTTTAAACAAAGCTGTTTCTAAAGTAGCTGTTCCTGAAGTAACTAATGCTGCTGTTGCTTTAGACAATAAGCCATAAGTTTCATCAAAAACAAGTGCAACATTTCTTTTTCCTATAAAAGAACTATAATACTTCTTACTAAAAGTATTAGTTGCTGCTATAACAAACTGATGATTAGGGTAACTATCTACAACTGTTAACATTTCAGGAAGTATACGTTCTAGCTCTTGCTTTCTACTGCCAGGAAATAAAGCAATAATAGGTTTATCAGTACTATAAGTAAAAGTAAAATTTTGCTTTTTTATCTCGTCTAATAATGGATTGCCAACATAGGTTACTTTCATTCCATTTTTCTTAAAAAAGTCTACCTCAAATGGAAATATAACTAATAACTCATCAACATATTTTTTAAGCTTCTTAACTCTGCTTTTATTCCAAGCCCAAACCTTAGGTGATATATAATAAAATACTTTTATCCCCTCTTGCTTTGCAAATTCAGCAATCTTTAAATTAAAACCTGGATAGTCTACTAAAATAAGAGCATCAGGCTTATAAGCTAAGATATCTTGTTTACAAAAATCTAAGTTTTGCTTTATGCTTTTAAGGTTTTTCAATACTTCCCAAAGCCCCATAAATGCTGTATCCTTTATATGCTTTGCTAAGGATATTCCTTCAGCAATTAAACGCTCTCCACCCCAAGCCCGTATTTGCAAATCATCATTACATTTTTTTAACTCATGTACTAAGTTTGCTGCATGTAAATCACCCGAAGGCTCACCTGTAATAAGATAATATTTCACACTAAATCAATATTAATATCATTACTAAAAAAGCATAGACTATTGTTGCTCCAAGTATTCCTCTTGCTACCTCTTCTTTGTAGGTTTTAATATGCATAAAAAATAATATTGAGTTGGTTGCAAAAACAGCCAAACTGATATGATGTGTTACTGTTCCCATCCTTTCAATAGTATGTATGGCTGTATCTAATTCTACTTCCAAATAAAATCCTACATAAATAACAAATGCAACTATTGGAGCAAGCACTCCAATTAAAAATCCTTTTAAAGCATCTCTATTCATCTAATAACATTTTGTTTAATACTGAAATTGAAGGGTAAGCAGTTACATCAAACTGTACTGGAACTACTGAAACATAATGGTTTTCTAAAGCCCATTCATCTGTATCAGTCCCTTTATCATAGTTTACAAATTTACCTGTTAACCAGTAATAGGTTCTTCCTTTAGGATCAACTCTTTCTTCAAACTCCTCTTCCCAATTTGCATTTGCTTGTCTACAAACTTTAATTCCTTTTAGTGCTTCATCTTGCTTTGTTTTAGGGAAGTTTACATTTAAACAAACTCCTCTATCCATTCCATTATCAAGTACTGATTGTGTTATTTGCCTTATGTATTTCTCTGCCTCAGAGAAATCAGCATTATGTGCATAGTCAAGTAATGAAAAACCAATAGATGGAATTCCTTCTAAGGCTCCCTCTACAGCAGCCGACATCGTTCCTGAATAGATTACATTTATTGATGAGTTAGAACCATGATTAATTCCAGAAACACATAAATCAGGCTTTCTATCTAATAACTGATTTACTGCTAACTTAACACAATCAACAGGAGTACCGCTACAAGAATATTCTTCTTGAGGGCCTTTATCAATAACCACCTTATCACACCTTAGTGTTGCTTCTATAGTAATGGCATGTCCCATACCTGATTGCGGTCCATCAGGAGCCACTACCACTACATCTCCAAAATCATTCATTATCCTAATTAAATTACGAATTCCTGGAGCAGAAATTCCATCATCATTTGCAACTAAAATTAAGGGTTTGGCCATTATTCAATTTTTAATACAACAAAACTACTATAATATTGTTGTATACTACAGAAGATTTTTTTCTAATTTTGCAAAACAATAAAAAACAATAAATATGATTTGGATAATAATGATTGCCTTTATGATAATTGGAGGTATAGTAAGCTCAAGATTAAAGAGTAAATTTAAAAAATATAGTGCTGTTCCTACACTATCAGGAATGAGTGGAAAAGAAATTGCAGAAAAAATGTTAGCTGACAACCATATATATGATGTGAAGGTAATTTCTGTTCCTGGAAAATTAACTGACCATTATAATCCTATGGATAAAACGGTAAACCTAAGCCCTGATGTATATCAAGGAAGACACGTTTCTGCTGCTGCTGTAGCTGCACACGAATGCGGCCATGCATTACAACATGCTACAGCTTATAGTTGGTTACAAATGCGCTCACAAATGGTTCCTGTAGTAAATATAAGTAATAAAGCTATGAGTACTGTATTCTTACTTGGAATATTTGGAGTTAGTTTCTTAGGAATCTTCTCTTTTGAGCAATTAATTATGTTATTCATAATTCTACAGGCTGTAGTTACTGCATTTACTTTAATTACACTTCCTGTTGAATTTGATGCTAGTAAAAGAGCATTAGTTTGGCTAAGACAATCAGGGATTACTAGCGAACAAGAACTTACTTATGCAGATGATGCCTTAAAATGGGCTGCAAGCACTTATGTAGTTGCTGCTTTAGCTGCTGTAACCTACCTACTCTATTACGTCTCTATGCTAAGAGATTAAGAAGCATAAAAAAAGCTCTAACAAATGTTAGAGCTTTTTTTATTAAGAAATTCTTAATTATTTTTTTGTCAAGAATGGTAATCCTGTTCTTGAATTTTCTTTTACATTGTAACCATCAGGTTTGTCACAAGCAGTATCTCTTGAGTCTTTAGAAAAATAATAAATAGTTTGTACTCTACCTGTTGATTTTAATGTTACATCTTTTTTGTTTAAGTGGTATAATGTACCTCTTTCATTTGTGTGCGTAAAAGCCATGATTTAATTGTTTTTTGGTTATTAATATTTTTACAGGACTAATATAGAAAAAATTTCTATACAAAAGCTATGTTTACTAGATAAGAATAAAAATTATTGTTAATAAAATAAAACTTCATAAAATTAGAAACTATAAAACTTCATAAAGCAACAGAAAACAAAGCACTTCAACGATATTTTATAACACACTATATATCAATATATTAAAGTGTTTTATGTTATTTGATTTCTAATCAAATAATTAACTGTTAATTAATCTATTTTACTAGGTAAAGCAGTTAATAACTTAAGAGGTTATTTATTGTTTTTTTCCTGTTTCAGGCACAAATATTAAAGCTTCCTATACCTATTATCACTTCAAAAAGGTGCTTTAACACAAAGTAGATTTGTGATTCTTTATCTTTTTACCTGTAAAAGTAATACTATAAGCTGTTTTTAGTAACCCAATATCTATAAGCTAGAAGTAGCTGTTCATGCTTTTTTAAATGGGTAATATTTCTTTTATATAAGGAAGGAAAAATTAACTTATTAAAGACTGCTAAGCCCTTAAAAAAATAAACCTTTCTGAATAAAAGTAAAAGAAACATTAGTAATAAAATTAATGTTATTGTAATTGTTCCATTTCCAAATCCTGTGCTAAGTAAAATCATCTTATTAAAGTAATATATCCAACTACCTCCTCAAAAGGACTAGTTTTGGATTGTTGATATCTAATTATAAAAGGATAAATACCTTGTGGGGCTTCTGTTCCATCTAATAGTATTCCATCCCAACTACCCATTCTATAGTAAGGGTCAGTAATTAACGCTGAGTTACAAATATTTATTTCATCTATAGGTTGTGTTAACTTTATTTCTTCCGATTCAAAAACAATATCTCCACCCCACCTTTGATGAATTTTAATATTAAAATAATAAAACTCTCCTACTCCCTTAACATAATACTCATCATTACATAAATCACCATTTGGAGTAAAACTATTAGGATAAAATATCTTATTATCTGGGGTAATACAAACCTGAACAGCAAACGAATCCATACAACCTCCATTATTTTCAAGTACTAGTTCAACATTAAACAAACCTGTATCAGTATAAATATGAGTAGGATTTTCACTAAAAATATACGGAAGAGTTAAACTATCTCCAAAGTCCCAATAAGAAAAAAGGCTTAATTCATTAGGGTTGACACTACTATTATCAAGAAACTGAAAGTTTCCATCTAATAAAGATATACACTCTGTTTTATTTGGAAAAAAGAAAGCGACTAAATCATCATACCCTGGAATAGTAATGGTATCTGAAACCACACATTTACTAATATTATCTTTAATTTCAACTTCATAGGTCTTGTTTACCAAATCTGAAATACTATCAGAATATTTAGGTGGAGATGTATTCCATAAATAAGAATAAGATCCAGCTGGGTTTATTAGTACTTTGGCAAAACCATAAGTATCATAACACTGCTTACTAGAAGTATTAAAGTTTGTACTAAAAGAAGGGTGAACATATATAGGAATTGATCTAACTAAGGAGTCAGAACAACCATCACTAATAACTACTGTATAAGATGTGGTTAGTTCTGGGTTTACTAAATGATTAAAACTATTACTTAAACTATTATCCCAACTAAAACTATAATTTGAGGTCCCTCCACTTGCATTTACTCCAATATTTATAAAATCCCCACTACAAATACTATCTGATGTAGCATATGCATTTCCTATAAGCTCATTTCCAACAAAAACAATAGCACTAACTGTTGCTAAACAAACTCCACTACCATACTCATACGTTATAGTATGATACCCTTCACCAGCATCAGCAGGGTTGAAATAATTAGCACTAATACCATTTCCTGAAAGAACTCCTCCAGCTGGCAGCATTGTCAACACTATATTAGTATCTTTAAAACAATAGCTTGAAACTAAACCATTTAATACTGGTTGAACATTATTATATACCATAATATTAAATGTATCTATACAGCCACTAGCTAATGTATACACTAATGTATGTATTCCTGTATCAGCAATACTTGGAGAAAACAAACCTAGGTTAGTATTTACAATTCCATTCCCTGACCAGCTTCCTCCAATAGGAGAAACATTTAATATAAAATCAGGTGCTGACATACAGATTAAGGTATCTAAAAACACTGCTTGAGGATTTACTTTAATTATTAAATCATCGGAACAGCCATTAGCTGTAAAAGTAACTACATGTGTACCTACCCCTGTAATAAGCGGATTAAACTGACCTACTGAACCAGTTACTACTATACCAGGTCCACTCCAAGTACCACTCCAAGGAACTCTTGGTGCAGTACTTCCATTTAAATATTGTATCCCTGAGTTTATACACACAGTTAAAGTATCAACTAATATATTAGTATTTACAACCCATACCTCAGCAGTATCACTACAACCATCAAAACTATATGTTGATATTGCCACACCTGTTCCTAAAGACGGATCAAAAGTTCCTAAAGCAGTATTGGTAATATGAGAACCACCCCAAAGCCCATTAGCTGGAGCACCTACTAAATTGAAAGGAATTTGTGTAGGACATACAGTATAATCAACTCCTGCATTTATTTCCTTTGCAAAAATTGAAACAAATGCATCACAACCATTAATACTATACATCAAATTATGCATCCCAGCACTAGCTACATCTGTTAAAAAATTTCCATCAACAGTTACTGGACCACCTAAAATAGCAAGTTGATCTACAGCAACATCTGACCTAAAATTACCAGTTTTTACACGCAACCTTAATTTTACTTGTGCAGTATTAAAAGAAGACAAATCAACAATAGCCTCATGCCATGCATTTCCTAGATTTCCTGATTTAAACCAAATATTATTGTTCCAAGTTACTCCATTATTTGTAGATATATCAACAGCAAAAGTTCCTTGCCCTGCTCCATATTTATGATATCTAAAATGTAAAATAGGATTACTATATGCCGATAAGTTAATACAAGGACTAATGATTCCTGCTCTCTTTGATGGGTTATTTGCTCCTGATGCTTCTGTATAAATATAATTATAGCCTTGGTATGCTGCTGAAGGTCCTGTATTAGAAGATGCTGTAGGCCCAGAATTAACTTCCCAATCAAAATCATTTAACGGATCATGAGTCCAATCTCCAAAACCTAACTCAAAGCCTTGCTGATAAGGAAAAGCTGCTACCGATGAGGAACAAGCACTAACCAATTGAGTTGTGTCTGGAAGTACAGACCAAACTCCATTAGGCGGGCTATAAGTTAAATTATAAACCCCTGAGCTTTGACAAATAGTATCATCCATTTGAACAGAAATACCTGCTACTGTTATTAATAAAGTATCTGAACACCCATTAGGCAAAGTATATATTGCTGTAATTACAGTAGGAAAATTAGGCGTTGTAAGTATCCCGTTAGCCTGTATGCAATTACAGCCTGACCAACTACCTCCTGGAGTTGTTACACTTGAATTAAGATTAAATGTAGTATTAAGGCATGCTGAAATATCAGGTCCTGCATTTACTCCTAAAACAGTTATATCCAAATCATCAGTACAACTACCTATAGTATATGAAACAGTATGAACACCAGCTGCTAAACCAATTGGGGAGAAGGTTCCATTACTTGAATTAATTATCCCTGGCCCAGACCAATAACCTCCTAATGGACTTGCGGTTAAACTTACAGGAACATCTGTTTGACATATTGAAAATGAAGCTTGTGTAGTTGGTGGTGCCACAACTACAATAGTTACTGTGTCTATTTCCGGACCTGCTGAAAAGGTATCATCTACCATTACAATATAAGAAGTAGTTACTGCTGGACAAACAGTCCAATTTCCTGGACTATTTCCTAAGAATGGAATCCAATTATAAGAATATGAAGTAGAATCTCCTCCACTAACATTAGCATACAAATCAGTACAATCTCCAATACATATTGTATCATTATCTGCTACCAAATCCACCAATAAAGGACAATCATTAATTATAAAATTCTGATAAGATGATAACTCCCAAATACTATCACAATCATCCTTAAATGATGACTGAAAGAATACTGTATAATTTCCACTGGCATTAAGTCCTGGGGTTAAAGTAAGTTCAATTTGATTAGTTGAATCATTAATACAATTTAACCCCACTGCACTTACTATTTGGGAAAGTTGCCCTCCAACAGTAATTTGAGCTGTAGCTACTGAATCGCAGTGTATACTCTGATCTAACTCCATAACTAAAGTTGTAGTACTACAATTTGGGGTAGTAGGAAAACTTAATACAGGAGGTTGAGGCGCTATAATTTGTGCTTCCCAATTTAATTCAAAACCTGAGGCTGTAATATTTACATCTGAAATGAAATTAATTGTAACACACCCGCCAGTAATTATTTGAGGGGGAATACTAGTACCTGAAAATGGACCTGCTAATAAAGGAGCATTAGTATCTGGTCCATCAAATATTCTTAAATAATCATTTATAGGCTCAGTATCAAAACTACTAAAATCAATTACTAATGATATAGCATTTGCCGGACAAATTGTAAATGAATAATTCTCACTATTAGAATAGTAACTTGGAGATACAGAATTAGACTCACTATCTAATAAAACTCCTTCACAATCGCTAACTGTTAAATCTGACATATTGTACTGCGCATTTGCAATACTATATGAGAAAAGAAAAAAAATTATAGATAGAATACATCTCATTCTTTAATTACTGTTATCATTGGCGTAGTAACTTTATTACTCCATTTCTTACTACTATCTTGTATACGGATAGTAAAAGTTAAAGTTTCTTCATTTGCTGTCCCTAATAAGAATGGAGCATCTATAGTAAGGTTAATCTCCCCTTTAATTGCTACCTCATCATTTGGAGGTGAAAGTGGCTGAAGGTGATAATAATCTGCTAAACTTAATCTACTATCCTTTACTTCTAAAGAAAGGTAGTCAGGATCATTAAAACCAATGTATCCCTTAGAATGCTCATAAGCAATAGTTACATTAATATTTTCACTAAAAGCAGTTAATGATGTTGGTGTAGTACTCACAATACTAATATTAAATATTGTTTCCTCTTCTTTTGTACACGAACTAAAAATTAAACTAAATACTAATATGAATACTGTCTTCCTCATCTTATTCTTTTTCTAAAGTAAAGTACTTAATCTGACTAAAATCACTTCCGTTAGTAGGGATTTCTGTAATAGGATTAACATCATCTTTTACATAAATTTTAATAAAACGTTCATCACCACTTAACAAGGAGGAAACATCATAAGTATATTTATGATAATAGTTTACACTTTGGTTATTTTCAAAACCTAACTCAGTAATTGGATTATTTACAATAGTTAGATCGTATGCTGTTTGAGTAGCAAAATCAAATAAGTTATCCGAAATTTTAATTTTATTATAAGTAAGCTGATTAGGGTTTAGCTCATCATCAGTAACACTAAACCAAATATCAATAGTATTTGCTGTAGCAGGTATAAGAATAGAGCCTTTATTTATCTCTCTTTGCAACAATGTACTTTGTCCACTTTCATAAGCTATTACTCCTTTCATTACAGGTTTATTATTAGGAAAATCAGGAGAATTCCCAAACCTATCTTTTGCTCCATCATCAATCCATGATTTAACATTAGAGATTAGTTTTTCCTTTACATTATGCCAAACATGTTCATTATTATAAGCAGCACTTAAAGGCATAATCCCTGATATACTATCAATATCTAAAATTAGACGAGCATATAAAATACTTTTTTCAGAATCCATTGGTTTTACTCTATATTCATAAGTATTTCCTGCATCATTTTTTACAATTGGCTGATAAACCATAGTATTGTATGCACTCTCAATTGATCTGTAATCAGGCTCAAAAGCACCATCATGACAACCAGAGTTAGCACAATAAGGTTGAAATACATCATTGTATAGGTTTGAAAAGTTTGTAGGATCATTAAAGTAATTTGTAGTATCCTCAACAGGAGGATTCAAATCAGAATTATCATAAGGGTTTAGCACTTCTTCTTTACAAGAAAATAGAGTAATAATAAGTGCTATTAATATGCTATACCTCATTATATTAAATCAAATAAAGATTGATTACTAGCAAGGTTACCCGAAGATACAACCTCATTTTTTATACCCAAAAGCTCAGCAATTGTTGGCACTACATTTACAATATCTCCTTTTTTATTTCCTTCTGAACCTACCGATAAATTAGACTGAATTCCTGGTCCTGCCATCATTCCAAATACTCTTTTAGTATTTAAGTCATCATGGTCATAAGCTAAAAACCCATTCTTATCAAGAATATTATTCGACTCCAGATTTCTTCCTTGTTCAGGCGCTAATATAATAGCTGTTTTCCCTGACATTTCTGGCACTTGATTTTGAATGAAATCCCATAAGTGCGCCACACCATGATCCGCTCTATGTAAGTTTTGTAAATAAGAAGTAAAATTAGAATGACATACATCTACTGAGGATAGATAAACAACAGAAACAGTAGGCTTAAAACGTTTCATTACTTCACAGGCATAACCTATAGTATTTAGTTCCCCTCCATTTACTGGTGGATGAGCAATAATACCTTGTTCTGTTTTTTCAAACATCTCTTTAAAAAACGTTTTAATCTCATATTTTTCTTCATCAGTATTACCAATATTTGGCAATACTTTACCTTGGGAGTACCACATATTATCTAAGAAATATTTCATCTTATACATAGGATCTAACTCTTCCTCAGGGTGATATATTTTTGCATTCTTCAAATGCTTTTCCCCCTTATTACCAAAAGTAAGTGTTGGGGCCAAAAAATTAGCACCATATTGTGATCCAAAATCAGGGTGTGAACTATAATCCAATAAAGGAATAGAGTTTCCTATTCCATTTCCAATATACCATACTTTTGAAGCTGGAGTTCCTAAGTGTCTTCTAGCATACTCAAATATTGTAGGCATTTCTGGCTTACTTCTTAACCCTTGGGAATACATATAGTTTCCTGTAAGTAAAGTATTTAACCCTCCATAATGCCCAGGATGAGAAGAGCTCATTTCTTTAAACAAAGTCCCTTGAGATTGCAATGTTTGATTTAAAATTTTAGGAATTGGAGTATCCCCTTCAACAATACCTGTTGTACCATATACAATCTTATTTGTTGGAGCTACTCCATTTAGCAGATTATACATAATATTCCCTTCACTTGGGTAACTTTGGCTGTCAGCCAAATAGCGTTGTAAAACAGACTCCTGTTGCCTAACACCACCTGCAAAAGCTACAAAAACTACATGTTCAGCAATTTGACTTCCTGTTGCTGCAAACAAACTACCACTAGGAAGAATAAAAGGGGTACTAATTGCTGCTGCACCTAAAGCTGAATTTTTCAAAAAATCTCTTCTTTTCATTTTAGTAGTATTGGTATTCGTTAGATAAAGAAAATGCAGTGTACACCATTTCAGCACTTACATTAGGGTTAGCTTCAAAGAAGTTAAGAAAAAACTCACGTTCTGCCTCAGTAATATCTCTTACGTAAAAACGTTTATAAGTAAGCTCAATAAAAGAATTAAGATCAGCTCTCATTAAAGAATCTGATGGCAAAAGAACCTCTTGTTTATTCATAAAATTACTCAACACAACTTCATGAGCAACATCCTTATCTCCTATTGATGCTATACAATCAGTAATCTCAACCAGCTCATTAGCTGATAAAGCCTTCTGAAATAAATTTGCATATAATATTGAAATATATTGAAAAGTACTTTTTAACTTGTTTTTATTTGCATTATAAGATGTCGCACTTACAGGGTTCACCTCATATACAGGATCTTCTTTCTTACAAGAACTTACAACAAGTAATAATAAAACTATATATAATAACCTTTTCATATATTAAAAATGTGCGTATTCATCTAAAGTCATAATTGAGCGTTGCATCTTTTGAAAACTACCATGCTGAGCAAACTCTTTTACTAATTTATCTCGTTCACTAGCATTTGCTTCTCTCCCTAATAAAGTAATATATGACCAATTTACTAAACCCTCAGCAAAAGCTGAAGATTCTGTAACAATTACAGTCATATCATATTTTGTACTTCCCGACTGAAAAAACAATGTTTGATTTGTATTATCCTCTATCATCTTATAGCATTCATCAAACTCATATGTAGAGGGGTATCTAAAAAGGAGATTATCAAATACAGCATTAATAAAATTAAATGTATTCATATTTATTTGATCATAAACTGAATTATAAATCATACGCCTATGCATCTCATTTATACTAATGACACCATTAGTATAAGCTGCTTCCGAAGCTATTATATCGTTCAAGTTATTATAAGCAAGTAATTTTTTATTTGCTTCAACCATATTACCTGCAATAGAATCAATTTGATAGCTATGCAGAAGACTTCCCGCCCTAGAGTTTATATATGCATTTGAAGCCCCTTCTAGTAAACGAACCTTAAACATTTCATACAAACGATGAAAATATGCTTTCTTATAAGATGAATCACCTTCAATAAAAATTGTGCTGAATTGTAATTTATAGATTAATGAATCTCTTATCTCAACTGTAATTTCATTAGCTCTTAAGAACTCAACATCTGTATTCATTTCTTCATCAAGAGGCTCTCTTCCTATTAAGTCAATATATAAGCGATTCACATAGTTTTCGAGTAATACTGTAGGAATACCATCATAATAAGGAGCATCATTATCAGAGATAATTTCAGCATCCTTATTACAAGATATTAATCCTATTAATACAACAAGTATATATATTACTCTATATACCATTTACCTTACTCAATAACTAGTTTTCTACTTATCATTCCACTATTATGTTCCAATTTAATAATATAGTTTCCTGGTAATAATTTATCTTCAGCTACTACAAATTGCGACTGAATATTTTCTTCAACTAAAACTAATTTACCTAAAACATCATATACTCTCAAGTTAAATATTTCATCTGATGGTAGCTCTACAATTACTTTGCCATTAGAAGGATTAGGGTAAATAAGCACCTGATTTTCGATAGCATTTATAATTCCAACAGAACCACAAGTATCTAGCGTAACTGGAATTGAAGCCGTTACATTACATCCATTTGTATCAGTAGCCCCCATAATATAGGTTACACTAGCAATAGGGAATACAACTACTTCATTCTGATTAACATCAGTAGGGTTTCCTGTATTCCACCAGTAATTATTAAGCCCTGGTGATACTTGAATAATACATGAGTCACCTGGACAAACAACAGCAGGGTCAGGAATTGTAACAACATTTACTGGTGCTACAGAATAAACTAAAACTGTTTCTGTTGCCGTAGCTACACAACCTGTATCATTTGTAAAAGTAACTGTATACGTACCTGAAGTTGTAACTGTAATATTATCAGTAGTGTCTCCTGTATTCCATGAATAAGATGCAGTAGTTAATGCAGGGGTAGCTGATAACTGAACAGTACCTCCTTCACAAAAAGCTAAAGGACCACTAGCATCAATTGTTACTGTACAAACTTGAGGAACCCCACTACAAGGCAATAGATTTCCATTACTATCTAAAGCTGAAGTAAAGGTGAATATTCCATTTTGCATAGCAATACAGTCATTATTATAAATATTTCCATCACAACCACAAACAGGTGCATAAATCATTGGACATGGCCCCATACCTCCTGTAGGAATACAGCTTTCGCAAATTACAGTGTCACAACCAGTTACAATATCAGTAATAGTAACACACCATCCTGAATAAAATGAAGTTTGATTAGCTGATGCACCACTAGTCCAAGAATAAGTATATTGTGAAATACCATTAACTGAGGCATTCATCATAATAGTTGGTCCTGACTGCCAATCAATATTTACACTTCCTCCTTGCAAAGTACAGGGAGCTTGAGCTGATGCTGAAAACGATGCAGTAAAAATTAAGATTACTGTTAATAAATTGTAGACTTTTTTCATGTTTTATTTTTTTGATTAAGGCGTAAATATAATCAAAAAAGATAAAAATCAGCAACAAAAAGGCTTAAGCAAACAGAAACGATAAGAAAATCAGCTATTTATCGTGTAAAAAGCAATTCTCCTTTAGAGGTATGCTCAGTAAATTTATAAGATAATCCATCAAAATTTTTCAATTCCTCAACATTTGTGATTTTATGCTTTATAATAAATTTAGCCATCTCCCCTCTAGCCTTTTTTGCAAAAAATGAAATTACTTTTAGCTTTCCATTTTTATAATCTTTAAATACTGGTGTAATTACAGGATTTGAGAACTTTTTTAATTTTAACGCTTTACTATATTCATTAGAAGCTAAATTAATAAGTTCTTCACCCTCTTCTAACACAGAGGATAACGCTATATTTAACTTTACATTCCAATAATCATAAAGTGAATTTCCCTCTTTTGTCTTTAATTTAGTTCCCATTTCTAATCGATAAGGAAAAATTAAATCCATAGGTTTTAATAAGCCATATAACCCAGAAAGTATTCTTAAGTTATTTTGTGCAAATGCTATATCCTCTTTATTAAAAGACTCAGCAGCTAAGCCTTGGTAAACATCTCCCTTAAACAAATACATTGCTGGAGTTACTTCTTCAGAAGACAAATCCCAATCTTGATACCTATGGTAGTTTAATTGAGCTAAATTATCACTCAAGCCCATTAAAGATTTTATATCTGCAACTTTATAGTTCTTAAGTTCCTTAACTAAATATTTTGCTTCTTCTAAGAACTGAATTTCAGAACTTAATTTATAACTATTCTTTTCAGCACTTAATTTTTTAGCTGGAGAAATAATGATCTTCATTTGTATATTGTTTATCTTTAGTTATGGGAACTTTGTTAAGTTTGAAATGGAGTTGTATTATTGCACAAATTTATCAAATTAATTCATGTATCATTTACTCGAAAAACACAAACTTACCTCGCTACATTTAATGGTAGTTATACTAGGTTTAACAGGAGTTTTTGGAAAACTTATTTCTTTAAGCACTATACATTTGGTTTGGTACAGGATGGGAATTGCTTTCTTAACTTTAGCACTTTTTTTATTATTTAAAAAACAATTATTTACAGTAAAAAGAAAAGACTTCTTTGGAATTTTAGGAGTTGGCGCATTAGTTACCTTACATTGGTTATGCTTTTTTGAATCAATAAAAGTATCTACTGTTTCTGTTGCCGTAGTTTGCTTAGCTACTTCTTCCTTGTTTTCTGCATTAATTGAACCTATATTTTTTAAACGAAAGCTATTATTCTATGAGGTAATTATGGGATTAGTAGTACTCGTCTCCCTAGCATATGTAATGGGAACAGCCAAACAATATTATCTCGGTTATTTTTATGGAATAATGTCCGCTTTACTAGGCACATTATTCACCTTGTTTAATGCAAAATATATTAATAAAGTTGGGGCTGCAAAAATCACTATGATTGAGATGTTTGCTGGAGTGATAATTATAAGTACTATTCTGCTTTTTAAACAAGACTATACTATATTTACTTCTTTTATTTCCTTTACTGATTTCACTTACTTAATTATTTTAGGAACACTTTGTACTGCAGTAATTTTTGTATGGATGACAGAGATAATGAGACACATCACTCCTTACTCTTTAATAATGGCAATAAACCTAGAACCTATCTACAGTATTATCTTAGCACTAATTATTTTTGGAGATACCGAACTTATGAGTACTTCATTCTATATTGGTAGTTGTATTATTATTGGTGTTGTTTTTTTAGAAGGTTATCTAAAAAACAAACAATAGATTAATCAAAAACTCGTTTTGATTGTTAATTTTGCTGACTTAAATTTAAACAATGAAAAAAACACTACTTTTATTTACCTTATTATTAAGCATTCTTTACTCTACAAATACACAAGCTCAAGGCTATACTATTAATGGAACTATTGAGGGATTACAAGACACCTCGGTAATGCTTGGATACTACTTTGGAGGCAAGCAATATGTTACTGACACAGCCCAAACTGTAAATGGAAAATTTATTTTTAAAGGAGATAAAGAACTAAAAGGAGGTATGTATCTTGTCATTTTGCCCGGACAACAATATTTTGACATTGTAATATCAAAAGAAAACTTCTCATTCAGTACTAAACTAAATGATTTAACGGGTGCTATGAGTTTTAAAAACTCAAAAGAAAACCCTCCATTTTATGAGTACTTAGGCTTTATTACTGAAATGCAAAAAGAAATTGCTCCAATTAGAAGTAAATTAGCAAATGCTAAAGGTGATGAAAAAAAGCAATTAGAAGCAAAAGCAGGAAAAATTGATGTAAAAGTAAAAGCATACCGTTCACAGTTTTTAAACCAAAATCCAAACATATTCTTTTCAAAAATTGTACAAGCAACAGCTGAAATTGACATTCCTGAATCTCCTTTAGATAGCACAGGAAACCCTGACAAAACATTTCCATACCGTTTTTATAAAAAGCATTTTTGGGACAATATTGATTTTTCAGATGCCAGAATGTTAAGAACACCAGTTTTCTTTAGCAAAATGGATCAGTACTTGGATAAACTAACTGCAAAACACCCCGACTCAATTAGTGTATCTGCTGATATCTTAGTAGAAAAAGCTAGAGCTAATGCTGATATATTTCAATATGTAGTATCTTATATTACATCAACTTATGAGCGTTCTAAAATTATGGGAATGGATGCCGTTTTTGTACACATGGTAGAAAACTACTATCTTACAAAACAATGTGACTGGATAGATGAGAAACAATTAAAAAAAATTATTGAAAGAGCAGAAAAAATTGCTCCAAATATGATTGGAAGAGTTGCTCCAGAGTTTTTAGATTTTTATGGCAGACCTTTCATGAAAGATGTAAATGGAAAAACACATACTATACAAGAAGTAAAAGAAGAATTTACACTACTTATTTTTTATTCCCCTGATTGTGGTCACTGTAAAAAAGAGATTCCTAAAATTAAGAATGTTTACGATTCATTAGTTATGAGTGGAGTTAGTATTAAAGGCTTTGCAGTTACAACCGAATTTAACAAAGAGGAATGGGTGGAATTTATTCCAGAATACAAACTTGAAGATTGGATTAATGTTTGCGACATACAATTTGATGAAGAGAAAAACCCAACAGCAAGTAGTGATTGGAGAGATAAATATGATATCTACTCTACCCCTGTTGTTTACTTACTAGATAAAGATAAAAAAATACTTGCTAAAAGAATAACATATAAGCAAATAGCTGAAGTTATTGACCGTTTAAAAAACAAAAAGGAATAAACTAATTACTTTATAACATAACCTCTGTTGCTCCCGCATCTTTAGATAAAAAGAACCTAAGTTTATAGTGCCTCAGTATCTTATGAACTTCTGATTTTAATACCCCAGTACCTATACCGTGTACTATTATTAATTTCTCTACATTACTATTTAGTGCCTTTTCAATTTTATCTTGGCACTCATTTAATTGAATTTGAACAATTTCAAAATTATCTAAATACTGATAATTTTTAGTAAGTAACTCTATATGCAAATCCACTTTTAATACGCTTAAACTTCTTTGCTGTTTACTACTTACCCTTTGAGTTGTTACTTTATCTTTTCTGTGCACATAATCACCATAAGCAATTGCTTTATTAGTATTTTCATCTTTAAAGATAATATCCTTATTTGACACATTAAGCTCAAAGCCCTCACTAGTAAGCACTGTAACTTTATAGGCAGAATTAATACGAATTACAACCCCACTTTCAGCCTCCTTTTTAAAGAGCACACTATCTCCTATTTTAAATTGATTATTCATTAATAGTAAACTGGATAAACTCTCCATTTTTCATTACTTAACTCAAGTGTTGGTGCTGGGAATTTTAAAAAGCCAAAAGTATGTAAAACTGTATTTAGCACTTTATTTCCTGTATTAATTTTACTAAGGTCAACATCAAAAGAAAGTAAATACTGCCTGTAACGTTGCTGAGTACCATCCTCATACCCTGAAGTCATTCCATTTGCACTATGTCCTAAAGATAAATTCAGCCACTTAGGAAAAGTGCTTGTTTCAATATTAAGCAATGAGCTTATATTAAAAGACAACCAATAAGTTTGCCCATTATAATCTTTTAATGCACTTTGCAATACAGTACTCCCTAATAAATTAGGATTTTGAGCTGCCCACTTAGTAGGACTATAACTATACTTTAATTGTATGCGTTGTTCATTCCACTTTAAAGATTGTCCTATAGCCAGAAACGAACCTAAACCATTTGCAATTAAATCTCCTGAAGAAGCTCCCCATTCTGCTGAGTGCCCATCTAATATTTCAATAACAGATAAGAATAAACTTCCAGTTAACCCTCCGTACCAAGCTGCTTTATTATCACTATAACCTGCCCATTTGTAAGCTTTAATTCCTGCTACACCCATATAATACGAAGTTGTTACATGCCCTAGTTTATCCATGTACATCCATTCCTTATTATCATTTATAAAATGAAATTTGCTTTTAGGATAATTAGCATACCATTGCTGATTTAGAACAAGTAAACCTAGCGTATAAGCACTTGCTTCGCTTACTAAAAGTATTTTTTTTCTATTATCAGTAGGCTCTAAATCTTTTATATCACTCTGAGCATCAGCTTGTAAGAATACAAACCCAAATAATATCAGAATAAAAGGCTTCATTTAGAGTATAGTAGCCTTAGCATCTGCTAAAATATCAAATACTTTATCTTGGGTAGCAGCCTCAGCATAAGTTCTTAAAACAGGCTCAGTACCTGAAGGACGAATCATTAACCAAGTATCTTCATCAAAGAAAAATTTAAACCCATCAGTAGTATCAACACGTTGTACTTTATATTTCCCAAACTGAGTGAATTTCCCTGCTTTACAAGATTCAATAATAGCTAACTTAGTGTCATTATCAATATGTAAGTCAATACGCTCAAAAGCAAAAGTACCTACAATAGCATACACCTCAGCAATTAAGTCTTCTAAGGACTTACCTGATTTAGCCATAAATTCAAATAAGATTAAACCCATCCAAATTCCATCTCTCTCAGGGATATGACCCGCAGTAGCAATTCCTCCTGATTCCTCTCCTCCTAGCAATACATCTTCAGTAACCATTTTCCCTGCAATATGCTTAAATCCAATCTGTACTGTTTCTTGTTCTAAACCATAATGTTTACACATTTGCTCTACTTTTACTGAGCAAGAAAAAGCTGTTACAACTTTACCCTTCATCCCTTTATACTTTACCATATAATGGATTAATAAAAGTATAATATGATGAGAATCAACAAAATTACCTTTGCTATCATAAAGCCCAATTCTATCAGCATCACCATCAGTTGCCAAACCACAATCTATAGTTCCAGAGTCTTTTATTAAATCAGAGAATTCTTGTAAATTTCTATGAATTGGTTCTGGAGCAGTTCCTAAAAAGCTAGGATTTTCATCACAATGTAAAAGTGTAGCCTCAGGCAATAAACGCTTTATAGCATTCATTCCTGCTCCAAACATAGCATCATAAGCAAAGTTCATATCTGATTTTCTAATAGTTTCTAAATCAAAACTATTTTCAGCATGCTTACAATAAGCATCCTCCAAATCAATATAAGATATTTTACCTTCAGCAACTAAGTCTTCTATTTTTACTGCATTATAATCAACAGTATTAGTGTCTGGGATTCTATTCTCTACAGCTGTAATATCATTAGGCAATAAAGGTCCTCCAAAATCACCTTTTAGTTTATAACCATTATAACTTGGTGGATTATGACTTGCAGTAATTACTACTCCTAAATTTGCTTTTTCATTAACTACACCTAAAGACACCATAGGAGTTGAAACAAAGCCTTTTGATAACTTTACCTGTATACCTTTTAAAGCCAAAACCTTTGCTGCTGTTTCTGCAAAAAGTTCTCCAGCAAAACGACAATCATGCCCTATCACTACCGAAGGATTAGTATTATTCTCATTTAACCAATCAGCAACAGCAATACTTACTCTTGCAACATTATCTGTTGTATATTCTTTTGCAATAATAGCTCTCCAGCCATCAGTACCAAATTTAATTTTTGTCATAATCTTGTTTTAAAAGGGTTGCGAAATTAAGCAATTAACGCATAATTTTACGCTTATTCAAAGCCTTTTGATATTTACGAGCATTTATCAAGTGTTTTGCATAATTCTTCGCAAAATTATGGTAACCAGAAAAGTCCTCACGAGCACACATAAAAATATACTTATGATCAGCAGCATTTAGTACTGCATCAATAGCATTAATTGATGGTATACAAATTGGACCTGGAGGTAAACCCTTATGCATGTAGGTATTATATGGAGAATCTACCTTTTTATCTTTATTCAATACTCTCTTAATAGTAAAGTCATTTAAGGCAAAAATTAATGTCGGATCAGATTCTAACTTCATACGCTTCCTTATTCTATTAAGATATAAACCTGCAATATCAGGACGCTCATCATTCCTTATACTTTGTTCTTTTTCAACTATTGATGCTAAAGTAGCCACCTCATCAGAACTTAACTTAATCTTTTTTGCTTTTTCTTTTCTACTTGCATTCCAGAACCTTTTATGTTCTTTTATCATTCTATTTGCAAACTGCTCTACTGAAGTATTCCAATAAAATTCATAAGTATTTGGAATAAACAAAGTTGCAATATTATATTTGTTTAAACCCAACTCTTCCATAAACAGCGTATCAGTAATATAGGCAAGTAAATCAGCCGAGTCTGCTTCTAACTGACCTCCAATTTTACCCGATAACTGCTCAATTGTTCTTAAATTATTAAACCTAACTTTAATTGGTGTTTGCTTACCTGAACGTAATAAGTTCACTAAATCATTATTATTCAGTTTTCTGTTAATTTTATACCTACCCGATTTTATATTTGTTGTGTATTTTTTTCTTTCAGCTAACCATTTAAACGAATTGCTATTCATTAACAAACCACTTTCAGTTAAAATTTGAGTTACAGCATCAAAATTAGCTCCAGTAGGAATATAAATATACTTTTCTGTAACATCCTCTGGTATTACAATATTGGGCTGATACACCCTTGAATACAATTCGTAAGCCATACCTGCACCACCAATAATTATTAAAGCAAAAAAAGCAATTATAAACTTTCTAAATTTTGGATGTTTCCTCTTATATTTTCTTCTTTTTCTCAAGCTATTGTTTATTTAATTCCATATGTATTATATCTAAAGACCTATTGTTTTTCATTAAAACAGCTTTCTGAAAATCATATTCTTTAAAGCCTAAGTCTTTATATAATTTAGTGATTGATTTATTTTCTGTTAAAACACCTAATTGTATTTTCTTTACTTTATCAAGCAAAAAAGCTTTTTCAATTATCTTAATCATTAATTGCTTCGCAAGGCCCTTTCTTCGATACCCTTTCTTAACATAAAGCTGAACCAAACCTCCTACATCAGTAGCTTCTGGAAGGGTGTAAAATCCACAAATACCTATTAAATTACCTTCTTCAAAACAGCCTACAATAAATTTATCTTTAGCTTTATCTTCTATATTTTTTTGGAAAGACAACTTCTCTCTAGCATTTTCTATTTCAAAAGTAGTACAAAAACTATCAGGGGATTCAATAAGACTTTCTAATCTTAAAGCTCTATACAGAGCTGACTCACCAGGTTCTAAAATTCTAAATTCCAAATTACTGCCCATTAATTTTATTTAATAAAAATCTTGCTTTATGCTTGGGCTCAATTTCTAAAATTTTATTCAAATAAGCTTTAACATCATACATTTTATTCTGTATTTGAGCTAAGAGTACTAAATTTTCATAGGCTTTAACATAATCAGGATCAAGAGCAACAGCTTGTTTTAAATAAGCATTTGCCTTAATAAAATCATGCTCTAAAATATAGATATAGCCCAGATTTAAATGCACTTCTTTAATTGTTGGGTTTAGCTCCAATGCTCCTGCAAAAATTTCTTTAGCATTTTTTAATTCTTTCTGATTTAATAAGAACGCTCCATACTTTATCTTAAACTCAATTACTGATGGCATTAAAGCTATTGCTGTCTCAAAATAAGTTCTTGCTTTACTATACATTGTATTTCTTGCTAAGACTTCTCCTACTCTACTATAAGCCATTGCCAAATCGGAATTGCTATAATCACTACTATCTACCTCAGCATTCATAATATAGTTTACAAGTCCTTTATCATCTTGTTTTAAGTAATAATATTGAATATATGAAGTGAAGTTTATTTCTGTTTTCTCCAAGAAATGAAAAGCACTATCTAAATATATTCCTTTAGGTTCAAAACTTTCATAGTGTTTTAAATAAGCTTTTGCTTTTGACACATTACTTGGATTATCATTATTAATAGCTATTAAACCTAAAAAAATATCTTTATCTGTTTGCTGCTTTTGGTTTGGAATCGCAATTTTATGGTCTGTTATTGCAACATGCATAACATCTGTTGATGATGACTTTGGCATATGACAAGAAGCACAATCTTGAGTTTCTTCCTCTTTACATACTTCATGGCATTGCATACACTTATTATCAAAATAAGCAGCAGACATAGTAGTAACACTCTTATGCGGATTATGACAAGTAACACAAGTCATCTCAGCAGCATTAAAGCAATCACTTTGTTTTAATCTATCCACATGAGAAGCCATAATAAAAGCATCATTATTTTCATACTTAGGCAGATATACATCCATTACATCTACCAGTTTATTCCCAGGTTTAAAATCTTTAAATGTTTTACCTTCAGCCAATATTGCTGTTCCTTGCAAATGACACCTTTGACAAACATCAAACTGTAAATCCAAGTCTAATTTCGATGGATTTACAATACTATAATCAATATACTTTGAAGTATCAACAATAATACCTGCTTGCTTTTGCTTAACATGTATTTCCCCTGGACCATGGCATCTTTCACAATCAATTCCGTTAGGAATGCTCTCATACTTATTAGATGATGTATTAACATGATCAGGGTATGCATTATGACAACTCATACATTCCAAAGCAATTTCACGAGAGAACCTTGTATTATTACCCTTTTCAAACCCTGGAGGCAAATCAGCAATTCCCTCTTGAGTATAAAAAGTATAAGGCATTTGATGTACATAACCATTAACTTCAAACAAATGAGAATTGGTATGCTGCCCACTACCAATTTTATAATTTACTTTTTTGATGAGTTGATGTACAGTATCCTTTCCTTTTAATCTAAACTCTTTCAGATATAAACTATCATTTTTCCAAAAAGGCTGGTAAGTCAGGTTTTTTATTGAATCATGAATAAGTGGCATCTCAGAACCTTCCAAAGCTGAATGCTCTTTTGTAGCATGATTAAAAGACTGCCCCATTCCTGTTTGCATATAGGAATCATAAATCTCAACATGGCAAGCTCGGCACTCTTCCTTACCTACATACTTTACGGTATCATTATGATTTAAATATTCCGTATAAGTACTTAGCTCACCATTTTGGCAAGCAAATAAAAGAATTGAGGCTAAGAATAGTAAAACTTTATTCATTAGACAATAGGTAATAATTAAGTTTATTTTTTTCAATTAGCTTAAATCCACTAGATGTAAATAAAGCTATACTTATTTTATTTTTAGCTGCTATACTGCACTTAAGAGTTTTAAGCCTTAGCTTATTAAAAGCATAATTAATCAGTAAAGATAAAGCCTCCTTTGCATAGCCTTTATGTTGGTACTCTTTAATTACAAGCACCCCAACTTCAGCCTCTGACCCTGTATAATCAAACAGATCTATCATACCAATAGCCACTCCATTTAAATCAATAACGAAACGAAACTGCCCTGCAATAGCAATATCTTGTTGTGCATTGCTAATGTAATTTATTAAATCTTCTTTAGTAAAATGTGTCCTCTCACTTCCAAATTTCCATAAACGCTCATCATTTTCAACAGCAGAAATAAAATCTAAATCATTAGGTTGTAAATAGCGTAATTTTATGTTCTTTCCAGTTAACATACAAACTCACCAGCATAAACCATGCTTACTTCTCCGCTCAACCAAATATTTCTATAATCACCATTAAATTCCTCAAAGCTAACCGTTAAATCACCTCCTTTAGTTTGTACATTTATTAAGTTTTCCTTTATGCAATTTGCATAATGCATTGCAATAGCTGTAGCTACTGTTCCTGTACCACAACTTAGGGTTTCATCTTCCACTCCTCTCTCGTAGGTTCTTACTTTTAACTCAGCAGAATCTTGTACAAAATTTACATTTATTCCTTCCTTTTTAAAAGGGGCCGAGTTTCGAACTTCCCTACCTTCTTTTACTACATTCAGAGCATCTAAATTATCAACTAATTCAATATAATGTGGAGAGCCTGTATCCATTACTATACCATCGCCTACACCTTCTATATTGCTAACATCTTGCATTTGCAATGCGATAGTATCTCCTAAAAACTGACCTTTATGCGCGCCATCAATTGCCATAAATGATGTTTCTTTTTCAATAATTTCTAACATCTCAGCAAAAGCAATAATGCACCTACCTCCATTTCCACACATGCTCGATTGCTTCCCATCCGAATTAAAATAAATCATCTCAAAATCAAGAGTATCATGCTCACGCAAAAGAATTAAGCCATCAGCTCCAATACCCATTCTTCGTTCACAAAGTGCCGAAATTAAAGCTGCATCCTCAATATCAAATTCATTTTCTCTATCATCAATCATGATGAAATCATTACCTGTACCTTGGTATTTATAAAATTCTATAATCATGTGGTAAAAGTAGAAAATAGTTGTTGGTTATTAGTTATTTAGTTGTTAGTTTTTAATAATAAAAAATAGACTAAAATTAGAGCTACTCCTGTACTGGTTATTTTTACCAGTTCCTTTAGGCTCTTTTATTTATAAAACTTACTTTTGCAGCAATTTTATAACCAAAAAAATAAAACGAATGTCAGCATCTTATGAAACGCAATTAAACGATTGGGTAAACAAAGAAAAATCAGGAGTTAATTTATTAAATTCTGTAGGTACTCTAATGTACGATAAAGGAATAGAACTTATTCTTTTCAGAAACCAGTTATTAGAAATTGGTGTTTCAGAATTAATGAACTATGTATCTTACGCTAACAATGTAGTAAACAGAACAATAAATGTTGAAACAGCTGCAGCACTAGCTAGTGAAATGCTAAACCTTGACTTAGCCCCTTCAAAATTAGACATTGGTCTATTAAGTGCTGAATACTTAGAAGAAGGAGCAACTGATGTTAATGCTTTTTTAACTGAAAAACTAGCTAATTTTATTGGTGCTGATAAAGACAAAGTTGAACCTAAGGATGTTATTCTTTACGGATTTGGTCGTATAGGAAGGTTAGCTGCAAGAGAGCTTATAAAACAAGCAGGAAAAGGACAACAATTAAGATTAAAAGCTATTGTTGTAAGAAGATTAACTGATGCTCAAATTATTAAAAGAGCTGACTTATTAAGAAATGATTCTGTTCATGGTGCATTTAGAGGAGTTGTAGATGTTGATTTAGCTAACCAAGCAATAATTGTAAACGGACAAGTTATTAAGTTTATTGATGGAGGAAACCCTGAAGATATTGACTATACTGCTTATGGCATTGACAATGCTTTATTGATTGACAATACAGGTGCATTTACTGATAAAGAAGCACTATCTCGTCACTTACAAGCTAAAGGAGTAAGCAAAGTATTACTTACTGCTCCTGGTAAAGGAATTCCAAATATCGTTTATGGAATTAACTCAAAAGAAATTGATGTAGACAATACAAATGTATTCTCTGCTGCATCTTGTACAACAAACTGTATTGCTCCTATTTTACACATTATTGAAGATAAGTACGGAGTAAACAAAGGACACTTAGAAACAGTACATTCTTATACTAATGATCAAAACCTTTTGGACAACATGCATAAGAAACCAAGAAGAGGAAGATCTGCAGCTATCAATATGGTTATTACATCTACAGGAGCAGGAAATGCGGTAACTAAAGTAATTCCTAGCTTAGCTGGAAAACTATCTGCTAATGCAGTGCGTGTTCCTACTCCAAATGTATCTTTAGCCATTTTAAAACTAAACCTTAATAAAGCAACTTCATTGGATGAAATAAACAACACCATGAGAGAAGCTGCACTAAGAGGAAATTTAGTAAACCAAATTAATTATCAAGTAGATCCTGAATTAGTATCAACTGATATTATTGGAAATACTTGTTGCTCAATTTACGATAGTAAAGCAACTATAGTAACTGAAGATGGTGAAGATGTTGTACTTTATGTATGGTATGATAATGAGTTTGGATATACTAAACAAGTTATTCGTTTAGCAAAACAAATTGCTAAAGTAAGAAGGTTAACTTACTACTAAAACTTACAATGCTCGATAGCTTAAAAATTAACCATAGAGCATTTATCACTTATAAATTCTTTAACTCTTTATTTACAGGGATTTCAGTAGGGAGTATTTTTATTATTTACTCCCCACTGTCTCCTTCTGTATATTCTTTAGGAGGAATTGTATTAGCAGCATTAATGTTAGTGGTTGCTATGTTTTATGCTAAGATATTAAACAACCACTATTTCTTCAGGATTTCACTTCTTGTTGAAGTAGTACTATTAGCACTTGTTACTTACTTCCTGATCTTTTCTTACAGCTACCAAACTGCCCTTATTGTTTATAGTGGCTACCAAATATCCTTTGTATTTGGATCTTACCTAGTAAGAGCTGAGACCTTAGCTATTAAAAAAAATAAAATACTAACCTTTATTGATATTGCTAAGCAAGCAGGATATTTAATTGGTTTAGCTGTATCCTATCTATTTTATAAAATAATAGAATATCAATTTGCTATTACCGATAACCAAGAACAGGTTTATCTTATTCATTACCTTCTTGTAGGTATTGAAATTCTTATTATTTACCTATTGGTAAAATCTTTCAGTAAAAAGAAGTAAATATATTTGAGGCAGAATAATTAGTTTTCCATTAATTAAATGCTCTTACTTATGAAAAAAGAATAATTATTGAGTAGTTTCTAAAAACTAACAACTATACTACATCTCATCAAAATCGACTACTACATTCTCTGATGCTGGTCGTGCTTGGCAACCCAATACATAGCCTTCTGCTACCTCTTCATCAGATAAAGAATAGTTAGCATCCATAGTAACCTTACCTTCCATTACTTTTGCCTTACAGGTACAACATACTGCTCCTTTACAAGAAAATGGAACATCAGCCCCTTGTTCCATTGCTGCATCTAATATCGTTTGTCCTTTATTAGATAAGGTAAATTCAAAGTCTTCACCATCAACACTCACCATTACATTAGCTACTATTTCTGATGAATCATCATCTGATTTTTCTTTCTTTACTGCAGTAAAACGCTCAAAGTGAATGTCATTTTGATTTACTCTGTTTAATAAGAGTAATTCATTTGCATTATCAATTAGTTCACCAGGACCACAAATAAAATATGCATCTGCTATTTTTAAAGTAATAAAGGTATTTAATAATTGCTGTAAAGTATTTTTATTTAACCTAGCATTTATTGTTCCTGCAACTTTTTCCTGTGAATATGCCCAATGTATCTTTAAGCGAGTAGGATATTCATTCTGCAATGCCTTAAGTGCTTCACTAAACATAGTAGAATCCTGAGTTTTATTTCCATAAATCAAAGTAAACTTATTATCTGAATCTTGAGCAAGTACCGTTTTTATCATAGATAAAATTGGCGTTACTCCACTTCCTGCACATATTCCTACACTATGCTTTTTATCCTCTTCAATTATAAAATTTCCTGTAGGAGGCATCACTTCTAATACATCCCCAGCTTTTAAGTCTGTAGTTAAAAAAGTTGACATCTTCCCTCCTTCTACTCTCTTTACTCCTATGCTTACACCTTCATTATTAGCACTACAAATAGAATAAGCCCTTCTTAATTCCTCTCCATTTATTTGGTGTTTAATAGTAATATATTGCCCTGCCTTAAACTGAAACAAATCATTATTAGCTACATCAAAATTTAACACTACAGCTTCAGCTGTTAATTCTATAATACTACTTATTGTTAAAGGGTAAAACTTATTCATTTATCTAAAATTTTTGCAAAAATATCATTTTATAAATAATGTTGACCATATTGAGACAAATATCATAATGATACATAACATAAATTCATAAGTTTGCACTACAAAATTATAACAATGAACGAAACAAGATTTCAAGAACGCATTGATGCCGAAAAAAAGATAGAGCCTAAAGATTGGATGCCCGATGCATATCGTAAGCATTTAATCCGTCAAATTTCACAACATGCACATTCCGAAGTTATAGGAATGCAGCCTGAAGGAAATTGGGTAACAAGAGCTCCTTCTTTAAGAGCAAAGATGATATTACTAGCTAAAATACAAGATGAAGCAGGACACGGCTTATACCTATACAGTGCCTGTGAAACCTTAGGAATTAGCAGAGAAGAACTCGTACAACAATTACATGATGGGAAAGCAAAATACTCTTCAATATTTAACTACCCTACTTTAAATTGGGCAGATATGGGTGCTGTTGGTTGGCTCGTTGATGGAGCTGCAATTGTAAACCAAGTATCTTTACAAAGAACATCTTATGGACCTTACTCAAGAGGAATGGTAAAGATTTGTAAAGAAGAAAGTTTTCACCAACGCCAAGGATATGAAATAATGGCTGAAATGGCAAAAGGTACTCCTGAGCAAAAAGAAATGGCTCAAGATGCATTAAATCGTTTTTGGTGGCCTTCAATTATGATGTTTGGCCCTCATGATGCTGATTCCCCTAGAACAGGAAATGCCATGAAATGGAAAATTAAGAGACAAACTAATGATGCTTTACGACAAGATTTTATTGATAAAACTGTTGGACAAGCCGAAGTTATTGGACTTACTATTCCTGATCCTGATTTAAAATGGAACGAAGAAAGAGGTCATTATGATTTTGGTGCTATGGACTGGGATGAATTCTGGAATGTAGTAAACGGAAACGGGCCTTGTAATAAACAAAGGTTGGATCATCATAAAAAAGCACATGCTGAAGGAAAATGGGTAAGAGATGCAGCAAGAGCTTATTCAAAAAAACAAACATTAGTAGAAACTATATAAATAAAATTATGTCAGACAATACAGATATCTGGGAAGTATTTATCCAAAGTAAAAACGGTTTAGCACACAAACATGTAGGAAATGTACATGCAACTGATAAAGAAATGGCATTGCAAAATGCAAGAGATTTATACACAAGAAGAAATGAAGGTTCTTGTATATGGGTTGTAAAATCAGCAGACATTATCTCTTCTGAATCAGAAGATAGTGAAGCATTCTTTGATCCATCAAACGACAAGATGTACCGTCACCCTACTTTTTACACAATGCCTGATGGCGCAAAACATATTTAAGAATGAGTAATTTATTAACTTATACCTTACGAATTGCTGATAGCTCTTTAGTATTAGGACAAAGAATGGCACAATGGTGTTCAAACGGACCTACTTTAGAAGAAGATATTGCAATGTCAAACATTTCTTTAGATATGTTTGGGCAAGCAAATGGATTTTACGAATATGCTGCACAGCAAGACGGAAATCAATCTGCTGATGATTTAGCATTTAGGAGAAATGAAAGAGAATTTTTCAATCACCAATTAGCAGAACAAGAAAACGGTCATTTTGGAACTACTATTGCAAGAAATTTCCTTCATGATGCGTTTAACTTTTTATTCTACACTCAATTAGCAAATAGCAAAGATGAAACCCTTGCTGCACTTGGAGCTAAATCTTTAAAAGAAGTAAAATACCATTTAAAACATTCTAGTAATTGGCTAGTACGCTTAGGAGATGGAACTGATGAGAGTAATGCTAAAACTCAAGATGCTTTAAACAATCTTTGGAAATACACCAATGAATTATTTGAAATGGACAGCATTGATACTGAACTTTTAAATGATGGAATTGGAGTTGATAACGCTGCATTAAGAAGCGAGTGGGATACTATTGTAAATAATACCTTAGCAAAAGCAAAACTAAGCCGACCTGAAGATGGCTATATGGCTACGGGTGGTAAAAAAGGAATTCATACTGAATGCCTTGGTTTCTTACTTGCTGAGATGCAATATTTACCAAGAGCCTATCCTAATGCAAAGTGGTAACACAAAACATATTTGGGAACTATTAAACACTGTTCCCGATCCTGAAATACCTGTTATTTCAGTAGTAGAATTAGGAGTTATCCGTGATGTAACATTTACGGATAACTCTTTTATTATTGCTATAACCCCTACTTACTCGGGTTGCCCAGCAACAAAAACTTTTCAAGACGATATTAAAGCTTGCTTACTTGCAAACAATATTGAAAATTTTGAATTAAAAATCACCTATTCTCCTGCCTGGACTACCGATTGGATGAATGCAGCTACTAAAGAAAAGCTTAGAAAATTTGGTATTGCACCGCCTTCAAACACAGTAAAATGTCCTCAATGTAACTCAGAAAAAACTACTTTAATTAGTGAGTTTGGGGCAACAGCCTGTAAATCATTATTTAAATGTGATGATTGCCTTGAGCCATTTGAGTTTTTCAAGTGCATTTAAATCACCTTTAAGCTCTTATTTTTTCTTACTTTAGCACCTTTAATCATATTTTTAGAAATGATACAATACGAGCTTATTAATGGTGTAGGTAAAATCACCTTAAACAGACCTGATAAATACCATTCTTTTGTAAGAGAAATGGCATTGCAATTACAAAGTACTCTTGATGCTTGTAATACTGATAAAGCAGTTAGAGCAATATTAATTACTGCTACTGGAAAAGCATTTTGTGCTGGGCAAGACCTTGGTGAAGCTACTGACCCTAATGGTCCTGAGTTAACACAAATTGTACAAGAACATTATAATCCTATAATTCGTAAAATTAGAGCTATGGAAAAGCCTGTTGTAGCTGCCGTAAATGGAGTAGCTGCAGGTGCAGGTGCAAGTATTGCTCTTGCTTGTGATATTGTTGTTGCTACTGAAAGTGCTGCTTTTATTCAAGCATTTAGTAAAATAGGCTTAATCCCTGATAGTGCAGGAACTTTCTTTCTTCCTAGATTAGTAGGAATGCAAAAAGCTGCTGCCCTTATGATGACTGCCGAGCCAGTTTCGGCTAAAGATGCTGTAGAGATGGGAATGATTTACAAAGCATTTTCTGATGAAACATTTGAAGCTGAAAGTTTAAAACTCGTAAATAAACTTGCTATGATGCCAACTAAAGGCTTAGGGCTAACAAAGCGTTTATTAAATGCTTCTTACAGCAACAACCTAGAGCAACAATTAACAATGGAAGATCAATGCCAAACTATTGCAGGAAACACTGCTGATTTTAATGAGGGAGTACAAGCATTTTTAGAAAAAAGAAAACCAATTTTTAAAGGAGAATAAAATGATGAAAGTAAGTGTAATTGGTGCAGGAACTATGGGAGCAGGCATTGCTCAGATTGCAGCTACAAACGGACATGAAGTTTGTTTGTACGATTCTTTTGATGGAGCAATTGAAAATGCTGAAATAAAACTTAAAAAAATCCTTAACCGCTTAGTTGAAAAAGGAAGAATTTCTCAAGAAGAAAACAGTGCTATTTTAGGTAGAATAAACTTTACAAAGGACTTAAATAATGTAGCAGGAAGTGGCTTAGTGATTGAAGCCATTATTGAAAACCTAGAGATTAAAAAATCTATTTTTACTGAAATTGAAGGCTTAGTAGATGAAGATTGTATTATTGCCTCTAACACCTCTTCCCTATCTATAGCTTCTATTGCGGCTGCTTGCAAAAAAGCAGAACGCGTAATTGGAATACACTTTTTTAATCCAGCACCACTAATGCCACTGGTTGAAATCATTCCTGCTGTACAAACTACTGAAAACACTTTAGTTAAAGCAAAAGCTATTATTGATTCTTGGAGAAAAACTACCGTTATAACAAAAGACACTCCTGGTTTTATTGTAAATAGAGTTGCACGTCCATTTTATGGTGAAGCTCTCCGAATTTATGAAGAAGGAGTTGCTGATTTTGCAACTATTGATTGGGCATTAAAAGAGATTGGAGGATTCCGAATGGGACCTTTTGAATTGATGGACTATATAGGAAATGACATCAATTATACAGTAACTGAGACTGTATTTACTGCTTTTTATTTCGATTCAAGATACAAGCCTTCTTTTACTCAAAAAAGAATGATGGAGGCAGGTTATTTAGGAAGAAAATCAGGAAGAGGGTATTACAACTACTCCCTTGAAATACCTAAAGCAAATGAAGATAAAGAATTAGGAAAAAGGATTTTGGAGCGTATATTAGTAATGCTTATAAATGAAGCTGCAGATGCTTTATTCCTAAATATTGCAAGCCGTGAAGATATTGACCTAGCAATGACTAAAGGAGTAAATTACCCTAAAGGTTTACTAGCTTGGGCTGATGAAATTGGCTTAAAAAATGTATTAAAACAACTAGAAAATTTACAAAGTGAATATGGAGAAGACAGATACAGACCTTCCCCATTATTAAAACGAATGGTTGCTGCAAATAAAACTTTTTACTAGAATGGAATTAGCAAAAAAGGTAGTAGATAAAATGATGAATGGAGATGCTTTTAGCAAGTGGCTAGGCATTGAGGTTTTGAAGATTACTACTGGTTCTTGCGTACTAAAGATGACTGTAAGGGATGAAATGACTAATGGCTTTAAGATTGCTCATGGAGGTATTTCTTATTCATTAGCTGATAGTGCTTTAGCTTTTGCAGCCAACTCACATGGTATACAAGCAGTATCTATTGATACCTCAATATCTCATACCAAAAAGGTACTGAGTGGAGATATACTTACTGCAAGTGCAAAAGAGGTAAATAAAAGCAATAAAACAGCTTTATATTACATTACAATTACTAATCAGAATAAAGAGGAAGTTGCTCACTTTAAAGGTACTGTTTACCGTACTGGAAAAGAGTGGTTTCCTAAAAAATAATATTATGAAATACGAAGTATTCACGAATACGATTAAGAAAACAAACAACATGAGTAAAACATCCATCCTAGTCTTATTGTGCCTTAGCTTTTTACTAGCTTCTTGCAGTACTAGCCGAAAATGTGATGGAGGAAGAAAAATTAAAACAGAAATGTGGTAGCTATTACTAGCAACTTACAAAAACAAAAAATAAATGACCTATATAATTGATGCCGTAAGAACCCCAATAGGAAACTTTGGAGGGACATTAAAAGAAGTAAGAACTGATGATTTGGGAGCAATACCAATAAAAGAATTAGTAAACAGAACAAAAATTGATGCTAATAAAATTGATGATGTAATATTAGGCTGTGCCAATCAAGCAGGAGAAGATAACCGTAATATTGCTCGTATGTCCTTATTATTAGCAGGTTTACCATTTACCGTTCCAGGAGAAACAGTAAACCGCTTATGTGCTTCAGGAATGTCATCAGTAATTCATGCACACCGAGCTATATGTGCTGGAGATGGAGATGTATTTATTGCAGGTGGAGTAGAAAACATGACCAGAGGTCCTTGGGTAATTTCAAAGGTATCCAAACCTTTTGGTAGAGATGCTCAAATGCATGATTCTTCTTTTGGTTGGCGTTTTGTAAACCCAAAGATGAAAGAATTATATGGAGTAGATGGAATGGGAAATACAGCCGAAAACTTAGCTGAAAAGTATAATATCTCTCGTGAAGACCAAGATATGTTTGCCTATAACTCACAAATGAAAGCTGCAAAAGCACAAGATCAAGGAAGGTTTGAGCAAGAGATTATTAGTGTAAGTATTCCTCAAAGAAAAAAAGATCCTATCGTATTTAGTAAAGATGAATTTATAAGAGCAAATACTACTACCGATATACTAGGAAAACTAAGACCTGCTTTTAAGAAAGAAGGAGGAACTGTTACCGCTGGAAATGCATCAGGACTTAATGATGGTGCTGCTGCAATGCTTCTAGCATCAGAAAAAGGAGTAAAAGAAAATAACCTTACTCCTCTTGCAAAAATTGTAAGTTCTGCAGTGGTTGGTGTTGAGCCTCGTATTATGGGAATAGGTCCTGTTATGGCTTCTAATAAAGCCTTAGAGAAAGCAGGTTTAACTATGGATGATATGGATATTATCGAATTGAATGAGGCTTTTTCAGCTCAAGCCTTAGCTTGCATCCGTGAATGGGGACTTAAAGATAATGACCCAAGAATAAACCCTAATGGTGGAGCTATAGCCTTAGGACACCCTTTAGGAGTAAGTGGGACAAGAATTTTACAAACTGCGGCTATTGAGCTTAAAAAACAAAATAAAAAATATGCCCTCATTACTATGTGTATAGGTGTAGGACAAGGATACGCTACTATTATTGAACGTGTTTAATTATGGACTTTAAGAAATATAAATTATCAAAGAGTCAGAGGTTATTTTTCTTCATCTCTTCTATGTATCAACTTATAGGGTTTTGGTTATCCGATTTTGATGTGCATTGGATGTTATATATTCCTGCCATAATGTTCTTTGGAGCATCTTTAAATGGATATTGTACTATGATGATAGCAACAAAAATGATATTTAAAGAAGAAAATAAGTGTTGTTAAGCAATGAGTGAAGCAAGCGAAAATATTACAGCTTATATTGAAAAAGCAACTCCTGAATTTAAGGAGCTTATGCTTGCTTTACGATCTGTATTAAACAATCCTAAATTTGAAATAAAAGAAGATTGGAAATGGGGAGCTCCAAACTTTAACAATAAAGGTATGATTTGTTGGTTAGCCTATTTTAAAAATCATGTAGGAATGAATTTTTTTAAAGCCTCACTTATCCCAGATAAATATAATCTATATACTGATGCAGCAGCTAATAAATGCAACAGACAAATAAAATTTACAGCCTTAAATCAAATTGTTCCTGAGCAAATTGAATACTATATTGAAGAAGCTATAAAACTAAATGTTTCTGGAGTAAAAGTACCAAAAAATGAAATCTTCACCACTCCCCCAGAAGATTTACAATTAGCATTAGAAAACAACTCAAAAGCAAATATATTTTTTGAGAGTTTAGCTCCTTCATATAAAAGGGATTATATTGCTTGGATTACAGAAGCAAAAAGAGAAGCAACAAGAACAAAAAGACTTGCAACAACTATTGAGTGGCTCTCTGAAGGAAAAAAGAAAAATTGGAAATATACTAGTTGTTAGTTATTTGAAATTAGTTGATAGAAAATGAAAAATAAAATATCATATTATGATTTAGATGTCTGGAAAAAATCTAGAGAACTGTGTAATTCAGTTTATGATATTACAAAATCATTTCCTAAAGAGGAGAATTTTGGAATTACATCTCAAATGAGAAGGTGTTCAATATCTATAGCATCTAATATCGCTGAAGGGTGTGGCAGAGATTCGAGCAAAGAAACTATTAGATTTCTGTATATATCAAGAGGTTCTCTTTTTGAACTAGAAACTCAATTATTTATTTCATTTGATCAAAATTATATTTCAAAAGAAAAATTAGATAATTTACTAGAATTAATTTTAGATTGCAAAAAATTACTTGGTGGTTTTATAAACTATTATAAAAATAAAATCTAATAACTGACAACTAAACACTAACAACATGATCTATAGCTTTAACGGATACAGACCTGTAATACACCCTACTTCCTTTGTTCATAAGGAAGCAACAATTATAGGAAATGTAATTATAGGGAAACATGTATATATTGGTCCTGGAGCTTCACTTAGAGGAGACTGGGGACAAATAACTATTGAGGATGGCTGCAATATACAAGACAATTGCATTATTCATATTTTCCCTGGAAAAGATGTAATACTACAAGAAAATGCACATATTGGACATGGAGCAATAATACATGGAGCAAATATTGGCAAAAACTCCTTAGTAGGAATGAATGCTGTAGTAATGGATGATGCCAATGTAGGAGATGAATGTATTGTTGGAGCTCTTTGCTTTGTAAAAGGAGAGATGCAAATTCCAAATAGAAAAATTGTAGTAGGTAATCCTGCACAAATTAAAGGAGATGTTTCTGAAACTATGATAAACTGGAAAAGTAAAGGAACAGCATTATATCAAGAATTACCTGAGGAATGTAAGACATTAATGAAAGTATGTGAACCACTTCCTGAGGTTGAAGAAAATAGAAAAGAAAAACAAGAAGAGTTTTTCTCAACATGGAAAAAATCTAAAAAGTAGAAAGATATGAAAGCGTATATGAATTATGCAAATGGAAAATGGATTAAAGGAGAAGGTGAAGGAACACCACTATTTAATGCAATTACAGGAAAAGAAATAGGAAGAGCATCATCTAAAGGGTTAGACTTTTCTGAAATGATGGATTATGCCCGAAAAGTTGGGGGTCCTAAATTAAGAAAAATGACTTTTCAAGAAAGAGGATTAATGCTAAAAGCTTTAGCACTTCACCTTCATAGTATCAAGAATAAATTTTATGCTTTAAGTGCTGAAACAGGAGCTACAAAAGTAGATTCTTGGATTGATATTGAAGGAGGTATAGGAAATATATTTGCTAATGCATCCTTAAGAAAAAACTTCCCTGACTTACCTTACCATATTGATGGAGATATGGCTCCATTATCTAAAAATGGATCTTTTATTGGACATCATATAATGGTTCCAAGAGAAGGGGTTGCTATACATATAAACGCTTTTAACTTCCCAATTTGGGGAATGCTAGAAAAGATTGCTGTAAACCTAATGGCAGGAGTTCCTGCTATTGTAAAACCAGCAACCATCACTTGTTTCCTTACCGAAATGATGGTGCGTGAAATTGTAGATTCTGGAATATTACCAGAAGGAAGCTTACAATTAATTTGTGGTAGTGCAAGAGGTATTATTGATAATGTAGAAACAGGAGATATAGTAACCTTTACTGGAAGTGCATCAACAGGAATGATGTTGAAATCTAATCCAAGATTAATTGAAAAAGCCGTTTCATTTAATATGGAAGCTGACTCTCTTAACTGTTCTGTATTAGGAGCAGATGCTGTTCCTGGAACCGCAGAATTTGATCTTTTTATAAAAGAAGTACAAAGAGAAATGACTATAAAAGCAGGACAAAAATGTACTGCTGTTCGTAGAATTATTGTTCCAGAAGCTTTAGTTTCAGCTGTACAAATTGCATTAGGGAAAAGACTTGCTAAAACTACCATAGGAGACCCTTCAGTTGAAGGAGTAAGAATGGGATCTTTAGCAGGAAATGAACAAAAAACGGAAGTAACCGAAAAAGTAAAACAACTTGCACAAACACAAGAAATTGTTTACGGTTCTTTAGAAGAATTTGAAGTAACAGGAGCTGATAAAAATAAAGGAGCATTCATCTCTCCTATCCTATTTTTAAATGATGATCCGTTCAACAAAACAGATTGCCATAATGTTGAGGCATTTGGTCCTGTATCTACTATCCTACCCTATAAAACTATTGATGAAGCAATAGAACTTGCTAAAATGGGGAAAGGATCTTTAGTATGTTCTATTATTACTAACGATATGAAAATTGCAGAAGAGTTTGTATTAGGAGCTGCAAGTATGCACGGTAGAATTTTAATATTAAATGAAGCTTGTAGTAAAGAGAGTACAGGGCACGGATCTCCTATGCCATTACTTACACATGGTGGTCCTGGGCGTGCTGGTGGTGGTGAAGAAATGGGTGGTGTTAGAGGTATAAAACATTATTTACAAAGAACGGCAATACAAGGACATCCAACAACTATAACTGCAATTACTAAGCAATACCAAGTAGGTGGAGCACAAAACATTGAAGGTCCTCATGTATTCCGTAAGCACTTTGAAGAAATTGAAATTGGCGACACAGTAATTACTAACAAACACCTAGTAACCCTAGATAATATTGAAGATTTTGCTGAGCTAAGCGGAGATAAATTCTATGCTCATATGGATGAGAATGCTTTAGAGGGTACAATATTTACTGAGCGTGTTGCTCATGGTTATTTCATTATGAGTAAGGCAGCAGGTTTATTTGTTGATCCTGAAAAAGGACCTGTATTGTTAAACTATGGAATTGATGAATGCAGATTTACAAAACCTGTTTACCCTGGAATGACTGTAGGTGTTCGATTTACTGCTAAAGAAAAAATAAGTCAAGAAAAAAGAGATGAAGATGATATTGCAAAAGGAATTGTAAAATTCTTAGTTGATGTTTATGATGATGAAGGTGAAACAGTAATGTTAGCTACTATCCTTACTATGGTAAGAAAATTAGACCAATCATGATAGCAAATACTCCAGAGCCACCTTATGTAGCTGCAGTATTTACTTCTACCCGTACAGAGTTAGAAGAAGGCTATAATGAGATGAATGAACTTACTGCTAAAGCAATACAAGGTATTGATGGCTACTTAGGACATGAATCCTTTAGAGATGAGAATGGTTTTGGAATAAATGTTTCTTATTGGAGAGATATGAAAGCACTGAAAGACTGGAAGGATAATACCTTACATCAAAAAGCTCAGGAGTTAGGAAAACAGAAATGGTACAAAAGCTATAAATTAAGAATTTGTACTGTAGAAAGAAATTATGAATTTAAACTTTAAATAATAATAAAATAAATGTCATTCTGAACGAATGTGAAGAATCTACAGTTGTAGATCTTTCGACTAACGCTCAAGATGACAATCTAAAAACAAACAAAAGCAAAATATCAAATGACAGCATATGTAAAAATAAATACAGCAAATGGAATAGGAACAATTGAGTTCTTTCACCCACAATCTAACTCCTTACCAGGACATATACTAGCAGAATTAGCTGCTACTATAACCAAAGCTGGAGCAGATGACAACATAAAAGTAATTGTTCTAAAAAGTGCAGGAGAAAGAGCTTTCTGTGCAGGTGCTTCTTTCGATGAGTTAATAGCAATTGATAATGAAACAACTGGTAAACGATTCTTTTCAGGATTTGCTAATGTAATTAATGCTGCTCGTAAGTGTCCTAAGTTTATTATTGGGCGTGTACAAGGTAAGGCTGTTGGTGGTGGTGTTGGTATGGCATCAGCAACTGATTACTGCTTTGCAACTAAATTTGCTGCTGCAAAATTATCAGAATTAGCTATTGGTATTGGTCCTTTTGTTGTTGGTCCTGCTGTAGCGCGTAAAGTAGGTACTTCTGCGTTTTCGGCTATGACTATAAATGCTACTAAATGGTTTGATGCTACTTGGGCAAGAGAAAAAGGATTGTATACTGAAGTATTTGATTCGGCTGAGGAGATGGATGTAGAGATTGATAAATTAGCTGCTATTTTAGCTACTTCTAACCCTGAAGCTATGGAAGGGTTAAAAAAAGTAATGTGGCAAGGAACTGACCATTGGGATGAACTATTAATGGAAAGAGCTGTAAGTAGTGGAACATTAGTTTTATCTGACTTTACTAGAAACGCTATAAACAAATTTAAAACAAAATAATGAGTAAAAAACTCTCTAAAGATATTTACAAAAAAGCATATTCCTTAATGTGTACTGCTCGTGCTATGAGTGATTTATATGAGGAAAATACTGCTGTAACTTCAAAATATGTACACGCTACATCAAAAGGGCATGAAGCTATTCAACTAGCTGTTGGTTTACAATTAACTAAAAATGACTGGGTAGCACCATATTATCGTGATGACTCTATGTTGTTAGGAATAGGTATGCAACCTTACGAGCTTATGTTACAGCTTATGTGTAAGAAAGATGATCCGTTTTCTGGAGGAAGAACTTATTATTCTCACCCTTCATTAAAGCGAGATGATATGCCTAAGATACCACATCAATCTTCTGCAACAGGAATGCAAGGTATCCCAACAACAGGTGTTGCTATGGGAGTACAATATATGGAAATGGAAGGTTTAGCAAAACCTAAAAAAGGTGAAGAACCTGTAGTAGTTTGTTCTTTTGGAGATGCATCAATTACAGAAGGTGAAGTAGCTGAAGCTTTTCAGATGGCTGCACTAAAAAAATTACCTATCCTCTATTTAGTACAAGATAATGAATGGGATATTTCAGCCCACTCATCAGAAATGAGAGCTGTAGATGCTACCCACTATGCTAAAGGGTTTGGTCTTAAAACCTATACTATTGACGGTACAGACTTTAAGAAATCATATGAAACTATTCAAAAAGCATTTAAGGAGATAAAAGAGAAAAGAACTCCAATTTTAGTACATGCTAAAGTTCCGCTTTTAAACCATCATACATCAGGAGTGCGTATGGAATGGTATAGAGATGATTTGGATGAAGCAAAATCAAGAGATCCTTATCCTAAATTAGTTGAAGAATTATTAGAAAACGGATTTAGTAAAAAAGATTTAGAGCAAATAAAGCAACAGGCTACAGAACTTGTTTTAGCAGATTATAATAAAGCACTAAAAGCTGAAGACCCTAATCCTGAAGATTTATTCTCTCACGATTATGCCCCTACTCCTATTTTAGAAGAAAAAGGAGATAGAGCACCAAAAGAAAAAGAAGCTACTGTAATGGTTGATTCTGCCCTCTTTGCTATTAAAGAATTAATGAGTGACAACCCTGAATGTTTATTATACGGACAAGATGTAGGTAAAAGATTAGGTGGTGTATTTCGTGAAGCCGCTACCCTCGCTCAAACCTTTGGTGACAATAGAGTATTTAATACTCCAATACAAGAAGCATTTATTATTGGAAGTACTGTAGGGATGTCGGCCGTAGGATTAAAGCCTATTGTTGAAGTACAGTTTGCCGATTATATTTGGCCAGGACTAAACCAGCTATTTACAGAAGTAAGTCGTTCTAATTATTTATCAAATGGAAAATGGCCTGTAAGTTGTATTATTCGTGTTCCTATTGGAGCTTATGGTAGTGGAGGTCCTTATCATTCTTCTTCAGTAGAATCTGTTTTAGCACAAATTAGAGGAATTAAAATTGCTTATCCATCTACTGGAGCAGACTTAAAAGGATTAATGAAATCAGCTTACTACGACCCTAACCCTGTAGTAATTTTAGAACATAAAGGTTTATACTGGAGTAAAATTAAAGGTACAGCAGCAGCTAAAACTATTGAGCCTTCAGCTGATTATGTAATTCCATTTGGAAAAGGAAGAATTGCTTTAGAAGCTGATAATAGTAATAATACTTTATGCATTATTACTTACGGAATGGGCGTACATTGGGCATTAAATGCTGCAAAAAACCATAAAGGAAAAGTAGAAATTGTAGATTTAAGAACTATTAACCCTATTGATGAACAGCTGATATTTGAGCGTGTAAATAAACATGGAAAATGTTTAGTACTAACTGAAGAGCCTTACAATAACTCTTTTGCTCAAAGTTTAGTTGGTAGAATACAAGAACATTGTTTTGAAAAATTAGATGCTCCAGTATATGTTATGGGATCAGAGAACTTACCTGCTATTCCACTTAACTCAACACTAGAAGCAACTATGCTTCCTAATGCTGAAAAAGTAAGCGATAAGATTGCAACAATATTAGCCTACTAATACAATACTAATAAGTATAAAAAAAGCTGAGCATATGCTCAGCTTTTTTATTATCTAATATTTTTTAGCTTATTGCTATAAAAGTAAATTAAGCAGTTACTCCCATTAGCTCAGCCATCATTTTTCCAATTTCAGCAGGAGATTCAGCAACAGTAATTCCACACTCACGCATAATAGCCATCTTAGCTTCAGCAGTATCTTCTGCTCCACCTACAATAGCACCAGCATGTCCCATAGTTCTACCAGCAGGAGCAGTTTGTCCTGCAATAAATCCAACTACTGGCTTAGTACCATTTGCTTTAATCCATCTTGCAGCATCAGCTTCTAATTGCCCTCCAATTTCACCAATCATAATAATACCATCAGTTTCTGAATCATTCATAAATAACTCTACCGCTTCTTTAGTAGTTGTTCCAATAATTGGATCACCACCAATACCAATAGCAGTTGATATTCCCATACCTGCTTTTACAACCTGGTCAGCAGCTTCATAAGTTAAAGTACCTGATTTTGAAACAACACCAATTCTTCCTTTCTTAAATACAAAACCTGGCATAATACCACACTTTGCCTCTTCTGGAGTAATAACTCCTGGGCAATTAGGTCCTACTAAAGTACAATCCTTATCTGAAATATATTCTTTTACTGTAATCATGTCCTTGGTTGGAATTCCTTCAGTAATACAAATAATTACTTTTATTCCTGCTTCAGCAGCTTCCATTACAGCATCAGCTGCAAATGCTGGTGGTACAAATATCATTGAAGTATTTGCTCCTGCTTTTGCTACTGCTTCACTTACTGTATTAAATACAGGTCTATCCAAATGAGTTTGTCCTCCTTTACCTGGTGTTACCCCTCCTACTACATTTGTTCCGTACTCAATCATCTGTCCTGCATGAAAAGTTCCTTCAGTACCTGTAAAACCTTGTACAATAATTTTTGAATCTTTATTAACTAATACACTCATTTGTTTGTTTTTTAATTTGGAGTGCAAAATTAGAACAATATGGCTATTAACAAAGGATTTTGAATACTTTTGCAGTATGAATAATTTATTGCAAGAAGATACTATTTGTGCTCTAGCAACTGGAGGTGGATTAAGTGCTATTGCTGTAATTCGTTTATCAGGAAAGCAAGCTATTGCTATAACTAATACGCTATTTAGCAAAGATATTAGTAACGCAAAAAGCCATAGTGTACATTTTGGCACACTTAACAGTGATGCTGAAATGATAGATGAAGCTTTAGTTACAATCTTTAAGGGATCTGCGTCTTATACTGGAGAAGAAACAGTAGAAATTTCTTGCCATGGATCAACTTACATACAAAATAAATTATTACAACTTTTTATTAGCAAAGGTTGCCGTATGGCTAGTGCTGGAGAGTTTACTATGAGAGCATTTAGAAATGGGAAGATTGACCTTTCACAAGCTGAATCGGTAGCAGATTTAATTGCATCGGAAAGTGCTGCTGCACACCAAACTGCATTAAAGCAACTAAGAGGAGGGTTTTCTAACAAGCTACAAGAATTAAGAACACAATTAATTGATTTTGCTTCTTTAATTGAACTAGAACTTGATTTTTCAGAAGAAGATGTTGAGTTTGCTGACCGTAAGCAGTTTGATAATCTATTAGCAATAATAAAAACAGAACTTACTAAACTTATTGATTCTTTCCAATTAGGAAATGTTATTAAAAATGGAATTCCTGTTGCAATATTAGGAGCTCCAAATGTTGGAAAATCAACTTTGCTTAATACTTTACTTAACGAAGAAAAAGCCATAGTATCAGATATAGCAGGTACTACCCGTGATGCTATTGAGGATGAACTTATAATTGAAGGCTTAAAATTTAGGTTTATTGATACCGCAGGAATAAGAGAAACAAGCGATACAATAGAAAACTTAGGTATAGAAAAATCTTTAGCTAAAGCTAAGCAATCAAAGATTGTATTGTTTTTAATTGATGCTACGGCAGCACTACAATCACAATTGGAAGAGCTAGAAAAGATTAAGAATAAACATTCCGAAAAGCTATTAGTAATTGTAAATAAAATAGATGCAAACACTAACATAAAAGATGAAATAGAGGCTGCTATTTTCATCTCCGCAAAAAATAATGAAGGAATAGAGACCTTAAAAAATGAATTGTTAGCATTTGTAAATACTGAGAACATCTCTAATAATGACACTATAGTTACTAACCTAAGGCATTATGATGAGCTACAACTTACCTTACATGAAATAAATGCTGTAATTGATGGTTTAGAAAATGGACTTACAGGAGATTTTTTAGCTATTAATATAAGACAAGCCTTATTCCACTTAGGAAGCATTACAGGAGAAGTAACTACTGACACTCTACTTGGTAATATTTTTGGAAAATTCTGTATCGGTAAATAGTTTAGAAATACAACAGTAACTTACTAATCAACAAGGCATTAACCTAACTAAAGCTAGATAAATTTGACTTTTAACTCTATTTTAAACCTGGTATGTCCCTTTATTATCTTGAGGAACAAAGCTTACAGACACAAACAATTAATTGAATTCTATAATTTTTAATAGACCTCTATTTACACCCGAACGGGTACAATAACAATATAAAACAAAATAATACCCCCGAACGGGTATAATACAAGTAATTTTTCGTATTTTTGCACCCGAACGGGTATAATATGAAAGAAAATAAAATGACATTAACATCTTTTTTAAAAGAAAAAAGAAAAGGTTTAAACTTAACTCAATTACAATTAGCTGAAAAATCAGGTGTAGGAATTCGTTTTATACGAGAAATGGAAGGAGGTAAAAAATCCCTACAAATGAATAAAGTCAATCAAGTACTTAATTTGTTTGGTAAAGAATTAGGAGTTGTAGAAATGGATAGAACTAAATTAGGAAATGAGGAGGGCTAATATATATATGAATGAAAAACTTGCAGCTTATTTGCAAGAGGATGAGGAAGGATATCAATTTCAATACGATAAAAACTACCTTAAAACTAATAGTGCATTAGCAATTAGTCAAACACTTCCCCTACAAAAAGAAGCTTATACTGATAAAAATTTATTTCCATTTTTTGATGGATTAATACCTGAAGGTTGGATGCTAAATATAGTTCATAATAATTGGAAAGTAAATATTAGAGATAGAATGGGTTTACTACTACTATGCTGTAAGGACTGTATAGGCTCAGTTAGTGTTGAAGAAATAAAAGAAAACAATGATGACTAAATGCCTCTATTGTTATAAAGAAATAAAAAAGATAGACGAAGATTTCCATCCTTCTTGCAGTAAAAAGATTTTTGGGAGCATAAAACCTCCTATTATTGATTTCTCAGAAGATATAATTGAGAATTTAGCAGAAAGATTAATTCAAAGTCAAACAGGAATTACTGGGGTTCAAGCAAAACTATCACTAAATATTGAAAAAATAAGAGGTGGTAATGATAGATTTACAATTGTTGGTTTATATGGTGGATATATATTAAAACCTCAATCATCTAAATATTTAAATTTACCCGAGAATGAGGATTTATGCATGAAAATGGCAAAGTTAGCTGACATCAATGTTGTACCACATTCATTAATCAAACTAAAAAGTGGGCAATTAGCATATATTACAAAACGAATTGATAGAATTGGGAATAAAAAAATTCCTATGGAAGATATGTGTCAGCTAACAGAAAGAATGACCGAACATAAATATAGAGGCTCACACGAACAAATATCAAAAACATTAATGAAGTATTCCTCTATCCCATTGTTCGATATTCAGAATTTTTATAAGCAAGTATTATTTTCCTACATAATAGGAAATAGTGATATGCACTTAAAGAATTTTTCAATAATTAAAGATGCTAAACTTGGCTATATATTATCTCCAGGTTACGATATGCTTTCAACTTTATTAGCTTCAGATGACAAAGAAGAACTTGCTTTAACTTTAAATGGAAGAAAAAATAAAATCAAAAAATCTGACTTCTATATTGCAATGAAAAAATCAGGGATAACAGAAAAAGTAATTGAAAAAATATTTCTTTCATTTTCAAAAATCAAGGAAGAATGGTTTTACCTAATTGAAGTAAGCTTCCTTCCAATTGAACAACAAGAAAAATTTAAGCAGCTAATCAATTCTAAACTATTAAACTTAAATATTGAATAAAATCAATTTATTACAACTAAGTAGGGGAAATTCAGTTTTCAAAATATTTTGTCCCTTATCTGTCCCTTAAATTTTCAATTCACTCTACTACAAATAGTTAATACTTCCTGTATCGGAAAATAGTTCAACTCCTTGCTTACTAGAAGTAACCTACAAAACTCATATATATTTTTCACTTAATATGTTTTTAAGTAAATTTGACCTCACAAAAAACAATAAAAAAATGAAATCAATACTACTATTTACTGCTATTAGTCTTTATGCTTTTACGGGAACGACAACAAAACAAGATAACGATTTGGAGACTCTTTATGCTTTAATGCAAGGTTCTTTTAACTCAGCGGAGCAAGCAGCAGCTGACTCTACTTTTTTTGACATCTCATTACACATGTATCCTATTTGGGAAGAGAAAGGACATTTTTTATATGTAGAGCAAGCACTAAGTAGCATGCAAGATAAACCATACCGCCAACGTATTTATGAACTAAAACGCTGTAGTGATAGTACTTTTTGCAGTTATGTATATAAAATACCTAATGATTCTCTTTGGATAGGAAAATGGGAAAATGCTGAAAACTTCAACACATTAAATTTTGAAGATTTAGACCCTTTAACTGGGTGTGAAGTTATTCTTAAACGCCATACTGATGAGCACTATGCAGGAGAAACTGGAGAAAAAACTTGCCAAAGTGTATTCAGAGGCGCTAGCTATGCTACCTCTGAAGTAAGTGTTATTCCTGGAAAAATCACTTCTTGGGATAGAGGATTTGATGCAGAAGGAAAGCATGTATGGGGAGCTGTTAAAAGAGGCTATATTTTTAAAAAGATCAACGAATAAATTAAGTTTTACTCAAAAACAAAAAAACCGAGCAAATGCTCGGTTTTTTTATACTTATCAAAATCTAAATAATTAGTCTCTTTTTAATTTACGGTACTTTATACGTTTAGGAGAAATATCACCCAAGCGTTTTTTGCGATTCTCCTCATAATCAGAGTAACCCCCTTCAAAATATACTACATTAGAATCTCCTTCAAAAGCTAAGATATGTGTGCACACTCTATCCAAGAACCATCTATCGTGAGAAATAATTACAGCACAACCTGCAAAATTATCTAACCCTTCTTCCAATGCTCTTAAAGTATTCACATCTAAATCATTGGTAGGCTCATCTAGCAACAATACATTAGCTTCTTGCCTTAAAGTCATCGCTAAGTGCAAACGGTTACGCTCCCCACCTGAAAGCACACCTACTTTTTTATTCTGATCAGAACCATTAAAATTAAACTTAGCAACATAAGCACGAGAGTTCATTAGTTTACCACCAACACTTACCTGTTCTTGCCCTCCTGTAATTTGCTCCCATATTGTTTTTTCCATATCAATATCAGCATGCTGCTGATCAACATAAGCAATCTTAACAGTTTCTCCTACTTTAAAAGTTCCTGCATCAGGAGTTTCTTGATCCATAATCATACGGAAGAGTGTAGTTTTACCTGCACCATTAGGACCAACAATACCAACAATACCTGCTGGAGGTAATTTAAATTCTAAATCTTCATAAAGTAACTTATCACCAAAAGCTTTAGCTACACCATTAGCATCAATTACATTATTCCCTAACCTTGGTCCTGGAGGAATATACAACTCTATTTTTTCTTCTTTTTGTCTTCCTTCATCTCCTAATAATTTTTCATAATTACTTAAACGAGATTTTGATTTTGTACGCCTTCCTTTTGGTGACATACGCACCCATTCCAATTCTCGCTCTAAAGTTTTTCTACGCTTACTTTCAGTTTTCTCTTCTTGTGCAAGTCTTTTTGTTTTTTGGTCTAACCAAGACGAATAGTTTCCTTTCCAAGGAATTCCTTCTCCTCTATCTAGTTCTAAAATCCAACCTGCTACATTATCTAGGAAATATCTATCGTGAGTAATTGCAATTACTGTTCCTTTATATTCTTTTAGATGTTGCTCCAACCATAATACAGATTCAGCATCTAAATGATTGGTAGGCTCATCTAACAATAAAATTTCTGGTTCTTGTAATAATAAACGACAAAGTGCAACTCTTCTACGCTCTCCTCCTGAAAGTACAGCAATTTGAGCATCTGGTTCAGGACACCTTAAGGCATCCATAGCAATATTCAACTTTGTATCAATATCCCAAGCTCCCAAAGCTTCTACTTTATCTTGTAAGATACCTTGTTGCTTCATTAAAGCCTCCATCTTATCAGCATCTTCATAGTTTTCAGGTAATCCAAAAGCATCATTTATAGCATTATATTCTGCCAATGCATCAACAGCTTCTTGCATTCCTTCTTTTACAATTTCTAATACTGTTTTACTTTCATCTAGTTTTGGTTCCTGCTCTAAGTAACCTACTTTATATCCATCTGAAAAAGTAACATCACCTTGATAAGACTTATCTACCCCAGCAATTATCTTTAAAAGTGTTGATTTACCCGAACCATTTAGCCCAATAATACCAATTTTTGCTCCATAATAAAAAGATAAATAAATATCTTTTAAGACCTGTTTATTGTTGTTATTGAAGGACTTAGAAAGTCCTGCCATTGAAAATATTATTTTTTTATCGTCTGACATTTTTTATATATTTTTATATTACAAATGTAATTATTACTTTAGCTAAAAATTTAAAAGATGAAAAAAAGTATCGGTCTCTCTCTATTTTTAATTGCAATAGGTGTGGTTTTCCTTTTAGACAACCTAAACTATGTACATATTTCAATTGCTGAACTTATTAAAACCTATTGGCCTGTAATCCTTATTTGGATGGGAATTGAGAAATTAATTAGAGACCTAAAATAGCCTTCCTTGAGTAGCATTACGCTCCTCTAATCTTTTTTCTACTAAGTGTTTTACCTCAAAATTCTTAAGTCCATATTTTGGATATATAAGCATACGAGCTGGTGATTCACTAAAAAATCTTTCAATTATTATTTCAGGATTTAATAGTTCAATAAAATCAACTACTAAATTAATATATTCATCTAACCCCATAAAGGTAAACATATCAGGAGTATTCTTAAACTGATGTGCCATCATGGTATGCTTTACAATTTGCAAATGATGTATCTTTAGGGTATTCATAGGCAACTGAGAAACCATTTTTGCATGGTTTAACATATCTTCTTTTGTTTCTCCGGGAAGCCCTAATATTAGATGTCCTCCTAAGTGCAAACCTCTATCCTTTGCTCTATCAAAAGCATCAATTGCTTCTTCATGAGTTTGGCATCTATTAATAAGTTTTAAAGTCTCATTTTTAGTAGACTCAAGCCCAAACTCTAGCTTAATAAAATTTCCTGCTGCAGCTAATTCTTCCAGATAATCTAAGACCTCATCTTTTATACAGTCAGGCCTAGTAGCAATAACTAAACCTATAACATCTTGGTGTGCTAAAGCTTCTTCATACATCTTTTTTAAATCAGCAAGAGGAGCATAAGTATTAGTAAAAGCCTGAAAGTAAGCTAAGTATTTTTGAGTTTTGTACTTCTTAGAAAAGAAAGTTATTCCCTCATCAATTTGTTGCCTTATAGGCTTTATAGGTTTACAATAATCAGGATTAAAGGTATTATTATTGCAATAAGTGCAACCTCCAGTCCCTTTACTTCCATCTTTATTGGGACAAGTAAATCCAGCATCAATCGATACTTTTTGTACTCTTCCATCAAATTTTCTTCTAATAAAAGAAGAGAAATCATTATATCGTTTTTGCTTTTCCATATTAGGGCACAAATTAATCTAAATTAAAACTATTCCTTAGTCATTTTACGCAATAGTTTTAGGAAAGGAATTGCATATAAAAGCACACTAGTAAAGAGTAGTGTACCACTTATAACTAATACAGTAATTGCAGGTAACATCTGATTATGCATTTCTGTAAAACTTTGTAATTGTTCTGAGTTTACCCATATACTTCTTTGGTAACCCGCATATATTAGTGATAAAAAGAATACTAAAAAAGAAAGATGGAATAAGATAAAGCCTACATTAAATAGTTTCTTGTACTTATCCATACAAAAAGTACATCTATCAGCTATAATATAGCATATTGATGCCATTAGTATTGTTGTATTAATACCTATTGTAGTTCCCATAGAATGTGCAACAGTAATATGTGTTCCATGTGTAAAGAGGTTAATAGCAGGTATAGATATCAATAAAGCTAACAATAGATTTATAAATACCCAAACATCAGTAGAAAGCAACCATTTGTATGCAAAACTCCCTACTTTTTGTTCCTTTTTTAAGGACTTACTCCAAGTAATTATCATGCTTGCCAAAATAATCCATTCTGTCATACTAATAGCATAAGCAATCATCCTTATCCAAGGCTTATGAGGTACAATATAAGTATGGTGTGCCCACCCAAATATTAAGTTTGTTAGCCCTAAAAAATAAAAGAAAAATGGCAACCAACCCTTAGCAACAGTATCATCCTTTTTTATTTTTGACATTAAATAAATTGCAGTACCATAAATTAACATATTCCAAGAACCAACCATAGCACCATATGATTTCCACTGCACTGTTAAGTCTAACACTACATTGTCACTAATAAAACCAAATATCCATAAATGTGCTTCGGTATAGGTTAATATCATAAATACAATTCCTGTAAGCCACATCCATAAATACACTGGCCAAGAACTTAACTTACTTACAATTGTTTTAAAATAATTAATTGCAAAAAATATCCACCCTACTATAATTGGAAAATATAATATTGGAGGAAAACTCATGTACTCTCTACCCCCCATATTATTTGTGAATAACGATATAAAAATAGCAACTCCAGTAAAAGCAAATAATAACAAGTGAATTTTTTGAAGAGTAGGTTTAGCTAATCCACTCTCCACTTCTCTACCCATATAATAATACACCCCACCAGTAGCAGCCATAATAATCCAAGCTACAACTAAACTTACATGTAATTCCCGCAATTGACTAAAGGGTAAACTTTCTTTTAAAAAATCAGGAACAATATATTGTACTCCAGAAAAAAGCCCAAAAAACATCCCTAATAACAAGGAAAGAATTGCTAATATTAAGAAATAATAACTTGTTTTATTACTCTGCATTTTTATCATCTTTTAATAATACATCACCATACCAGGTTATTTCAACATCTTTATTTGGATAATAACCACTCCTATCAATATACTTAAAATATTCAACCAAAGCAGCTTGTTCTTGTTTGTTAAATTTATAAACTGGCATTGCTCCTTTTCCAGCAACTAAAAAACCTGTTAAACCTTCTTTATATTTTGAGTATACATTAGTTAAGTCAGGTCCTAAATACCCCCCCAAACCATAGATTTGATGGCAAGATGTACAGTTGTTACTCTGCCAAATCTCTTGACCTTTTTTTGCTTTATCTGATAAAACATATACTTCATCAGACTTTGCCCCTTTAGTATAAATAATATAAGAATAAGATAGAAAAGCAAAAACTAAACTAAGGAATACCCATTTATTATATTTTGATACTTCTCTTTCTAAATTCATTATAATATATCTGTAAGTTTAAAAGTATCTTTTAGTCTTACTCCTCTATCTGTTTGCTCTACAGTACAGCATTCACTATAATTATCATGTTGTAAATAAATAATATATTCCTTCTCTGCTGCCTCCTTCAAGAACCTTTCCTTTTCAGTAAGCGTAAGTAAAGGCCTGGTATCATACCCCATTACATAAGGCAAAGGTATATGTCCTGTACTAGGCAATAAATCTGCTGCAAAAACTATAGTCTTATCCTTATAGGTAATATGAGGAATCATTTGAGCCTCAGTATGTCCATTTACAAAAAGAGTAAAAAAATTATTAAATAGTTCTCCTTCCTTTTCTACAAAATTAAGATGACCAGCTTCTTGTATAGGAATAATATTTTCTCTTAAAAAAGATGCTTTTTCTCTATTATTTGGTTCTGTTGCCCACTGCCAATGTTCCTTATTTGACCAATACTTTGCATTTTTAAAAGTCATTTCAAAACCACTTCTATCTTTATTCCATTCTACAGAACCCCCACAATGATCAAAATGTAAATGTGTAAGAAATACATCCGTCACATCATCAGCAGAAAAACCATGCTTTGCTAATGATGAATGCAAGTTTACGTCCCCATGTAGATAATAATGTTTTAGAAACTTATCATCCTGCTTATCACCTATACCATTATCGATTAAAATTAAACGGTTACCATCTTCAATTAAAAGAGAGCGCATAGCCCAAGGACACAAATTATTTTCATCAGCAGGATTGGTTCTACTCCAAAGCACTTTTGGAACTACACCAAACATGGCACCTCCATCTAATTTAAAAAATCCTGTATCTATTGTGTACAATTGCATGTTAGTAAATTTTAATGCTTCAAAATTAACAAAGTTGATTTATCTATACTTTTAAATCCATAATATTTTACCATAAAATGAAAATACATTTAATTGCAATTGGAGGAAGTGCTATGCACAATATGGCTTTAGCTTTACATCATAAAGGCTTTAAAGTTAGCGGATCAGATGATGCTATTTTTAGCCCAAGTAAAGAAAGGTTAGATAAATACGGACTACTTCCTAAAGAAATGGGTTGGTTTCCTGAGAAAATAAGCTCTAATTTAGATGCAATTATATTAGGAATGCATGCCAGAATAGATAATCCTGAATTAACTAAAGCTAAAGCATTAAACATACCTATTTTCTCTTATCCTGAGTATATATATGAGCAAAGCAAAAACAAAAAAAGAGTAGTTATTGGGGGTAGCCATGGAAAAACCTCAATTACGGCTATGATATTACACGTTTTACAAAGCTTAAATATTGATTGTGACTATATGGTAGGCGCACAACTAGAAGGCTTTGAAACTATGGTAAAACTAAGCCATGATGCTCCAATTATTATTTTAGAAGGTGATGAATACCTTAGCTCACCTATTGACAGACGACCTAAATTTCATTTATATAAACCACATATAGCAGTGCTTAGTGGTATTGCTTGGGATCATATTAATGTGTTTCCAACCTTTAAAAACTATGTTGATCAGTTTAGAATTTTTAAGAATGATGTTGCTGAAACGCTAATATATTGCTCGGAGGATAAGGAGTTAAACAAACTTGCAAAAGAAGATACTGTTTGCAAACTAATTCCATATACAACACCAAAACATATTATTAAAGACGGTGTTACAACAATAAATAATACTGAGTTATTAATCTTTGGAAATCATAATTTACAAAACCTAAACGCTGCAAGGTTAGTTTGCAATGAGCTAGGAGTTTCTAATAGTAATTTTTACAATAAGATAGCCTCATTTAAAGGAGCTTCCAATAGACTTGAATTAGTTAAGAAAATAAATAACACTGCTATTTATAAAGATTTTGCACACTCTCCTTCTAAACTAAGAGCTACTTCAGCCGCTATGAAAAAACAATTTATTAATAGGGAATTAGTAGCCTGTATGGAGTTACATACTTTTAGCAGCCTAAATGAAGAGTTTTTACAACAATATAAAGGATGTATGGATGAGCCTGACACTGCTATTGTTTACTTTAGTGAAGCAGCTATTGCACATAAAAAACTTAAATTAATTACAAAACAACAAGTACATACTGCTTTTAACCGAAAAGATCTATTAGTTTTTTCTGATATTAAAAAACTAGAAGACTATTTAAAGTCTCAGAGTTGGGATAATAAAAACTTACTTATGATGAGTTCAGGTAATTTTGAAGGGATAGTTTTTGACAACTTAATAAATTAAGACATAAAAAAAGCCACCCAAAATTGAGTGGCTTTTTTATAAGTAATTATATACCTTAATATGTTGTATCAGTTTCCCAAGCATCGTCTGGTACAGCTGAAAGTAGCGCAAAGAATAATATTAAGAATAATAAAAGAGCTGCTCCCATACCAATTAAAGCTGATTTAAGCATGTAAGGGTCTATTATATACGCAAGTAACACTCCTATAAGACCTAAAAAGAATCCTAATGCAAAACCTGTCCAATTAAAGTCAGATCCGTAAGGAGCTTCTACAGCTAAATTAGCATCATCTGCTACTATCTCAGTAGTTGTTCCATTCTCCGTAATTGGGAAAGAAGCATAAGTTAAGGTGTTTAGCGTAAATAACGCAATCATCATAAGTACAATTTTTTTCATCTTTTTTTTATTTAATTAATATTATTTATATTTACAACAATAGTACTTTTTTTTCAAAAAAACTAATTATTGTTTTTTAGTTTTGCAATTATGAAAAAGACACTTACATTTATTAGTATTATTTTAAGCACCTTTGTTTATAGTCAAAATACTTTTAGTTATTTAGGCACTTTAATCTTATCCAACAACACTCCTATAAGTTTTAGTTTGGAGTTAAATGAAGAAAATGGAACTGTTAATGGATACTCCATTACTAACATTAATACTCCTGATGAAACTAAAAGTGAGATTAGCGGCTTATATTTTAAAGATGATAAATCATTTCAGTTACAAGAAACCCAAATACTCCATACAAAATCGGAAGCCTCGCTAAATACCTTCTGTTATATTAATATGAACCTTTCAACAAAAGGAAGATTTAAAACAAAACGCCTAGAAGGTACTTTTACTGGAAATTTTCTGGACAGTACTGAATGTGCAAGCGGAAAAATTGTATTAATGGAAAGAAGTAAATTAGAAAAGAAAATTGAGAAGATAAAGAAGAAAGTAGAGAAAAAATACAATGAAAAATATAATGACACAAGCTTAGTTAAGAAAACACAAGTATTAAAAGATGGTGATGACTTTACTATTAACTGGAAAAGTAATGAGTTAAGGCTCTATATTTGGGATGCTAACCAAGAAGATGGTGACAGGGTTCAGCTTATTATAAACGACAATATTATTCTTGATGACTTTACTACCACTAACAAACGTAAGAAGGTTAAATACAAACTTCTTGATGGCATAAATACTATTGAAATAAAAGCAACAAACTTAGGAACATCACCACCTAATACTAGTAGAGTTGAACTTATAGATAGTGATACTAAGTACCCAATAATCACTCAGCTAGAACTAGGAAAATCAGCAATAATAAAAATTGTGAAAGAATAGAAACTTTAGCTATATCTTAATTATTGAACTACAACTTTTCTTATATAGCTATCAGTATCTCCATAAAAAACTCTGATAAAATAAACTCCTTTATCATTTAATTGTATCTGATTACTATTTATACTATAATTAGATATTTCTTGACCAACTAAATTAGTTATTTCTATATTATCTTTAGATAGTATATTACCTGAAAAATTTAAAGTAAACATCCCATTATTAGGATTTGGATATATTTTAAGTTCTTTTTCATTAACAAGTTCCTGTACACTAGTAGGCCCCTCTTTTCTCCAACATATTTCAATCTCTGGGTGAAGTAAAGAATCAAGATTATCACTTGATGCGAAGATTAAGCCTTTATAATAATTAATTTCATCAATCATCCTAAACATAAAGCCATTATTACCTAGATTATGCATATCAACAACCAAATTACTAACATCAATATTAATGTAATTTTGTGTCTGGCTTGTACTTTGGGGCAAACTAATACTGTTTACAGTTGTTGTTAAAGGCTGATTATTCCATGTAATAGTATTCTCACTCCAAGGCGAAGTAACCCTTTCAATATACATTTCATTATTACCAGTATGATAATCAAAACTTTCAGCCTGATCTGTAGGGTTATAATATAATGATAAATGGGCACTTGTAATAATTGCATTTGAAGGTATTGATGAAAAATCAAATTCAATAAGCGACCTTTTAACTGAAAGATTACCACCACTTGTCCAAGTATAAATAGTAGTAGATTGACTATTTCCAATGTTAGTATTTGAAAGAGCACTTAAAACTTGAGCATCTTTACCAATAATTGAACTTGGCTTAATAAATAAGCAAGTATCAGGTTCATGCCCCTCAAGAACATATGTCAACTCAAGCTTAGGGTGTAATAAAGAATCAGGGTGATCACTTGAAGCAAAAAGAAGCCCCTTATAATAATTCACTTCATCAACCATCCTTAACATAAATCCATTATTACCAAAATTTAACATATCTATAACAATATTAGTAACATCTATATTAAGATAGCTTTGAGTTTGACTAGTACTAGGAGGTAGACTAAGACTATTTACGGATGTTGTTGAAGGTTGATTATTCCAAGTAACAGTATTCTCATTCCAAGGAGAAGTAACTCTTTCAATACTCATATCATTACTACCAGTATGATAATCAAAGCTTTCAGAAGGGTCTGTAGGATTATAATAAAGTGATAACTTAGCATTTGTAACTATAGCTCCTATAGGCAATGATGAAAGATCAAACTCAATCAATGACCTCTTAAGCATTAAGTTACCAGAACTTGTCCATGTAAGAACTGCATTAGTTTGATGGTTTCCAACATTATTATTTGACCCAACAGTATTGATCTGAGCATCTTTTCCCTGTGCTGCATTGGGTTGCAATACAATAGTATTCTGTGCAATTCCTTGATTAAATATTAAACACAAAAACAGTCCTGTAAAAAGTAATTTAGTTTTCATAATATTTTATTGTTAATTCTATTTTTCCAAACTTACAAAATAATAAATAAGAAAACAAGTACTAAAAAATAGGGATGACTTTACTATAAATTAGAAAAGTAAAGAACTAAGACGCTATACTTGGGATACTCATCAAAATGGATTTAAATACTAATCAATTAATTATAACTATTAAAATCAGCAATCATTAAAGTAATTAAATAAAAATTCCTAGAACTTAAGTCCTAGGAATTTTAATATTTTGTGAACTCGGAGGGATTCGAACCCCCAACCTCCAGAGCCGTAATCTAGTGCACTATCCAGTTATGCTACGAGTCCTAAAAGGCTGCAAATATAATTTATTCATCCTTAGTTCAATTTATTTTTGAAAAGAATATTAAAGAATTTCTACATCAAGCCCATAAATGGCTAAATCTTCTTTTACATACTCTAAATCAGAGGCTTCACCTACTAAAACCTCACAAGACCCTTTATAATGAGTAAGTACTGCACATTGTTCAGCTTGTATAGGATCATGATCACAGATAGCAACTAAACAATCAACTACATGATCAAAGGTATTAAAATCATCATTAATTAAAAACAAGGATTTTATCCCTACACTACTTTCATTCTTCTCAGAAGTAATTTTTGATGTTTTTTTCATGCCTTATATTTTATTAATAGTTAATAGCGTTTTATTATTTACCAAATTTAACTTTTGTTTCCTCTCCTCTTACTAAGCGTTGAATATTTTTTTGGTGAGTTATCAACGACAATATTGGAACAAAAATTGCAAATAAATTTAAAGATGAATTTGTAGAGCCTAATATTAAAACGATAAACATTGGAAAAGCTATTGATGCTATTATTGAGCCTAAAGAAACATACTTAGAAAGTAGAAATACAATAATAAAAACAAAAAATGAAAATAAAGCTGCTAAAGGATGTAAACCTATTAAAAGCCCAAGCATAGTAGCAATTCCTTTTCCACCTCTAAAACCTGTATAAATAGGAAAAAGATGACCAACAACAGCTGCTATTCCAAATACTAGCTGAGTTTCGAACTGCGTTTCAATTGTAGTAGGGGCATTAGATAAAAAACTTAAATAATTAACAGCCAACCACCCCTTAAAAATATCCATAAACAACACAGGAATACCTGCTTTTTTACCTAAAACTCTAAATGTATTAGTAGCCCCTGCATTACCTGAGCCAAACTCACGAACATCAGTATTATAAAACGTTTTACCTAACCAAACTGCAGAGGGAAATGCCCCTGTTAGGTAAGATAAAACTATAAATAATATGATTTCTGTAGTTAACATTTAAAGGGGAGCAATATAGCAATTAATACTTCTTCTTTGCTTCTTTTAAAAATCGTAAAGTAACCTCCTCTTTTGCAAGCATATACCTGTATGAAGGAGCACCATTCTCACCATCTGATTTTCGCTTACCATCAGAAACTTCTCTTATTGCAATATTAAAGTCTTCATTTGTTGACCAAGCTTTCATTACTCCATTTTTATAATTGAAATAATATTCGTCATAAAACTCAGTTTGTAAGTAAACAGTTAATACATCTGTATTTCTTCCTTTTTCAATAATTATATAGGCATCTAATAAACCATTAAGTTGGTTTTTATAAATATTACCTAAACCTACTTCTCCTTTTGCAACATAGGCTTTATTTTTATTATCCCACTTAAATTTTGTTTTAGTAAATGAAAGAGTATGATTCATTTCCTGAGGAAAATCAACAAACTCATCTTTAATTTCAAGGTCAACCATTAATATATCTGCCTCTTCTTTACCAACTGTTCTGGCTAAATTAGCTGCAAACAAATCATCATACTCAAACACTCCATCTCCAGGAGCTGAATAAACATCTTTCACCATTACATCCATTGCCTCTTTTGAGAAGAAGAAATCAAGCATAAAGAAACCTTCAAATTCTTTTTCTTTACTTTTAATATCATGATTTATCTTTCCAATAGTTTTAAGACCTATCTGTCCTAAATCAATACCAAAATCAGCACTACCAAACCCAGTTGTTTTACAACTCTTATCATAAAGCATAAAGTAATTAGATATACTATCAGCTCCACCCACTATGTAAGCAGCTTGTTTACTATCATACTTTAAAGTAGTACCAGCCTTTAATATATCAAGATCAATAGCCCTATCCTTTTTGCTTAAAAATGATGAATATATATCTGTTGAATCTAAACTCATAACTAAAGCAGTAGAGACTAAATCTTGCTCATCATTATACAAAGTCTCACCCAATGATATTAATACTTCTTTTGGATTTATCTCTGACTTAAACTTAACCCATTCTTTTTCAATAACAGCACAAGAATGATTAGCCATAAAATAACCATCAAAAATTAAGTTCTTTCTATCAGCAAATAAATTTAAACTTCCTTTAAACTCAAATTTATTATTAATATGGAAGGGCTTATCTGTTTCAACATCTCCTCTAGCAACAGTAATAGTATCCTCTCCAACTCTAATCTCTTTAAAGAAAATTTTCTGTTTATTATTCATAGCATCGGTATAAGAATAATCTCCGCTTGCAGTATAATTAATTGCTGACTTAATATCAACAGCAGCATTTGTAAAAGAGTGATACTCTGTTAAATCATTAGCAAGTATTGTAGCCCCATAAAGTGTTTGAATAACTGCTTTTTTTGCTACAGTAACAATCCCTGAATCAGGATAAATAATTGCATCAGCAACTGATATATCCTCAACCCCTTTAGCATTAATAATATAATCCTTTAAACTATAATCTGCTGTTTTAGCCACAAAGTTTAATGAATCTTGATTAGGGTGAATTGAAATAAACTCAGAACCTCTACTTTCAGCACTTTCATCGCCTAAAGCCAATAATTCTTCATCCATATCCCAATTTAACTGATCAATATAACATATATATTGATTAGCTGGAAGCTCAACATAAGATCCCGAACCATTAGAGTGGAAAATCCCTTGACGCATCTGTAAATCAATGTAAGTCCTTAAATTTTTAGCTTTAAACGCAACTTTTTTTGCATTATCAAATACATTTAAACTTGCTGTATCTGCACCAAACCAACTTGCATTATATGCAAATAAATTAGAGCTAACCTCAGCTTTATCTAACAACATAATTCCATTAGCTGTTAAACCTGTTGGCTGCATTAATAAATCTCCAGTAAAACTAGCCTGTCCTTTATAAAAATCAAAATCGTTTCCTCTACCCTCAACATCTAATTTATCTTGATAAGGGCTATAATGCGCATACGTTTCTGTATTACTCACCTCAGGAAACTCAATTCCTGAAGCTACTTCTGTTATAGCAAAAGTTTTAGTATATAAATTTGTAGAATCTGGGAAAAAGAAAATATTATCAGAACTTGCTTTTGCTGTAAGGTATTCAAAATTTCCTTTACCTCTCAAACCTTTATCACTTAAACTAATTTCATTATTATATTTTGCTTTTCCTCCATACATAGCAAAACCATCAGGTGGAGTATTACGACTAAACCCAAGTGAATAGTCATCTTGTAAGCGCAAAGTATCATTAAATGTAGGGAAAATTCCTCCTGACTGAAAAGACCCTGGAAAAGCAAGTCCTTTTCCTGTATAATCATCTAAACTGTCAATAGTAAATGCTTGCAAATGGAATGAGAAATTATCTCGACTATAGACACCATTATAGTTACTACTTTTATCATAATAAGCATAAGAATCTTCAAAAGAACGAAAAATAGGAAACTCAGGGAAACTATCTTTTTTTATTCCTGATTTATTCGATGGATCATCTATTCTTAAATCTCCTGTTACAGCCTCAATAACTGTTTTTACTTTAGTTAACACCTCATTACCGTACATATCCTTTTGAATAGGAATTATAGGTACTGACAACTGAACAGAATCAATTTCATTTAAATCAATTTTAAAATCATCATAGTGGAACTCAAACTTCTTTCCAAAAAGATTTAACCTTCCTTTACCTGCATATATTTGCCCATTAAAAATAAAATCTCTATTCTTTTTTACGATTAACTTTCCCCCACTAGGAATAAGATGTATAGCTCTTTTGTCACTTAACTCAATAAGAGGAATACCTGTAATCATTAAGTCTTTTGACTCAATATTTAAAGCCGCATTTACTACTATACCTGATCCTGAACTCCCTACTTTAGAATTAAATGAAATGACATCATAATCTCCAATCTCTGAGGCTGCATTAATATAATTATAAAGCATAGGTTGTACAGTAATTCTTTCTTCAGCAAAGTCATAGAACACAAACCCTTTATTTGCTAAGTTTAATAAATAATGCTGTACTTGCATAAGAGGAAATCCTATAAACTTTGCAAAGTCCTCTACATAAAACTTCTCTTCATTTTTTGCTTTAACATATCTATTTACCAACATTAGAGGATGTACAGCATCAACCCCTTGCATTGTTTCAAAACGAGATTTCAGGTACATATCTACCGACTCAAAGTTTACTGCTGATTCAGCTGTTCCAGGTAATGACCCAAAAGTAATCATCTCTCCATCAATACCCCATTCCAATAACTCAAAGTCCATAGTTAAATTATGATACGTATTTAACATTGGTGCTCCTGACAAACCTTGCTTATCTCTATATAATTGTAATTTACGTTCACTATTAATATACTTAAACTGTAAATTAGAGTGATAGATAGAATCATTATCAAAGAATATCTTAATTCCTGATGATTTTGATGTTATCCTATCTGTTCCTATATTAAAGCGCTTAGCATTTGCAACAAAAACAGCTTTTCCACCTCGTTTAAAAATAATACGAGCTTCAGCATAATCTCCTCCATCAGCAATAAATTCTTTTCCTTGCATCTTATACCCTCCTTTATAATCTACATTTGGGAAAATCTCCTTAAGAGTAACATCCTTTCCATAAGATGTAAATTTTGGATATATTGCTTTTTGGCTTGCAGAAGCAACCTTATTTATAACTTGACCAATAATAGGTGTTGGAAAAATATATTTATTATAAAATGTTGAGGAGTCAGCAGTTAAAGTACTCTTCCTTGTATCAATCTTATAGTCAGAGATTATTGCATATACGCTATCCTTAGAAAAACCTTGGCTTTCCCAGTTAACTGTTCCTCCAATTCCTTCCCAAGAATTACTAAGAGGATAATAAATCCCCTTTGTACCATAAATATCAACTGAACCTCCATTAATACTACAACTTAAATCTAATGGCTGACTAAATACAACAATAGGCTCCATCTCAAATTTAAAATTATAGTTACTAGTATTTACCAACCAATTGGCTGCTTTACTAGACCTTAGTGCACTTTCGTTTAATAAGTTAGTTGAAAACCCACAAAATAACCCTAACTTTTTAGTTGTAGACCCTTCTACTATCTCACTAACAACAGCTAACCATTCTGGCAACAATCGTTCTCCACTTAAATGCAAATTTACCTGAGTTAAAGCTCCTAAGAATTGATTAAAATGAGGTCGAGCTCGCATTCTTTTTTTCAACATCTTATCTGAGATAGCTATAATACTTTCTTTCTCAGAAGCAGTAAGCAAAGGTGCATTTTTACTAAATGCTTTATATGTTGCTTTTAATTCAGCATTTTCAGAGGCATTCATAAATGCATCTAACTCATTAATAAAATCAGGGAACTCCTTTGAAAACTCCTTTAACTTCCCACTTTTTTGAGCAAAAGATTGGGATAAAGTTAACCCCATTAATACTAAAAGTATTAAGCCTTTTTTAAATGTAACATTTGCCATTTGTTTTTATTTTTTGAACTCACTAATACTAAGCCTAGCTGTTCTGATTTTTCTAAAATTAAAGGTATGTCTTCTTTTAAGAAGCCACTTAATAAGAGCTCTGATGTACCTTGCATTGCTCTTACATAATGCTCTATATCTTGTAAAATAATGTTTCTGTTGATATTTGCTAATACAATATCAAACTGCTCACTTCCTATTTTATCAACCTCTCCCTGAACAAAAGTAATATTAGATACCTTATTAAGTTTTGCATTTTCAACAGCATTCTCATAAGCCCACTCATCAATATCAATTCCTAAAAGAGATTTTGCACCTAATTTTGCTGCTAAAATTGCCAGCACTCCTGTTCCACTTCCCATATCTAACACCTTTTTATCTTTAAAATTAATGCTAAACATTTCATTCATAACTAAAGAAGTTGTTTCATGATGACCTGTTCCAAAAGACATCTTTGGAGTAATAATAATCTCATATTGAACCTCTGGAAAAGCAGCATGAAAGTGAGCTCGGATTACACAATTATCATTTATCTGTACAGGTTCAAAATTACTTTCCCACTTAGTATTCCAATTTTCTTGTTCTACTTTAGTAATCGTATAAGAGAGTGAAGTAAGTTCAGCTACTTCTGCTATTATAGCTACTACTGCTTCTTCATCTAATAAATGAGTTTGCACATAAGCTTTCACTCCAGATTCATCCTCAGCATAAGATTCGAAATCAATATCATTAAGCTTAGCCACTAATATATCAGCAAAAGGATCAATAGTATCTAATCGTATATCTAACTCAGTATATTCCATTAAAATGATTGTGTTATTGCTATAAAATCAGCTGCTTTTAAAGATGCTCCTCCAATTAATCCTCCATCAATATCTTCTTGAGCAAAAAGCTCTTTTGCATTTGAAGGCTTGCAACTACCTCCATAAAGAATAGTTGTGTTTTCTGCTACTTCAGCACCATATTTATCCATTAATAAATTTCTTATAAAAGCATGCATTTCTTGTGCCTGTTCTGTACTAGCTGTAACTCCTGTACCTATAGCCCAAATAGGTTCATAAGCAATAGTAACATTATCAAAATCTTGAGATGAAAGATAAAATAAACTCTCCGAAATTTGGGTTTTAATCCAATCGAAGTGCACTTCAGTATTTCTTTGTTCTAAACTTTCACCACAACAAAAAACAACTTTTAAGTTATTTGAAAAAACTTGCCCAATCTTTGTTTTTAAATCAGTATTAGTTTCTCTAAAATTAGCTCTCCTTTCAGAATGTCCTAATATTACATACTCTGCATTACAAGACGCTATCATACTTGCAGAAACCTCTCCAGTAAATGCCCCTTCTTTATTAGCACTACAATCTTGTGCTGCCACTGAAACCATTGAAGTATTAGCACACATCTTAGCTGCCTTATACAAATGCACAAATGATGGTGCAAATACAACTTCTATCATATTTTCAGGATTTACCCCTTCTAATACATCTTTTACTAATGCAACTCCTTCTGCTCTATCAAGATTCATTTTCCAGTTCCCAATAACTTTATTTTTTCTCATATTTTAAATTCTTATTCTAGGGTCAAGCCACCCATATATTAAATCAACTATTATATTTATTATCACAAAAATTGAGGCAATAAATAATACTGAACCCATAACTACTGGTAAATCCATCTTATTTAAGGCATCAACTATTTCTTTTCCTATTCCATTCCAAGCAAAAATATATTCTACAAAAACTGCCCCTGCTAAAAGAGAAGCAAACCAACCTGAAACTGCTGTTACTACTGGGTTAAGCGCATTACGTAAAGCATGTTTAAATAATACCGTAAATTTACTTAGACCTTTTGCAGTAGCAGTACGCACATAGTCCATTGAAAGAACCTCTAACAAGGAATTACGACACAACTGAACAATAACAGAAAGTGGTCGTATTCCTAATGTAATTGCTGGCAAAATTAAATTCTTAATTTGCAAATAAGACCCCCTTCCATAATCGTCAACTTCAAACAAACTTCCTGTCATTGATAAACCTGTATACTTGTGTAAAACCAAACCAAAAAACCAAGCAATTATTATTGATGCAAAAAAAGAAGGTAATGACATACCAAGAACAGAAATAAAAAGTATTCCTTTATCTATTAACGTATCCTTAAATAATGCTGCAATTACTCCTAAGAACAAACCTAACACCAAAGCAATACCTATTGATGACAATGCTAAAACAAAAGTATTTTTAAAGGTCTTTCCAATAATTGAAGTTACAGAAATCCCAGTTCGTACAAATGATTCCCTTAAATAAGGAAACTTTATTACAACAGTATAATCAGTTAAAGAAAATAGTTTTAAATATTCATATTTCCCTTTTGATAAGGCTGTAAATGCAGATTTACTTTTATGATGCATAGAAATTGGAGACACATCATTTAAGTACAATAAATATTGAGCACCAACAGAACGATCAAACCCATATTTTTGCTTAATAATTGCTAATTGATTTGCATCCTCACGCTTATCTAACATCATACGAGCAGGGTCTCCTGGTAAAATATTAAATAAAAAAAATACAAGTGTAAGCACTCCCCATAAAACAAGGAGTCCGTACATGATTTTTTTTATAAAATAAGCAATCAAAATAAGGTTTTATTGAAACAGCTTCTTAAACTCAGTTGCATCAAAAGCATTAACCCCTGTACCATCATAAAAACGAATTTGGTTTCCATTATCCAAATAAATTACAGCAGGGTTCTCATATTCATAACCTAATATTTCAAGATAAGAATTAATCTCATCATCTTCATTATAAAAAGGCAATACTTGATGGGAATATTCTTTACCCGCAAAGGTGAAAAATTCAGGAATTTTATCTTCCTCTGAATCAGAGAAGATAATATGTACCTCAGGGAAAGAAACTATAGAATCTGAAAGTTCTCTTAATGATTTAGCAGCTTCCATACAGTGTTCACACCCTGCATCAAAAAAGCAAAGTATTTTCTTCCCATCATTCATATCCATATCTGAAACTACATATTCTGAAAATCCAGAAACTCTTTTGTTTTTCCCTACAGTTTGTACAGGTAAAAAAGCAAACATTAATAATAAAATTGACAAAAATTGTATGCTTAGTTTTGACACACTATTATCTTTATCTTCAGGAGTGTTTCTATATAAAAACCATAGCACCACAATAGTAATAATATTTTTAATTAATGCTTGTAATGGAGACATAGGAATTAACTCACCAAAACAACCACAGTTTTCACTATCACCTAAAAATATAGAGTAAGAAAGATGTAAACTAAATACTATAAGCATAAGTATTGAAACAGGGATTACTAACTTCCTAAGATAGTTTTTTTGAAGAATTGCAAAAGCAATAAAAAATTCAATTGCTATAATAAAACGAGAAAAATAAGGTGCTATCCCCTCACTAAATCCCATAGGAATTAATTGTCCTTCTTCAAATACTTTTGTAATACCATACATTGGTGTAGGGTATAGTTTTGCAACTGCTGATAATAAAAATAAAGCTGATACTAAAACTTTAATTATCAATGGTAAATTCTTTTTCATAATAATTTATTTTTCTAATTTAATTAACGCAAAAACAGCATAATTTAGCATATCCAAATAATTAGCATCTACACCCTCAGATATTAAAGTACTTCCTTGATTATCTTCAATTTGTTTTACCCTAAGTATTTTTTGCAAAATTAAGTCCGTTAATGAGCTTACTCTCATATCTCTCCAAGCTTCACCGTAATCATGATTTTTAGCAATCATTAATTCCTTTGCTATATTAGCATGCTTACTAAAGATGTTCATAACCTTATTATAGTCCATTTCTTCTGCTTGTTCAGAAACTCCTAAGTCTAGTTGAATAAGCCCAATAATTGCATAATTTACGATCCCTATAAACTCATTACCTACTCCTTCATCTATCTTTTGTTCACCCTTCTGTTCTATTGAACGAATCCTTTGTGCTTTAATAAAAATTTGATCCGTTAAAGAGCTGATTCTCAGTATGCGCCAAGCACTTCCATAATCTTTCATTTTCTTAGCAAAAATGTCCTCACATTTTTTTATTATTGAATCGTATTCAGCAATTGTCTGTTCCATATAATTTTAACCTTTAATAATGCCGAAATATACATCATTTAGCTCCTCAAAATCCATAAAAGGAAAAATCAATTCAAGTATTTTTTCAACAAAAAACACAATCATAATGGGAATCTTAAATGTAACTAAAGATTCATTCTTTGATGGTGGACAATACTTAAATGAAAAAGCAATTATAGCAAAATGTAAAAAAATGCTAGATGAGGGAGCTCATATTATTGATATAGGAGCACAATCATCACGACCAGGAGCAAGTATAGTTACTGCACAAGATGAATTAAATAAACTTTTACCAGTTATAAAATTGTTAAAAAGTGAATTTCCTAAAATTATTATATCTATCGACACCTACTGGGCTGAAGTAGCAAAACAATGTATACAAGCAGGAGCTAATATTATTAATGATATTTCAGCTGGAGAAATGGATAAAGACATGTTTGATATAATTGCTAAATTGCAGGTTCCATACATAATAATGCATATGAAAGGCACCCCAAAAAACATGCAGGACAACCCCACTTATAACAATGTAGTTTTAGAAATTATCTCCTATTTTCAAAAGAAAATAGAAGAACTAAAAAAGAAAGGAATTAAACAAATAATTATTGATCCAGGCTTTGGTTTTGGGAAAACCCTAACACATAATTATCAATTATTAAATAAGCTGGAAGAGTTTAACTCCTTGAAAACGCCTATACTTATTGGTGCTTCAAGAAAATCAATGATTTATAAATTACTAGATAAAAGTCCACAAGAAGCACTAAATGGAACTAGCGTTATAAATACTATAGCATTACTAAAAGGAGCTCATATTTTAAGAGTGCATGATGTAAAAGAAGCTGCTGAGTGCATTAAAATTACTACATTCGCAGAAAAATCTAAATAAATGGAATTCCTAGATATAGGCTTTATTGACATAATAGACATTGTGTTGGTTGCAGTACTAATTTATCAATTATATAAATTGGTAAGAGGTACTGTTGCAATAAATATTTTTATTGGTTTAGCAGCAATTTATTTAGTTTGGAAAGTTGTTGATGCGTTTCACTTTCAATTACTTAGCGAAATATTAGGGCAGTTTATTGGAGTAGGTGTAATAATATTAGCTATCGTTTTTCAACAAGAATTAAGAAAGTTTTTAATGCTAATTGGGAAGGGAAAAGTTATTAAAAACAAAGGTATCTTCAAATTTAACTTTAAAGTAGAACACGAAAACAAATTAAACACCTCAGCTATTGCAAAAGCTTGTGAAGATATGGCAAAAACAAAAACTGGTGCCATCATGGTTATTACACAAATGGATGACTTAGCTGTATTTGCAGAGAGTGGTGTAGAGATGAATGCTGCTATATCAGTTCCTATGATAGAAAGCATCTTTTACAAAAATAGTCCATTACACGACGGAGCTGTGATTATCAGGAATAACCAAATTATTAGTGCAAGATGTGTACTCCCCGTAAGTAATAGTGATGATTTTCCTGGTCATTTAGGAATGCGACATAGAGCAGCAGTAGGGATCACTGAAGAATCAGATGCCGTAACTGTTATTGTATCGGAAGAAAGTGGAGGTATATCTTATGCAAAAGATGGAGAACTTTTTACTAAACGCAACAGTCAACAATTAGAACAGTTCCTAAACAGGGTATTTACAAAAACTACTCCACAACAATAAATTTTTTAGAATACTGAATATTATTTGCAGTATAATTAAGAACATAAACTCCTGCTTTTTTAGGTTTTGGAATCATTAAAAAATTACTTGGAGCATTTATATTATAAGACCCTTTGCTAACTAACCTACCGTCAATAGCATATATAATATAATCAACATTACTATAAACAGGTTTATCTACTCCAATTAGAAATTCCTTTAAGAATAACTCATGTACCTTATAATAGTTCGGAATTCCATAACCAAATTGCTCATCAGGAATTAAATACCTGTCTGCCGATTTAACTACAGCATCAATAATTTCAAGATTAGATTTTTTAGGGTTTGCTCCCCATAAACAGGCTAACATACCTGCTGTTACTGGAGATGAAAAAGAAGTTCCATTTCCTGCCATTATTGAATCGCTTGTTGTTGCTACAATGGTATTTTTTCCTTGAGCCATAAGAGTTGGCTTTACCCTACCATCAGCAGTAGGGCCATAAGAACTAAAGCTTGCAAAATCTTCATTCTCATCAACGGCACCAACAGTAACAATATTATTTGCATCAGCAGGAGCTCCAATATAATGCCACGATGAACTTCCACTATTACCCGCTGAATTAACTACTAAAATCCCTTTTTCAGCAGCCATAGTTGCCCCTATTGTTACTGGAGCTGTATTTCCATCCATATCAGCATAAGTATGATTTTGGCTTGGGTTATCAAAAGTAGTATATCCCAATGAAGAATTAATAATATCAGCCCCTACACTATCAGCATACTCAGCTGCACACACCCAATAATATTCCTCAATCAAATTCTCAGAATATACATCCTCACTCCTTAATAAATAAAAATTTGCTTCTGGAGAGGTCCCAATCATTTCACCTGATTTATTCCCTCCCATAGTACTTAAAACCATCATCCCATGAGTATGATCATCATATACATTTACATTCCTATCTACAAAATCATATGTTCCTAATATTTGATTTTGAATTGCAGAAAATATTAACAATTCATCAACCTTATAAAAACCAGCATCAATTACTGCAATAGTCATTCCTTTACCTTTAAAACCCTTAGCATGCATCTTATCACCACCCAACATTTGTAATTGATTATAAGCTATTCCATAATCAGCACTGTTAAAGCTACTACTCCATTTAACATCAACTGATTTATTATTCTGCCAACTTCCAAAATATATTATAGTATCAACAAAAGAAAAATCAACCTCATTAACAAGTAAACTATCAGTAGTACTTACTATTATTCCATTAAACCATTTTGATGTGTTTTTTAACTTAAATCCCAAGGCTACTAAACTATCAGCATACCATCTATTAACTGGAATATCAGTACTATCAAAACCTATAAAAAACTGATTTCGTTTAGCTATTGTTTTAGCAGAGAGATACTCCTCAGGAGCACTTAAACTATAATTAGTATTTGCTTTATCAGTAAAGGAAATAAAATATTTATGTGTACCACTTTGAGCTGAAACACACAAAGGAAACAAAAGTAAAAATAGGATTTTTTGCATAGGGTAAAAGTAAGTATTTTTTCTCTCAAAAATTAAAGGCCTTTTCTTAACTAATTTATTTTTAGTATATTTACGAATTAACAAGTTATACCCAGTAATATTAAATAATATATTATGAGAAAACTATTTTTCTTATTAGCACTACCTCTATCAACTTTAGGGCAAACTATTAATATTGACACAACAATAGAGTTAAGCCCTTTATATAGTGGAAACGGAAATCAAATTATAACTTTAGAAAATGAAAAGATATTTATCACAACAGCAAAATGTAATGGATCACTAAATACATGTAATATTTATACAACAAAGAAAGAAAATGGAATCTTTTCTCCTTTCCAAAACATAACCCCTCCATCAGTTTTAATATCTGAATTTGATATAACAAATAGAGGCGATTCAATTTATATCTTACTTCTACATGGGAATACTCTTTCTCTAATTAAATCTACTGACGGTGGAAATACTTTTTCAGATACAATTAATATTTCACAATATTCATTTTTAATCTCTATTGACAACATCTCTATCGAACTAAATAACAATGGTGATCCTATTATAGGCTACATAAGAAAAGACCCCTATATTACAGAATTGATTGTAAAAACATCAACTGATAGGGGTGAATCTTGGCTTCCAGGAATTGACGTTAGCGATTCTGACTTTGGATTTTTTGCCAGTAGTAGTATTGATTTTATTTTTCATAATAATGACACATACATATTATATCAAGAAATAGATAATAACTTAACTAACACCTACTCATTTATACGAAAATCAACTGATTTTGGATTAAGTTTTTCAAGTAAGAGAATGATAACCGATTCTCTTTGGAATGGCTACCCTACTGGGACTGCAGGCATAAGCGGCGATATATATATGGATTCAATATTTGTTGCTTTCACAGCAAGAAACACTAATTCTTCTGCTATTAAGCTTGTAAAGTCCACAGCTCATATTAACGACCTCAACTTCACCTCAAACAGTAGATTAACCAACCCAATTAATAATTTATCTCCATGGGGAACAGAAAAATATCCTAAAGTTATTGCTGTCAATAATTTTCTTGCAGTCATTTATTGTGGGAAAATACTTAATCATAGACTTAATGTTTATTTAAGTTATTATCAAAACAACTTAAATAGCTTTAGCCAACCAATACTTATTTCCGACACTAGTATTTACAGTGAACCGAAATTACTTGATATTAATAATACTAATAATAAAATTCATTTATCCTATTTTAGCGGAAATGGAACAGCCTACCAAACTTACCAACAATTAAGCATAAATGGATTTAATTTAGGCAATATTAATCATAATATAAAAGAAAAAACCTTATCAAGAATAACAAACATCTTAGGACAAGAAACTTTGCCTAAGAAGAACACCCCACTTTTTTATATTTATAATAATGGTACAGTTGAGAAACGAATAATTATTGAATAAAACAAAAGGCTTCTAATAATACTATTCTTCTTGCTCTTTCTAAAAAAATTACATTCTATCAGGAACGCCAGCACCCAATAAACGCATAGCTATTTTTACCACCTCAGCAATTTGTTTAGCCAATGCCACACGGTAATTGATAAGCTCAACACTATCAGCGTTTAATATAGAAGTTGACTGATAATAATTATTAAACTCTTTTACTAAATCATAAGTATAATTTGCAATAAGTGCAGGACTATAATTTGCTGCTGCTTCTTGTATTGTATTAGGGAAAGCAGTTAACAATTTTATAAGCTCCTGTTCCTTAGCTGTCATCTTAACAGCAGCAGGCAATACTATTTCAGCTTTATGCTTGCGTAAAATAGACTGAATACGAGCATAAGTATATTGTATAAACGGCCCAGTATTCCCGTTAAAATCAATTGATTCCTCAGGGTTAAAAAGCATACGTTTTTTAGGATCAACCTTTAGCATAAAATACTTAAGCGCTCCCATACCTACAGTTTCATAAAGTGCATCTGCCTCAGCATCACTCATTCCTTCCAACTTACCTAATTCCTGAGCAATATTTTTAGCTGTACTCACCATCTCTTCCATTAAATCATCTGCATCTACAACAGTTCCTTCACGAGATTTCATTTTACCAGAAGGTAAATCTACCATACCATAAGACAAATGATAACAACTTTTTGCCCAAGAATAGCCCAATTTATCTAGAATTAAGAATAACACTTTAAAATGATAATCTTGTTCATTACCCACAGTATAAGCCATATTTGAGAAAGAAAAATCTTCATGACGTTGTATAGCAGTACCAATATCTTGTGTCATATAAACAGCAGTACCATCCGAGCGTAAAATTATCTTTTCATCCAATCCTTCAGCTGATAAGTCAATCCATACTGACCCATCCTCTTTTTTATAGAACACTCCCTTTTTAAGACCAATTTCAACTACTTTTTTACCTAAAAGGTAAGTCTCACTCTCATAGTAGTTTTTATCAAAATCAACTCCCAAACGACCATATGTACTGGTAAATCCATCGTATACCCAGGCATTCATCTTTTCCCAAAGTGCTCTTACCTCAGCATCTTTTGCTTCCCATTTTACTAGCATCTCTTGTGCCTTAATAAAAATAGGAGCTTCTTTTTCTGCTTGCTCCTTATCCATCCCAGAAGCAAGTAAATCAGCTACTTCTTTTTTATAATGCTTATCAAACTCTACATAATATTTTCCTACAAAATGATCTCCTTTTAATCCAGTACTTTCAGGCGTTTCATTATCCCCATACTCCTGCCAAGCAATCATTGATTTACAGATATGTATTCCTCTATCATTTATAACCTGAACCTTCTTTACATTTTTTCCACTTGCTTTAATAATTTCAGCAACTGAATAACCAAGCAAATTATTTCTAATATGTCCTAAATGCAAAGGTTTATTAGTATTAGGAGATGAATATTCTACCAAATAAGTAGGTGCATTTTCATCTGCTGCTAACACTCCATAGTCAGCAATATTATAAGCCTGAATAAATTGATTGTACCAAAAGTCAGATGAAATTTCTAAATTTAAGAAACCTTTTACGACATTAAAATCTACTACCTCACTTAGCTTTTCTTTCAGATAGTTCCCTATTTCTTCAGCTGTTTGTTCTGGTCCTTTTTTTGAAGCCCTCAACAATGGAAATACTACTAAAGTTATATCTCCTTCAAAATCCTTTCTCGTTTTTTGAAATTGTATACTTTGTTCTGTAGCTGAATATAATTCAGCCAAGCACTTTTCTATTTCCTGTTTTAAAATTTCTTCTATCATTACTTTTGTTTTGGTAAAAATATCTCTGCCATCATACATCGTGCACTACCTCCACCACAAGCTTCTATAGTATCGAGCGAACTGTATATAATAGGACAATGTTTTTCAATTGCTGTTACTTGTTCTTTTGTTAAGCTTTGGTAAGCTGAGTTAGACATTACAAGGTATGGTTTATCTCCCATTACTTGTAACATATTTCCTGCAAACCTATGTTTTTGATCTTCTGATATTTCAATAATTTCTTTTCCTGTTTCTTTTAAACTATCAATTACATGCTCTCTTTCATTAGCATCATCAATAGTATCCAAACATATTACTGCAAACTTATCGGCTACACACATCATTACATTAGTATGATAAATTGCTAAACGCTCTCCATTTACATCTTGGTTTGCCGTAAAACAAACAGGCCTGTACCCAAACTCTTCACAAAACTGCATTACAGCAATTTCATCGGTACGGATAGAAATAGCAGCATAACAAATCTTATTCTCTCTATCCAGTATCATACTTCCTGTACCTTCTAAATATTTCTCATGCTCTTCAAATTCGGTAAAGTCTTTTATTCCTTCAATTTTAAAGCCATAATCATCAACCAAGGTATCAAAAATATCTTCTCTCCTTTCATCTCTTCTATTTTCAGCACACATTGGGTACAAACCTACCACTGCATCAGCATGAAAAGACACCCAATTATTTGGAAAAATAGAGTCAGGGGTGTCAGGAGTTTTAGTATCTTCTATTACAACAACATTTACGCCTTTACTTTCTAGTTTTTCTACAAAAGCATTAAACTCATTCAAAGCATTTTCTTGAGTTTGCTCAGGAGTTAAATTATCTAATACCTGCTGATAATAATTATTTACAGCCGTTTGCTCGTTATATCTAAAGCCAACTGGCTTTATCATCATTATACTATTTGTAATCTGTTTCATTTCTATTCTCTTATTAATGGTATTGTTGAACATCTTAATAAACCTTCCATTTTTGCAATTTCTGCATAAGGTACTTCTTCAACAATAAAGCCTTTTGCTCTTAATACAGTATTAAGTCTTGTAAATCCTTTTTCTGATATAATCACTTCTTCTGAAATTGAAAATACATTAGAATTCATATTGTACATTTCTTCTTTGCTTATTTCAATTATATTATCAGCTCCAAAATAATCTATTAGGAACTTAACATCTACTTCATTCTTAAATCCTCCCCTATAAAGTATTGCTTTATCTTTTCCTATAGGTTGAAAACAACAATCTAAATGCAAAGCATTTTCTCTAGGATCAATATCCGATTTATTCAGCTCAAACCCTTTTACTGTTCTATTTGGAAAAGTAGTTACTAAAAAATCAAGCCCTGCTCTATTGGTTCTGGCAACTGTATAACTTTCAAAATCTTCTTTTTCAGAATAACCAACAAAAATATATTCATTCCAAGGCATTACATCTCCTCCTTCTGCTCTGGCATGTACTGGCATTTTTATTTTATGTGCTTCTGCTATCTGGTTTAAAACAATATTGATTGCTCCAAACTCCTCTTTTCTATCTTCAATAATATTTGGTATTACCAACTTATCATCAATTACAAAAGCAATATCACGCGAAAAAATCTGATTCAACCCCTTTATATTTTCAGGTCTAAAAACCTCAACATTATATTTATTAAAAATAGCAACTAAGGCATCCATTTCAAGTACACAATCCTCATTTTTAGGATAAGTACCTGCTAACACATGTTCTTTCGACTTAGGATCATAACATTCCTCAATTTTTGGAGTTCCTCCAAAATCATCAGCTATACCTACTACTACAGCCTTTAGCTTAGCAGTTTCATTTACTATATTTATCTTCATCATAATTGCTGCAAATTTAATTAAGAACATGCTATTTTGTATTCAAATTTGAATTTGTTTTAAGAAGCTTAATTTATTAACAATTTAATGGGAAAATATTAGTTACTACTCCTACTGCTATTCAAATGTATTTGTATTTTTGAAAACAATATGGCTAAAAAGAAACTAAAACTAAAAAAATCAAAATCTTTCAAATTTGATTCAATAACAGCTCCTTTCAAGGATGCTAATAATCAAAAAATATTTGCTGCAGGATTAATTCTAATTGCTATTTATCTATTCATTGCTTTTATTTCTTTCTTTTTTCAATGGGAGGCCGATGACAGCCTAGTTTCAGGAAAAGACTTATCAGAAGTTATTACTGAAAAAAAGATAAATAATTCTATTGGTGGTATTGGCGCTTGGTTTTCTAACCTATTTATAAAATTATGGTTTGGACTAGCAGCTTTATTTATTCCTTTATTTTCCTTACTTGCTGGAGCAAAAATTTTAGGATTTAAAAAATACAATCTTAGTAGTTTCATTTTTAACGGAATATTAGGAATGATAATTCTTCCTGTATTTATTCGTCATTTCTTTAATGGCACCATTACTGCAGGTGGTATAGGAATCTATACAGATGATTTATTGTGTTCAGCCTTAGGAACTGTAGGAACATCCTTGTTACTCATCACAATTACACTAGTTTATTTAATCATCTCTTTTAATATTACAAGTGAAAAGGTTCAGCTTTTTATTAATAAAATAAAACCTGAAGCTAGAGAAAAAGATAATGTTCCTGAGCAAGAAACAACACTAGAAAACAATACAAGAACTCCTTTCAGCACACCAGAAACAGCTCCTATAATTGAAGAAAAAGCTATTGAAGATTTAAGTGCTACTCCAGCTCCAGATATAAAGGTTGATTTAGAACCAACAATAGTTGCAACACCTACTCCTCAAGTAAAAGAAGAAGCAAAGGATGGGGACCTAGGAATGAAAATTAAGGCTGCAGAAACAGAGGAAGTACTTAGTAAAACTGAAATTGAGAAAAAACTAAAAGAATTAGGAGATTATGACCCTACTCTTGAGCTTTCACAATATAAAATGCCTAGGGTTGATTTACTAAATGACTATGGAGGAGGAAAAATTGAAGTTAATAAAGAAGAACTTGAGAACAATAAAAACAGAATTGTAGAAACTCTAGGACATTATAAGATTGGTATTGCATCAATTTCTGCAACTGTAGGACCTACAATTACTTTGTATGAAATAGTTCCTGAAGCAGGTATCAGAATATCAAAAATTAAGAACCTAGAAGACGATATTGCTTTAAGTTTAGCTGCAGAAGGAATTAGAATTATTGCTCCAATACCAGGAAGAGGAACTATAGGTATTGAAGTACCTAATAAAACAAAGAATACTGTTTCTATGCTTGAGGTATTGAAGTCTGAGAAATTCCAGAATAGTGATATGGCCTTGCCTATTGCATTTGGAAAAACAATATCCAATGAAACCTTTGTTGTTGATTTAGCTAAAATGCCTCACTTACTTATGGCAGGAGCAACAGGACAAGGAAAATCTGTAGGACTAAATGCAATACTAGCTTCATTACTCTATAAAAAACATCCTTCACAAGTAAAATTTGTACTTGTAGACCCTAAAAAAGTAGAGCTAACTCTATTTAATAAAATTGAACGTCATTACTTAGCAAAACTTCCTGATGAAGAAGAAGCTATTATTACAGACACTAAAAAAGTAGTAAAGACCGTAAATTCTTTATGTATAGAGATGGATGAGCGCTATGAGCTTTGTAAAGCTGCTCAGTGCCGTAATATTAAAGAATACAATGCTAAATTTATTTCAAGAAAACTAAACCCTAATGATGGGCATCGCTATTTACCTTATATTGTATTAGTTATTGATGAGTTTGCGGATTTAATAATGACAGCAGGAAAAGAGATTGAAACCCCTATTGCACGATTAGCACAATTAGCTCGTGCTATTGGTATACATTTAATTGTTGCCACACAACGTCCATCAGTAAATGTTATTACTGGTATTATTAAGGCAAACTTCCCTGCAAGGGTTGCTTTCCGTGTTACTTCATCAACTGACTCCAGAACTATTATGGATAGTAAAGGAGCTGAACAATTAATTGGTATGGGAGATATGCTTATATCCACAGGAAGTGATTTAACACGATTACAGTGTGCCTTTATTGATACTCCAGAAGTAGAGCGTATTTGTGAATTTATTGGTTCACAAAGAGCCTATCCTCAAGCACACATGCTGCCAGAATACGAAGGAGAAGCTGAAGCTGTGGGTGGTAAAACTGACCTTGATGATAAAGACGCTATGTTTGAAGACGCAGCAGCGGTAGTCGTACAACATCAATCAGGATCAACATCATTAATACAAAGAAAACTACGCCTAGGGTACAACCGTGCTGGAAGAATTATTGACCAATTAGAAGCTGCTGGAATTGTAGGAGCATTTGAAGGGAGTAAAGCCAGAAAAGTATTAGTACGCGATGAAATGGAACTAGAAGAATTATTAAGAAACTTAAATAACAATGAATAAATTATTAGCAGCTCTATTACTTATAATAAGCAATACTCTTTTTGCTCAGGACCAAGTAGCAAAAGATGTACTTGACAAATTAAGCACTACTACAAAAGCCTATGAGAATATGACTATAGCTTTTGATTTCTCCTTTGAAAACACCAGTCAAAATATAAAAGAAACTCAAAAAGGAACTTTAGTATTACAAGACAATAGTTTTAGAGTAGAGATGGATGAACAAACCATAATTAATAACGGTACAGACCAATGGGTATACTTAGCCGACATGAATGAGGTGCAAATAATGGAACATGACCCTGAAGATGAAATGATGAGTCCGAATAAGCTTTTTACTATTTATGAGAAAGGTTATAAATACGCTTATGTAGGTGCTGAATCTTCAGGAAGAAAACGCCTACACCTCATTAATTTATTTCCAGAAGAAAGTGGTGCTTTTATGAAAATACAATTAGCAATAGATGCTGCTAAAAACCAATTGAACAAGATTGTAATGTACGATAAAAATGGAGGTACTTACACCTATTTAGTAACTGCATTTAAAAGTAATACTAGCATAAAACCTTTCATTTTTAATATTGAAGACTACCCAGGGGTTGAAGTAATTGACTTAAGATAATTTTCATAAGCTTTTTTCTCCCAGTACAATTCCTTTTAATTAACGAATTAATAATACTGAACCTTCTTCTTTACGTACAGCTCCCAATTCATCAGTTATTATCATTAGCCAAGGATAAGTACCGACATAACTACCTTCTCCATCCCAGTATTCATTAATATTCTCCGAGACAAATATTTCCTGTCCCCATCTATTAAAAATAATAAACTTATAAGACTTATACTTATCCATACGCATTCCTTTTGGACCAAATAAATCATTAATACCATCTCCATTTGGAGTAAAAGAAGTTGCAACATGTATTACAAAGTCATAATTAATCTTTATCATGTTATTAGTTGAATCTATACATTGATTTGTATCAGAAACTATAAGTAATACTTCGTAAAGACCTGGGTCATCAAAAGCATGTAACGGATTAGTTAAATTACTAAATTCAGAATCCCCAAAGTCCCAATACGATTCTTCAATATTTTCAGAAGTATTTGTAAATTCAATTTCTGGGTTTAATGTTGATGCTACATAAGTATTAAAAGTAAAGCTTGCTAAAGGGTTATTATGGATAGTAAATTCTTTATTTATTGTATCAGAGCAACCAAAGCTAGACTGAGCAATAAGCTGTGTATTGTATTTCCCTACCTTATCATAAGTATACTCAACAGTATCTTTATTAGCTACACCCCATTCTGAAGAGTACCAGATTTTCGAAAAAATACTTCCTGAATATACTGTAGAATTATCAATAAAATAAGTAGGTCTATTAACACATATCTGATTAATATTAAAGTCTGCTACTGGGTTTTGGAGAACCTCAACATTTATACTATTACTACTATTTTGACATCCATTTGAGTCAATCACTGTAATAAAATAATCTCCAGATGTATCAACAATATTTATAGGCCCTAAGGTTCCATTATTCCAAAAACAAGAACTATGTACTGAAGTTATTGCTAACTCAAGCTGTTCTCCCTCACAGATTTTACTTGAATCTGCAGCAGAAATTATTGGATATGGTAAAGGATGTATTTCTAAAAATAGACTATCACTACTACTACAACCATTAATATTTGTTTTTTTAACGATAAGCTTTACTAGTTCTGCTTCTGGAAAATCAACAACTATATGCTCTGTCCCACTACCAGAGATAATTGTAGCACTTGTGTTATTTCCCTCAATAACCCAATCATATATTGCCCCATTAGTGAAAGGGATTGAAAAATCATAACTCTCTCCCTTACAAAGATGTATAACACCTTGTGCCTTTAGCTGGCTTAATGATATAAAAAACATTATGACTACTAGTAGTCTATTCATATTTACCAGTGGCTAATAGGACCTGTTACAGGAAGTGCATAAATCTGTAAAGTCACTACAGTTGCAATGCTTGCACAAGAATTTGCACCTGTTTGTGTTACATAGTAAGTATAAACTCCTACAGCAGTTTGTCCTGTAGAAAAAGGTGAACCACTAGCTACAAGATTTGTTAAAGCTGCATCAGAATACCAATTTAAACCTACACCAGACGCTGTTAAGTCTGGAACAGTAGAATTAAAACAAGCTGTTGAACTTGATGCTGTTGGTGCTGCCAAGCTTTGATTTATAGTTAAGTTTAATGTTGCTACACTGTCACAACCATTTGAATTAGTAGTTGAATAAGTATAAGTTCCACTACTAGTATAAGTGGTGGCATTCCAAACTAAACTATCACAGGCTGTTTGCGTAGCAGTACTTGTGGTAGCATTGTTTATAGTTAAGTTTAATGTTGCTACACTGTCACAACCATTTGAATTAGTAGTTGAGTAAGTATAAGTTCCACTACTAGTATAGGTAGTACCATTCCAAACTAAACTATCACAAGCTGTTTCTGCAGTTGTACTGGTAGTAATATTACTTATAGTTAAATTAAGTGTGGCAGTGCTATCACAACCATTTGAATTAGTAGTGATATAAGTATAAGTTCCACTAGTGGTATAAGTAGTTCCATTCCAAACTAAACTATCACAGGCTGTTTGTGTAGCAGTACTTGTAGTAGCATTATTTATAGTTAAATCTAATGTTGCAGTACTATCACAACCATCTGAATTCATGGTTATATAAGTATAGATTCCACTATTACTATAAGTAGTACCATTCCACAAGTAAGTATTACAGGCTGTATGAGTAGTAGTACTTGTTGTAGGCACAACTATTGTAACATCTACAGTTACAGAAGCTCCGGAACAACCATTTAAATCAGTCTCGGTTAAGGTTAAAGTATATGTTCCTGCAACTAAACCCCAATCAACTGTAATACTATCAGTTGTTGTTCCATTTAAAACCCCTCCTCCACTTAAAGACCATTGGTAAGTTGAGTTAGAGTTTGAAGGGTTTAATAAATAAGGTTCGGCCAAAGAACCTGCACAAACAGTTTGTGTTGCTGATGTATTTGACTGAGCAAAGACCTGGTTACTGACTAACAGAAGAATAAAAACTGTTGTAATTTCTAATATTTTTTTCATAGTTCTAAATTTTAATTATGACTTATAGGTGCAAGTACTGGCGGCAAAGGATGAATTGTTAATGTAATAAAATCCTGAACCGCAGGACAAAAAGCATTTGAACAAACAAATAGTAGAGTTACAAAACCAGTATTAATATCATTGGAACCTGGTATATAAGTAGGATTTAATATTGTTGAATTTGAAAATGTGCCATCTCCTCCCATTGCTAACCATATAAAGGTTGTACCATTATTTGTTGAGCTGTTTAACATGTAAGAATCCCCAGCACAAATAGTATCATCAGGACCAGCACTTGCAGTATAAGTAAATACTGTTAAAACCATAGTGTCAGTTACAGTTACAAGTCCATCACTAGCACTAAAAACAAGGTTTACAATACCATTAGAGATATCATTAAAACCAATAGTATAAATAGGGTCTGTAATAGATGAATTTGAAAAAGTACCATCTCCTAAAGTTTGCCATGAAGTTACTGTAGCATTAGAAACAGAAGCAGTAAGTTGATATGTTGGAAAACAAGTAGAGGCATCAACACCTGCATTAGCAATAGGATTTAACAATACTTCTCCTACAACTTTTGAATATCCATAAGTAGCTAGAAACATCGATATTATAAGAATAATGCCTCCTTTATTTAAAAACATAATACAAGAATAATATATAAAATAAGTTACACGACTATATATACACAATAGTTTGTAACAGAGTTCTGTTTATAAAGAACTATAGCAATAAATTTATTTAGAGGGAACTAGCTCGTAATTCACATAATGATGTAAAGGAACATTTGTATTTATCCTTCCTGCATTATTAAGCTTTTTAAAATCAAAGTTTTTATAATCTGAGCAGAAATTCATTATAACATTATACCCAAGAAAAGAATACCTTGCAATATTTGTTCTATACGTTGTTTCAAATAATCTTAAGAAAGCAGCATCATGAGCCTCAGTATAATTAAAAGCATAAGGGTCTGGAAAATGAACATCTAAAAACATTAAATTATTGATATCTAAGTTATCATACTTTTTCCAATCATACATACCAAAAACAATAGAAGTAGAATCCATCCCACCAATTGCTCCTAACATTTTACTAACAAAAGCTTTATTTGAAGAAGGAATTATCACAACTTGTTTTTCCTTAAAAATCTTACGAATTGAATCTACTTTAGTCGCTCCAATTGTAAATACCTCTACTTGCTTTTCATCTCTATTAAATAGGTTTTTTATAAAAAGTGACTTTCCTCTATTTTTCCTGGTATTTAAAATAATTACACGTTCATCAGGGTAGTTTGCAATTACATGTTCTTTTATTAGCGTAGACTGCAACTGAAAAGTAGGAGCAATTTGATATACTGCTTTATATTTTTTAGTACTTCTAACACTTTTTGACAAAGGAGAAATTAGCACCTTAGTTGTATCATTTCCATATCTTCTACACACAACATCAAAATTATCAGGATATAACGGACCAACTATTATATTCATAGTACTTAACTTTCCTGAAGCTACAATTTTCCTTACCTTTAAGCTATCCTTATTTGTATCAAAGGTATACAGCTTTATTTTTCTCCCCTGCTTTCTTAACGAGTCTATTGCAAGCTTAACTCCAAGATGAAATGAAAGTGCTGCTTCTGATCTTTTATAATATATATTTGGAATAACAGTAGTATCCTCAAAATCATTAAACATAGTATCATTCTTAAGCAAAAAGTAAGGCATTAACAAAGCAATATTTAGCTCCGAAGTATCTTTTACTTGTTGTAATTCAAGCTGCTTTTGAACACTAACTTTAGGACTAAAAATAGTGCTTGTATCTACACGTGTATCAATAGGGATGTATAATAATTGGTTATAATACAATCTCTTTTGTGTCTCATTATTATCTAATATATCTGCAATTTTTACTTTATGCAAATTAGCAATAGACTTTAAAGATTCGCCACCTTTTACAATATGTTTAACATAGCGACTACCATCAAATGTTATGGTATCTCTAGTAACTTGAGCTTTTAAAACAAAAGTCCAAGTAAAAACTAGTATAAAAACAAGAATTATTTTTTTTATTATTCCCATTCAATTGTTGCTGGTGGCTTTGAGCTAATATCATAAACCACACGGTTAATTCCTTTTACTTTATTAATAATATCATTAGATACTTTCGCTAAAAACTCGTAAGGTAAATGCACCCAATCAGCAGTCATACCATCTGTAGATTCTACAGCTCTTAATGCAACAGCATTTTCATAAGTACGCTCATCTCCCATTACCCCTACTGATTGTACAGGAAGGAAAATTGCTCCTGCTTGCCATACTTCATCATACAAACCTGATGATTTTAATGAAGAAGTAAAAATATGATCTACCTCTTGTAAAATTCTTACTTTTTCAGCAGTAATATCGCCTAAGATACGAATTGCTAAACCAGGACCCGGGAAAGGATGCCTTCCTAGTAATTCCTCATCAATACCCATTGATCTACCTATCCTTCTTACCTCATCTTTAAACAAAGTATTTAAAGGCTCTACAATTTTAAGTTTCATATAATCAGGTAAGCCCCCAACATTATGATGAGATTTTATAGTTTGAGAAGGACCTCCAGTTGCAGATACTGATTCAATAACATCAGGATAAATAGTTCCTTGAGCTAACCATTTAACATCTTCAATTAAATTTGATTCATCATCAAAAACATCAATAAACATTGAACCTATTGCCTTTCTTTTCTTTTCTGGATCAGAAACTCCTGCTAATACCTCATAGAAACGACTCTTTGCATCTACTCCTTTTACATTTAAACCCATTCCTTTATACTGGTCTAAAACGCTTTCAAACTCATCTTTTCTTAACAGACCATTATCAACAAAAATACAATATAGGTTTTCGCCAATTGCTTTATTAAGCAATACCCCTGCAACAGTAGAATCTACACCACCCGATAAACCTAAAACAACTTTATCATTTCCAAGCTTTGCTTTTAAGTCAGCTACAGTATCTTCAACAAAAGAAGCTGGAGTCCAATCCTGTGCATAACCACAAATATTAACCAAGAAGTTTTTTAATATTGTTGCTCCATCTTTAGAATGGTATACTTCAGGGTGAAATTGAAGAGCATAAGTTTGCTCATCCTCAATTTTATATGCTGCAACTTTTACATCATTTGTAGATGCAATAACTTTATAATTATCAGGAAGAGTAGCAATAGTATCACCATGGCTCATCCATACTTGCGAATTTGAAGGGACATCTTTCATTAATTCATTTTCTGAATCTACATAAGAAAGGTTAGCTCTACCATACTCCCTAGTATTTGAAGGCAGTACTTCTCCTCCAAATTCATGCGCTAAATGCTGTGCACCATAGCAAACACCAAGTAATGGTAACTTTCCTTTAATTGCTGATAAATCAGGAATTGGAGCATTTTCTTCTCTTACAGAATGTGGAGATCCTGATAAAATTACAGCTTTCCATTGCCCATTAATTTCTGGAATTTTATTGTAAGGGTGTATTTCAGAATAAATGTTTAGCTCTCTTACTCTCCTAGCAATTAATTGTGTGTATTGCGAACCAAAGTCCAGTATTAATATTTTTTCGTGCTCCATTTAGCTATTTTATTTTAGGGGTCAAAACTACAAAATTAGGGTTTAGCGGATTTAAATTCTCTTTCATTATTTTTATAAAGTTTTCCCCATAGGTTAAATAAAAAGGAATAAAATTATTATAGCGTTCTTGCAATCCATCTTTAGGGAATAAATCCTGTTTAATTTTTTCAATTTGCAATAGAGCTGTTTCATGTTTCTTTTTCTCAGATTTAAGCAATTTCTTCTCCACTTTTTCTAAGACATTATACTGCTTTTGCAAAGCTGCTTTTATGCTACTTTGTATAGACACATCAGTTGTTTTTGCTAATATTTTTTGATAAACAGCCTCAATAGCTGATAGCTCCTCAGTTATAGTAACTGATTTACTATTTTTCTCTTTTATATAGGTATTTATCAAATCATTTTTGGGAAGAAATAAATCAGTAATATTAAATCCTAAATCCATAAACTGCTTATGTTGTTTATGATTAAGAAACATAGCTGAATTCCTTAGCAATAAAATTGGGAAAGGAAGTTGTTCTTGCTTAAAAACTGTTTTTAATTGCATCCAGTAAGCCACCTCTGCACCACCACCAACATAAGCTATATTAGGCAATATTGTTTCCTGATACAAAGGTCTTAATAATACATTAGGGCTAAAATCTTCAGGACTATTTTCTATTTCACTTGCAGTAATACCACCTTCTATCCTATCTCTAGTATTAGTAGTAAGCTTAAAAAAATTAATTGGTCTTACATAAGCTTGAGCTTTATAGTTCTTTGCTAAATCTATACTACATTTTTTAAGCTCAGACTCAAAACCTTGTTCTAACACATCCTTTTTTATTAGCCTAGTAAATTGTGTTTTAAGTGCTTTATCATCACCATCAATAATTACTAAACCATACTCACCAAACAAGTAATTTACCAAGTAACGAGTTGCATCTGCTAAATTTGTATGCTTTAAATAAGCCTCTTTAAAAATAGTTATTAAGGTACTTGCATTTGTTCTTTCACCCAAAAGCTTTTCTAGTTCCTCTAATACAGATTCAAAACCTTGTAAATTCATTCTTCCTACTGCACCTCCTTGTTCACTATCCCAATTTAAGGTTTTTCCGAATAAATTAATATGATTTATTTCCTGAAAGTCATGATCTTCAGTTGCCATCCAAAAAACAGGCACAAAATTATTATCAGGATGTTCCTTAGCTAATTGCTCCGCTAAATTAAGCGTTGAAATAATTTTATAAATAAAATACAAAGGTCCTGTAAACAAACACAACTGATGCCCAGTAGTAACAGTAAAAGTTTGGTCTGACTTTAATAATGCTATATTTTTAACAGATAAATCTGATAATGGGAAAACCTTGTTTTGTTCTTTTAAAACCTCAACAAGTGTTAGTCTATCAACTTTATGGGTTGACTTTTCTACTAACTGTTTTTTAAACCCTTCAGCATTAGGAAAGTGGTTAATAAACTGACTTAACTGCTCGTTTTCACTTACATAATCTGTTACAAGATTTGAAAACTTATTAGTCTGTTTATATGATATATTTAATGTATCCAATATTATTTTTTCATAATAAAACCACCTGCAATCAAATCATTTCCTTCATAAATTACTGCTGATTGCCCTGGAGCTATACCTTCAACTTTATTATGGAAAAGAACCTTTAAGGTATCTCCTTCATTAGTTACTGTAGCCATTTCCCCTTTATGTTTATACCTTACTTTTACCAGGCACTCCATTCCGTCTTCAATCTTCCCATACTTAACATAGTTGATGTTTCTAATATACATCTCTTGTTTTTTCAAGTCTTCTTTAGAACCTACAACAACAGTATTTGTTTCAGGGTTTATCCCTATCACATAAGTAGGATTTCCTCCTAAAGAAACACCTATTTTTCTTTGTCCTATTGTATAAAAAGGATAGCCATCATGGGTACCTAACACCTCACCACTAATAGAAACAAAATTTCCTCCCTTTACCTTTTCTTCCAAACCTTCTACCCTTCTTTTAAGGAAACCTCTATAATCATTATCAGGTATAAAACAAATCTCATAGCTTTCACTTTTTTCAGCTAGAGCCTTATACCCTCTATCTAGGGCCATTTGCTTTATATCTTTTTTATGAAACTCTCCCATAGGGAAAATAGTACGCTTTAAACATTCTTGAGTTACTCCCCAAAGCACATAAGACTGATCTTTACTTTCGTCCAAGCCTTTTGAAACTACATACCTGCCTTCAACCTCACGTATTTGAGCATAATGTCCTGTTGCTATAAATTCACAATTAAGCATATCAGCACGCTTTAAAAGTGCTTCCCATTTTATATGCGTATTACAAAGCACACAAGGATTTGGCGTACGTCCAGCAATATATTCATCAACAAAATTATCAATTATAAAGTTTCCAAACTCCTCTCTAATATCTAAGATTGTATGCGGAAAACCACAATCAACCGCTAGCTGCCTTGCATCATTTATAGAATCTAAACTGCAACAACCTGTTTCTTTTTTATTTCCTCCTGAAGAATCATAGTCCCAAGTTTTCATTGTAAGACCAATTACTTCATATCCTTGCTCATGCAATAAAAGTGAAGCCATAGTACTATCTATACCTCCACTCATTGCCATTAAAACTCTTCCTTTACTCATTGTAATTTATTATTGTATCCTGTATACCTTCTTCTGAAAAATATTCCCAAGTACCAGTTTTAGCATTTCCTTTATAATTTCCTTTATAATACAAAGCTCCGTTAGGGTAATAACATTTTTGTTCTCCCTCTCTATTTCCTGCCTCATAATTAGCTTCCATCTTTAGCGTCCCATCTCTAAAGTATTGTTTCCAAACTCCATTCTCTATACCTTCTTTCCATTTTTCAACCTCATGCAATTCACCTGAATAGTAATAGCTTTTTACAACTCCATTAAGCATTCCTTTTTCATATTGTTCACTAAGCATTAAAACACTATCAACACTATAATAATTCCAAGTACTATCTTTCAACTCTTTTACATATAAACCTGAAGCTTTTAGCTTTCCATTCTTATAATAGATATGAGTTGCTGCTGCTTTACCTTGGTGAAAAAATTCTTTTTCGGCCTGCAATTCTCCTGACGGATAGTAATAATAAAATAGACCCTTAGGGTTATCGTCTTTAAATTCCCCTTTATATCTTAAAGTTCCATTGTTATATGTTTTTTTCCACACACCTTGTTTTAAACCATTTGCATCGACTTCATTTATGGTTTGCCCAAGAGCAAATAATGGAATAAAAAAAAGTAAAAAAACTAAATTTTTCATAGCTAAAATATTTTTGCAAATATAGTAAGAAAAGACACACTACAAATAAGTTAAATTCAACTATTCCTTACCGATAAAAAGTTAGAAAATTCACACCTACTATACCATCAATAACTTTCATAATTAACCACTATTTTGCTTTAAAAAACAAATTGAAATTTTCTTTATTTCTTCAAGACTTTAACAGTACCTTTTAAAAAAGAATTCTCTTCTTTCAGATATTTAATCATATCATCTTTACTCTCAAGTAATTTTTTTACTGTTTCTTTATTCTCTTGATGAAATATCGCAGTTTCTTGTAGATATCCAGTTCCTCCTTCTGAATTAGTTTGATTGTATTGCTTTCTAGAGACTCCTAAAACCTCAGCAACTTCTACTTCAAGGATTTCAGCAATTTTAAACAATCTTTCCACAGAAAGTTTAGTTTCTTCTTTTTCTATTTTACTATATGCCGCTTGTGAAATACCTAAGTTAACTGCCATAGCATCATGAGATATTCCTTTTCCTTTCCTTATCTCTATTATCCTTTTTATGATTGTTTTCATTATAAATAGTTGTGAAATTAATCGCAAAAGTAATGATTTCTATTTAAAAAAGAATAACTCCAAGTATATAAAATTATATTTTTGGAGAAAAATTATAAAAAATAGATTTTAATTATGAAACAATTATTAATTACATTAGCTCTTATTCCATTACTTAGTAATGCCCAATGGTATCAAACTTATGTTCCAGATGATAATTTTGAACAAGTATTTATTAATTTAGGATTAGACTGGCAATTAGACGATTCTGTAGGAACTTTCTTCCTTGACACTATTTCTTTCATAGATGCTAGTTATAGCAATATATCTGACTTAACTGGAATTGAGGAATGCGATTCTTTATGGGGTCTAAATTGCGAAAACAATAACCTGACCACCCTGAATTTAAGTAATGCTCATAATCTAGAGTTTTTAAGATGTGGAGACAATCAACTTATAAACTTAGACTTAAGAAACGGGAATAATATAAACATGAATACTTCATCATCTAATTTTAACACCACTAATAATCCTGAGTTATATTGTATTGACGTAGATGATACAACATGGGCAAATATTAATTGGACTTTCGCAAACGGTAATCTTGATTCTCAACATGGATTTAATTTAAATTGTAGTATTACCACTACTCTTATTGATCTAGAAAGTCAAGATAAATATGTAGTCAAAATATTAGATGTGTTAGGAAAAGAAAGAAAAATAGAACCTAATACTATTCTTTTTTTCATACACAGGGATGGCACTATAGAAAAGAAAATTATCTTAGAATAAAAAAATTAAAGTTGTTCTTTCATCAAATTTTCAATACCCTCCACTAAGCTTTCCCAGGAAAAACGCTTCTTTTCTGAAGCGGTATTTATTGCAAACTCCTCTTCCTTGTTGGAAGTATAAAAATCAACTATAGCATCAGCAATAGCAGTTGGGTCTTTAGAAGTAACATAACCCACTTTATTATTTGGAACAATTTCGGCTAAACCACCAACATTGGTAACTAACATAGGACGCTCAAAATGATAAGCGATTTGCGTAACTCCACTTTGCGTTGCTGTACGGTAAGTTTGTGTTATCATATCAGAAGCACAAAAATAATCCTTTACCTGATCAGAAGGAATAAAATCGCTTCGCATAATAATATTCTGCTCAAGAGATAAATCAGCAATCATCTGAGTATATTCTGCTTTATCATCATAAAACTCACCTGCTATAATCAGTTTAATATTTAAAGCTTTTATACGCTCATCAGCCATTGCACGTAACATTAAATCCAAACCCTTGTACTTACGCACAAAACCAAAAAACAACAAATGTTTATCCTCAGCATTAAGCCCTAAATTTTTAAGTGCTTTTTCTTTACTTAATCTATCTCCAAACACATTATAAATAGGATGTGGAATAAAAATTTTAGCTGTTGATTTTGTGAATTTAGAAAGGTCGTCCAATACCGATGAAGAAAGTGTAAGAAAAGCATCACAACTCTTTACAAAATAAGAAGTAAGCAAATTATCACCAATTCTTTTTTCATGAGGTATTACATTATCTGTAATTGCTAAAATTTTTGTTTTAGAACTTACTAAACGAGCAATAGTACCCAAACAAGGTGCCATAAATGGCAACCAATATCTAATGATAATATAATCAGGATTTTCTTTTCTTATTTTACGAGCTACTTTTATCCAGTTGAATGGATTTACTGAATTAATAAGTGTTTCTATACGTAAATTTTTAGGAGGCTTTCCTGTTTCATACTGAGTAGTTCCAGGAAACAAAAAACCAGGATACTGTAAGGTAAAAGAGTATAAAGTTACATCATCACCTTTATCATAGTATGCCTGAGCCAAAGCATTATTAAAATTAGCTATTCCTCCTCTAAAAGGAAAAGCAGGACCAATAATAATTACTTTTCTTTTTTTCAAAATTTAAACTTCGTCCTCTACTTGATAATTATTTCTATCATAAGCATTACGAGAAATCATTTCGGCAATAAAACCTGCTAAGAATAATTGCACCCCAATTACCATTGAAGTAAGTGCAATATAGAACCCTGACATTTCAGCAATATTTTTTGCAACTATTCCCGCAAACATTGCATATAGTTTAGCGCTACCAATATAGGTAAACAATCCTAAACCGAGCATAAACATTAAAGTACCTAGTACTCCAAAAAAGTGCATCGGTTTTTTTCCAAAACGAGATACAAAAGTAATGGTTAATAAATCTAAAAACCCATTTACAAAGCGCTCTAAACCAAACTTAGTTACACCATACTTTCTACTTTGATGCTCCACTACTTGCTCAGTAATATTTGCAAAACCAGCCCATTTTGCCAATACAGGAATATAACGATGCATCTCTCCATGAACCTCAACTGATTTTACAACTGTATTTTTATATGACTTTAGCCCACAATTAAAATCGTGCAAGTAAATACCTGAAGCCTTACGTGCTGCCCAATTGAATAATTTTGTTGGAATAGTTTTACTTAAGGGGTCATAACGTTTTGCTTTCCATCCAGAAACTAAATCATAGCCTTCAACTGCAATTTTATTATACAGCTCTGGAATTTCTTCAGGACTATCTTGCAAATCAGCATCCATAGTTATAACAACATCACCCTCAGCTTTTGCGAAACCAACATTAAGCGCTGCTGATTTCCCATAATTCCTTCTGAATTTTATTCCTTTAATATTTTTATTCTCAGATGAAATTTTATTTACTACTTCCCAAGATTTATCTTTACTTCCATCATCAATTAACAATACCTCATAGGTAAAGTTATTTTTCTGCATTACCTTATCAATCCAGCTGCATAATTCAGGTAAAGACTCTTCTTCGTTAAATAATGGAACTACTACACTAATATTCATCATTAAGCTATTTGGTTTGGATCTTCTTTTTTAACAAAAATAGAAATAACAAGAGAATAAAGGAAGCCCATAAAAGTACCACCAAGCATACCCATTATCATCATCCAATGTGGCTGCATAAATTTACTTGTCATCTCTAAAGCTAAATCTAACTCTTCATCTGAAATCTCAGGATTTGATTCTAACATTGCTTGTTCTGTAAGTGTTAAAATCTCTTTTAAGCTATCAGGCTCGATATAAGAAAAATGAATAAACTGATAAAAAGTAACAATAATAGAAGAAAAAAAAGCAATTGTTGTTCCTAACTTTAAAGACTCTGCATAAGAGATAAAGCCTTCACTAATAGTATCACGATACTGGATAATAGTATATGCAATAAAGACTATTGTTATTATACTATTTAGTATAGAAACAGACATCGACTCCTTAGCATCAACACCAACTACCCACATTATTACAGCTATAGCCACTAACATTAAGCCTAATACAGCCCCATTGTTCATTGCAAATCTTCTAGTATCCATTTTCATTAATTGTTTTAAAAAAATATTCTCGCAAAGATAAAAAAAACGACTTAGAAAATGCTTTGTAGAATGTAAGATTATATTAGTTTTGCAGCCTTAAGGGTAAGTCTTGTACGACCAGCTCCCTATGAACTCCCCCAGGGCAGGAATGCAGCAAGGGTAATAGGTTGTAGCGGTGCGATATAAGTAGCTTACCCTTATTTATTTTTTAGTTCAAAAATACAAACTAAGAAATCCTACTCCACCCCATACGTTCTCTAGCGTAAGGGCGATAAGCTCTAGCAATATTAATATTTTCTGCTTGTTCTAAATTTTCATCTTCTTGTAAAAGGTCTAAAGCTTCTTGGCGTGCAAAATGAAGTATCTTATTGTCTGCCACTAAATCAGCAATTTTAAAATCGAGCATACCACTTTGCTTAGTTCCCATCATATCGCCAGGACCTCTAAGCTTTAAATCCACCTCCGATATTTTAAAACCATCATTAGTTTCCACCATAGTCTTTAAACGGCTTTTCCCCTCATTACTTACTTTATTACCACTTACTAGTATACAATAGGATTGCTCAGCCCCCCTACCTACTCTACCTCTAAGCTGATGCAATTGCGAAAGCCCAAAACGCTCAGCACTTTCAATTATCATAACTGAAGCATTAGGCACATTTACCCCAACCTCAATTACTGTTGTTGCTACCATAATATTAGTAACCCCATCAACAAAGCGTTTCATTTCATATTCCTTATCCTCAGCCTTCATTTGCCCATGCACTACACTCACTTGAAATTCTGGCATAGGAAACTCTCGCTCTATAGCATTATAGCCCTCCATTAAATCTTTATAATCCAACTTTTCACTTTCTTCAATAAGCGGAAATACTACATAAATTTGTCTTCCTAAAGCAATTTGCTCGCGCATAAAATTAATTATCTGCAAACGGGAACTATCCGATTTCCAAAGGGTCTTTACCTCTTTTCTTCCTGGAGGAAGCTCATCAATTACTGACACATCCAAGTCGCCATAAAGCGTCATAGATAATGTACGCGGTATAGGTGTTGCTGTCATCACTAAAATATGTGGAGGATTAGTATTCTTTTTCCAAAGCTTAGCCCTTTGCGCTACTCCAAAGCGATGCTGCTCATCAATTACTACAAAGGCAAGGTTATTAAATTTTACTTTATCTTCAAGCAAAGCATGAGTTCCTATCAATATATCAATTGTTCCTTCTTCTAATTGTTGATGCAACTCCCTTCTTGCTTTTGTTTTTGTTGAGCCTGTTAAAAGAGCCACTTTAACATCTTGTTCTTTTAGGTACTCACTAATAGTTTCAAAGTGCTGATGTGCTAATATTTCAGTTGGCGCCATAAGGCAAGCCTGATATTTATTATCCACTGCCATAAGCATACTCAATAATGCTACTAGTGTTTTCCCACTCCCCACATCCCCTTGCAATAGCCTATTCATCTGCTGAGGGTAACGTACATCATTACGAATTTCTTTAAGCACTCTTTTTTGTGCATTAGTTAGCTCAAAAGGAAGGTGTTTGTTATAAAAATTATTAAAAGCATCTCCTAAATTTTCAAAAGCATAACCTTTATACTTTTTATTTCTACTGAGTTTCATTTTTATTAAATGTAACTGTAAAAAGAAAAACTCCTCAAACTTTAAACGTTTTTGTGCTCTTACTAAAGCCTTTGCATCTTTTGGTTGATGAATATCAAATAAAGCCTGCTCCTTTGAGGGCAAATTTAAACGACTAATTAATTGAGGTGAAAGTGTTTCCTCTAAGTAATTAGCTAATAAAGGCAGTAAGGCTTTGGTTAATTTACCTATTGCTCGGCTGTTTAATCCTTTTGCATTTAGCTTCTCACTTGCATTATAAACTGCTTGCAATCCTGCTACAACTTGTTGTTTATCTTCTTGCAAGTCCATTTCAGGGTGTGTAATATTAAATTTGCCTTTAAAAACGGTAGGCTTCCCAAAAATAATATAATCAGCATGTAATTTTAAAGTACTTCTTACCCAACTTATTCCTTTAAACCATATCAATTCAACAATTCCTGTTTCATCCTTAAAGTGTGCAATTAATCGTTTTGCTCTTTTTTGTCCTTTCTCCTCAAACTTAATAAGTTGTCCTTTTAACTGAACAGAAGGCATATTAGGGCTTAAATCTGCAATGGTGTATACTTTACTTTTATCAATATACCTAAAAGGATAGTGCTGGAGTAAGTCGCCATAAGTAAAAATATGCAGCTCCTTTTTTAATAAGCTGGCCCTAGCAGGACCAACTCCCTTTAAGTAATCGATAGGAGTAGTTAAAATATGCATGGGGTAAAGATAATAATATAGCTGTGAGTATTGACTTGTTAATTAACCTAAACATTTAAAGTAAGGCTAACTTATAAGCTATTAATAGTTTTTAAGTACTTGCCATCGGTACGATGTATTCTTTAGTTTACTTAAAAACCAACTATCAAAGAAAAAAAGTTCGGGAGTTCTATTTGCATCCCATTTATACCAGCCTTTATTACTTTGCAAGCACTTTATTTCATGACTTACTTTTTTATACACTTTAGTATAATTATAATCATCTTCTAAAAAAAGTATACTTTTAACAATAGCATTATTACGCGCTCCTAAGCCTTGCTTTTTATAATAGTAAAAGCGCAGGGTATCTATTTGCTTATCAGCTAAAATAAGCTTGTTAAGCTCTACTGAACAACAAATATTTAATATTCTAACGGAGAAATTCCAACCAACTTTATCTCTTTTTAATTCCTGCACTTGATTTAGTAAAACTTGAGCTTCTTTATATTTTCCTTCATTAAAATAACAGACTGCCAAATAATAGTTCCACATGGATTGCTGGAACTCTGTTTTTCTATAATTAGAAGTTTGCAAATAATTAGCTAAAGCAATAGCTTCCTTATTGGAATTACTAAAATAATATGCAAGGAATTTAATAGCCTGCAACTCAACATAATTAAAACTACCTTTAAAAAAGTATTGTTCTGCTGCTGCAATATATTCATAGGCTACTGAAAATTGTTTTAAGAATACCGCATTATAGGCTTTATTAGCTATTATTGAAGCATGAAGACTACGGGTATATAAATACTCATGCTTAATAATAAGATCCAGTAAGTCTTCACAATAAACATCTGATTTTTTATATCTACTATTGTACTGATGAAAGGTCATCTGTAACCATAACAAGTGATAGTTTAAAGTAGGGCTAGGATATTTAACATATAGCTTTTTTATTTTATTAATATAATATAGGAAAGCCTTTACCTTTTTACTTACGGAATGACTAAAAGCTGCTTCGGACTGCATATGATTTTGACACTCAACAGCTGTAAAAATAGCGCTTTGGCAATGCTGATAAAATTCAATTTCCTTTGTAATCCTTTTATACTTAACAGAAGCATAACGTAAACCATGGGCACGTCTTTTTAGATGTAAAGCTTCAATAAGCACAGGGTATAGCTCGTGTTTTTTTCCTAATGATATTACTTTATTGAGTAAAAAAAGCGCTATTTCGGACTTTCCTTTTGAAAAACACATTTTTGTTTGCATTAAGATTTTATGTGTTTGCACATCTAATTTACCCATTTTTGAGGTATAATTCTCTCTATTAATGTTTACATCCAACAAAAAACTCTCTAATATCTTGTTTCGTAATCGGTAGCAGAGCATCCTAAAACCTTTGATATTATTATTTTTTTGAAATTTTTTATAAGTAGTAGCACAATCTGACCGATTGTGGTTTATGTACTTAAAAAGTAATAATATAACAGGTTCAAATTTCCTATCTTTCCTTTCAAAAGCAATTAAATACTGTTTTACTATACGTATTTCATCAGGATTTAATACCTTTATCAAATCTAGTAACTGAGTATATATCTTTTCTTCCATAGAGGCTAGCAAGATATAAAAAAATAGCGATTGTGGTTAAAAACTTTTTTTTCCAAAAATATATATAAAAGTTGCATCAACTTTGTAAGCAGATAAAAACTAACATAAAAAATATAAAAGCATGATCAACTTTATCCTAACTCTACTACTAAGCCTTAATCCAACTTCAAGTCCTGAAATTGAAACACAAGCACAACATGCCACTGAAATTGCAACACAAGAAAGCTGTGCAAGCGACTGGGACTTTGAAAGCTTAGGCTACTAAGAAACAACAACTAAACTAGAAACTAACTAAAATAAAAAAATAACTATGGAAATAAAATGGAAAGGAAAAAGCGGTAACTCATACCCTTTTAAAATTTACACTAAGGACAGTAATTTTTTTAAAGTAGATGGTAACTACATTTTTGCTAAAGAAACAAGTACTGGATGGGATGCTGTTTATATTGGTGAAGGCAATTTAAAAACCAGAACAAAAGACAACATTTACTTAAAGTGTTTGGAAGACAATAAATTTACGCATTACCATGTACACGTAAATACAAATGAGAATAAAAGAAAAGCAGAATATGCTGATTTAATTGCAGGAAACACTGAGTGTCTTTGTAAAAACGGAGGACTTAATAAGAAAAGAAGGAAGAAAAAAGCTTTTAAGAATAAGCTTAAGAAAATGGCATAATCATTAAAAATGATTTTAGCTTAGTATTAGGAGAAAACCTAATACACCAAACAAAATGCACCTTATACACTTCATAATATAAGGGCTTGCAAATTAATTGCAAAAAGAGCAACTAGCTAAAAAACAACTCCATAATCACTTGTTTTTAGCAGTAACAGTGCAGGTGCTTATCATAAGTATCTGCACTATTACTTAAAGTAAAGCATTTTAAGTTCTAACTTTTTCCACATTGTTTTTATGGGCTTTCATTTATAATTAAGAATTATAAAAGCAACACAGCACAATGCTACGGTAAATAAGCACAAAAAAATGCTTTATCAACCTTTAAAATATTTACAAAAGAGCTGAATCAAATCTCTTTAAAGAATAAAGGCTAAAGACCTTTTACTAAGTCGGATAAAGGAATGTCGAGGGCTTTAGCTACTTGAGAAAGAATAAAAACAGATGGATTTACTTTTGCATTTTCAATCCTTTCAATAGATTGTTTATCTTTATTACATCTCCATGCCAATTCAGATTGAGTAATACCCTGCTTTTTCCTAATTGCTTTGATATTAGCACCTAAATTATCTAAAAATTCTTGCTTATCCATTGAAACTATTAATTATTCAAATAACAACCAATAAGAATCAATAAAGTCAACTAATATGTTGACTTTATGAAATATTTTCATACCTTTGAACTCTAAAAGCCAAAGAAAATTCAACCAAAAAGGCTAAAAATGAAGCTTTTAACTCTTAAAAAGCAGCTTAAAAATTTGTATTTCTTATTTATTTTGCTTTAACTTTGAGGGAACTTTTTTATTAAAAATTATGAATAAAATAACAACAACACTTAGCCTATTGCTAATACTAGCTTTACCTTTATTAAGTACAGCACAAAAAACTCATGTCCCCGATGATAATTTTGAAACTTTTATTGAATTTTACTATGGAGGAGATGGCATAGCAAATAATGACTCTGTATTTACAGCAAATATTAATACCGTTACAGTTTTATCCATTACTAATGCAAATGTTTACACATTAAAAGGAATTGAAGATTTTACCGCCTTAGAGGATTTAACTTGCCATGACAACCTATTAGATTCTTTAGATGTAAGCAGTAATATGAACTTAAGACTTTTTGCCTGTCACGATAACCTACTAACTCACTTAAATACTAATGGATTGAGTAATTTAGAAAGCTTAGCCTGTTACAACAATCAACTTACTAATATAAATATAAGTACAAACACTGCTCTAATAGGCTTATCTTCTTACAATAACCCTCTTGGCACCTTAGACCTAAGTGCTAATGTTAATCTACAATATTTGGAATGTTATATCAATCAATTAACAAATTTAGACCTCAGTACAAATATAGCTTTATACTACTTAAATTGTGGAGCAAACCAACTTACTAGTTTAGATTTAAGTAATAATACTGCTTTAGAAACATCACGAAGTATTGGAAATCAACTTACTAGTTTAGATGTAAGCAACAATACTAATTTAAGAATTCTTGATTGTTCTTATAATCAAATAGACACTTTAAACCTAAACCTAAATATAGAATCCTTATCTTGTGATAATAATTTACTAACAACTTTAGATTTAAAAGCCAATACAGCTTTAACAGGTGTAAATTGCAGTAATAATCAACTTACTACTTTAGACCTTAGAAATGGCAATAATATGAGTATAGAAAACCGTTTCAATGCAAAAAACAATCCTAATCTTACTTGCATATCTGTTGATAATGTAACATGGTCACAAAATAATTGGTCGTCTGATATTAGTGCCCAAACTAATTTTAGTTCCAATTGCTTACTCAATAGTATAGCAGAAATACCCCAAGAGGACAAAACCCTAGTAAAAACAGTAGATATCTTAGGTAAAGAAGTAAAGACTACTAACAAAAATAAAATCCTGTTTTATATTTATGAGGATGGAAGTGTGGAGAAAATATTGATGATTGATTAGCTAATTTGATAATGTGCTAATAAAAAATATTGTCATCCTGAACGCAAGTGATGAAACGCTTTTTGTTCGGCAAAGCCAATCTCGTTTTTGAATATTTTTTAATAGTCTACCAACAATAGAAAACAACAAGTAACAAAAACAAATAAATAACGTATATTTTAAAACTTGTTTTAAAAATTAGAAACCATGAATTATAAAATAACAATACTTAACCTATTGCTAATACTAGCTTTACCTTTACTAAGCAATGCCCAAAAAACCTATGTTCCTGATGATAGTTTTGAAAACTATATTGAAGTTTGGTATGGAGGAGATGGAATAGCAAATAACGACTCTGTACTTACAGCAAATATTAATACAATTACCATCTTAGCTGTTAATAATATAGGAATTAGTAACTTAAAAGGAATTGAAGGTTTTACTGCCTTAGAGGATTTAAGATGCCATGACAACCTATTAGACTCTTTAGACGTAAGCTCTAATACAGCTCTAATTGATTTAGATTGTGAAAACAATCTACTTACTTACTTAAATATTAGTGGACTGACTAATTTAACTAGTATAACTTGTTACAATAACCAGCTCACGAATATAGATATCAGCACAAACACTGCTTTACTAGGTTTATCTTGCCACAGCAATCCTCTTGGCACCTTAGATCTAAGTGCTAATGTTAATCTACAATATTTGGAATGTTATATCAATCAATTAACAAATTTAGACCTCAGTACAAATATAGCTTTATTACAATTATGGTGTGGTGCAAACCAACTTACTAGTTTAGATTTAAGTAACAATACTGCTTTAGAGTTTTTGGTGCTTCCAAATAATCAATTAACAAGCTTAGATGTAAGTAATAATACTAACCTTTGGTATATTAGTTGTTCCTTCAATCAAATTTCAATACTAAATACACACCCAAATTTAGAATCTCTAATTTGTGATAATAATCAGCTTACTACTTTAGATTTAAAAGTCAATACAATTTTAAGAACCTTAAACTGCAATAACAATCAACTTACGAGTTTGGACTTAAGAAATGGAAATAATCATAATTTTTACGGATTAGCTAATGGCTTAGATGCGACCAATAACCCTAACCTTACTTGTATATCAGTAGATGATGTTTCCTGGGCACAAAATAATTGGATCTTATATAATGGAGGTCTTGATTCAGGAAGTATAGATTCTACTATGAATTTTAGTTCCAATTGCTTACTCAATAGCATTGAAGAACTAACTCCTTACAAAACCCTAGTAAAAATAGTAGACATCTTAGGTAAAGAAGTAAAGACTACTAGTAAAAATAAAATCCTGTTTTATATTTATGAAGATGGAAGTGTGGAGAAGAGAATAGTAAATTAGATTTGAGTAGTAAATATTGAGATGTAAGACAAGAAATAATAAAGAATTAACAAAATAAAAATAATAAGCAACATGTAAAAACTAGAAACTATGGAAAATTTAAGAGCCAGTATCAAAAACATCCTCATTAGCACAGTACTAACTGTATTATACTTTAACCTTACAGCACAAAACCCACCCAAAACCTACCCCTATGGGGATGAATTTCTTTTAGGGTTTTACGATTTGAACAGTGATTATTTTGGAGATTATGATACCCTAGCTCAAATGGGTTGGAATACTGCCCATTCTTATATTGATCATGGCGACCTAATAGAGCAAAATACCTATCATACAACTGTTCAAAATAATAACTTAAATGCCTTCCCCTTACTTAGGGCTACTTATATCGGTAGAGACAACCCTAACTCAAGCACACTTTTAGGAGATGTAGTAAAGCATCCCTATATTCCTACTCCAGATTTTCCACATACTACCCAAGAACAAATCCAACAACAAATGATTTACAATTTTTCTATGTGGAGTATTCCTGAGGAATTGCGCAAAGGCTATTACCTCACCACTGTACAAAACGATTATCCTGCTATTGATAGCGTTAGAGAATTTGACATCTTAGAACAATACCCTCCTCTAATTAGACAATTAGATCCTAAAGAACGCCCTGTAGAGATGTTTTGCTTACCTGTTTGGAGAAAGGGCTTGCAAAGTTATGTGCCACATTTGGATGTATTAACTATAGGAGTATATCCTGACCATGGAAGAGGTCTGGAAGCTGATACCAGCACAATAATTCAGCGTCAAATTCCGCATTCCTATGTCCGTAGAGGTATAGAAATGACTCAAAATGCAATAATTGATACTGGTTATACTTTAGGAAAGGATTATTTGAATGGTGAAAAAACAGTAATCGCAGCTTTAGAACTGTATTATGCTACTGACGTACAGAGTGGAAACCCTATAGATACTCTTACTACAATACCAAAAAAAACTTGGCACGATTTTTGGCTTGCCTTAGCCTGTGATGTAAAAGGAATTATGATGTATTCCTATAGAGGTGGTAAAGACCTTCCTAATTTAAATGGAGATTTTTTACACGATAATTTAGATACCCTACACCATGCCGTAAGTATCTTTAAAGCCAATCAACTGGGTAAAGTACTGTTGCAAGGAACAATAGACACTAGTGTTTCCATGACTAATAATGTTGCTTCAGGCCCTGACAGCACTCATAAATTCTTTTATGAACCTTGGCAAGGTTATCACCTAAATTCAGATGAAATAACTCATTATGAATCTGTAAAAAAATTGACTAAAAAATGGCAGGGCAACACTTATGTTTTTGCGGCTAATTCTACCGAGGACAGTGTAAAATTTACTATTCCTTTTAGTACAGATATTCCTAGTGGTACTCTTGGGGCAAGTACGGTAGTATTGCCTGTTGAAGAACTTATAACAGGACAAACGCTTGCCTACCCAAACAGATATGACGATTTAAATAGTACTGGTTTCTACAAAGGCTTTATTATCCACACCCTACCTCCTTTTGGTGCTGCGGTGTTCAAGTATAACAGTTCCCATACCTTGGATTTATCCATCCGTGATTGTAATAATGATAATGGTTACAATGCTGGCTATCGCTTAGACCTAGAAGATATTGATAACAGCCCAGATATTTGGGTAAGAAATCAAGATGATGGTTTTACAAATCAAACCCATCAACAACCTCTTTACAGTACAAGTTCTAACGGAACAGTAAGCAATACCAACTACGTATATGTTAGGGTTAAAAATATTAGTGGTGTAACATCTGACGGAACAGAAACCCTAAGTCTTCATTGGACTAGAAATGGAATGAATCCTACTTGGCCAGATGTTTGGGATGGAAGCAATCCCAATGTAGGAAATTTAATTAATACCCTAAACATACCTGTGCTTGTTTCAGGACAAGATACTATATTGGAATTTATGTGGAATATTGTTGCCGACACCTCTCAAGTACAAGATTGGGGGCATTGCCTTTTAGCCAGAATGGATGCAGGAACAGATGCTATTACAGATTATTATTATCAAAATAATGGAAGCATATCATCTAACCCAACTAATTCCTATTTAATGAGTACTACCTGCCACAGAAACAATAATGTTGCTTTAAGAAACTGTAATATCCTACATTTAAACTCATGGTTCCCAAATAGTGATAACTTATACCCAATAGTACGAACTGAAAACACAACAAATGTATTTGCTGCTAACAGTAGCGACACCACAATTACTTATGACTTCACTTTTAAAATTCCAAAAGAATTTCGTTTAAGCAGTATTGTAGATAGTACTAACATAAACCTACAATTTAATGCTAATGCTTGGAATCTTTTCCAAGCCCACTGCCAAAGCAATCCTAATGTTACTATAAGCGGAGAACAAAGAGTAAGTTTAAACGCTAATGAAGTTGTGTTTAAAAACGTAGTTTTTCCTGCTAACACAAGTGTTCCTATTGGCATTAACTTTGATTTTTTAATACAAGAAGCAAACAATGATGGCTTTGAGTTTGTAGTTTCTCAACAAAAGAGCCTTGCAGATAGTACTGGAAACTATGAAAGAGGAAATGTACGTTTTGTAGTACAAATGAATCCTATTGAACCTTTTAGTGCTGATGCAGGAGCAGATAAAGAAATTGACCGAGGAGAATCGGTTACCTTATCTGCTGAACAAATAAATGCAGCAGCAACTTATAATTGGTACGATATGGATGGTAACCTCATTTACACAGGAACAGACGTAAGCGTAAGCCCTGAGGATAGTAGGCGTTATCATTTAGAGATTATTGCTAATGGTATTAGTGCCTACGATGCTGTAGCTGTAGCAGTAAATCCTTACTTTATTACTGCAATGTCGCCTAACCCTGCAAGTGGTATTGTTAATATTGATTATTCAGCCGATGGTGCTAGTGTAGCTTATATCATGCTTATCAATCAAAACACAGGAACTGCAGATATGTATCCTATCAATACTTATGATAGCCAAAAGAGCATTAATGTAGCCTATTACTCACCAGGAACTTATACTGTACTCCTTATTTGTGATGGGGTGTATTATAGTCCACAGAGTTTATCGGTGTACTAGAACATAGTAAAGAAAAAAGCAGCCTCTAAAGGCTGCTTTTTTTAATGCTTTTTTAAATGTGGGCTTTTAAACATAAAGGGTAGTAAATCTTCAACCCTATTAGCAACTAGCACTTGCCCGTTAGGAGAATGTAGTATTACCTTTATTGCCTGTTCTTGCTTATCCTCATACTCAGCCATAACCTGCCTACAAGCCCCACAAGGAGAAATAACATCGCTAACCTCAAAGTTTTTTGAGTGTACCGAAACAGCTATTGCTTTTACCTTAACATTAGGATATTTTGCTCCTGCATAAAATAGCGCTACCCGCTCAGCACAAAGCCCAGAAGGGTAAGCTACATTTTCTTGGTTACTACCATTTATAACTGCTCCATTTTCCAGCAGTACACTTGCCCCTACTAAAAACTCAGAGTAAGGAGCATAAGCAGTTTTAAGTGTTCCTTGTGCATTAGCAACAAGTTCTTGCTCCCCAACACTAAGCTCATCCAAATGAGCTGAAATAAATGAAAGTTCAATCTTCTTTTCTTGCATAATATTATAAATTATACGCTAATTTTCCTACAAGTATATATAAGGTTACAGGATTATTTACATAAAATTCCTGCTGAGTTTGATAAGCAAGCTCAAAATCTAGCTGCTTACTAAAAGGATAACTTAAACCAAGTGTAGATCTTAGTTTATTAATCCCATCTTCCAAGCTTAAAAAATACTCTGTAGCAAACATAGGGCTCAATTTTGTTTTCCTAATATTATAGCCTAGCTCAAACTTTTGCCTAAATACCATCTTATAACCCTGAATATTTCCAGTGTACTGTCCCCTATTTCTAATTGAATAACTAAAACGTTTACTCAGTTTATTTTTATAGTTAATATCGGCATAAAAACGATTTTTCTGGATTATCGTTTCGCTATTAGCCCAAATATTGGCATAACGATAGCCTAAAGCATAAGCAATACGCTTGTTATACTTTCTTCTAAGCTTTACATCAGTAAATTGTTTAGAGTATAAGCTAGCATTCTCCCTTAAGCGTAAAGCAGTTTTTACACTAAGAGTGGTCTTTTTAAATACCTTTTTCCTTAATACTATTGAGTTCCACGATTGAAAATCATTTTCTTGTGCTAAAACAAAAGAAAAACAAAATAATAAAAGTAAAATACTACTCAGAATCGTCCTCATAATAGAAAATTCGCAGATTTGCAGTATCCTTTAAAAAATCAATTCTTCTTATTTCAACACGAATAACATTAATTCCTGTTCTTACTCTTAAGTCAGCTAAAAGCTCTTCTCTTTTTTCAGGAACAATTAAATCAATTTTTTCATAGGTTACATTTTTACGTAATTCTGGTTTTAATAACCAAATACGCTCCATACCATAAGTAATAAATACTATCATTAAGTTAGCAAATATTAGCTCTGCATGGCTAATTTTTTTATTTGCTAATGCATTTACAACTGAAATACCAATTACTAAAAACAAATAAGTCATTTCCTTAATAGGAATAGGATCGGTACGGTAACGAATAATTCCAAAAATTGCAAATAACCCTAAAGCAAAACCTAACTGTAGTTTTACACTGTCCAATAACACACAAAGCAAAAACACCGTTAAACTAATTAGAAAGTAGGTAAATAAGTAGTCCTTATTTTTAGTTACAGGATAATAAATATACCTAATAATTGCTGTAATAATTATAAGGTTAAAAACTGTTTTTGTTATCAGTTTCCAGAAGTCTTCTGAATCAAAAATTGGTGTCCCTAAAAAGGAAACGCTATCTAGTAAAATAAGTAATAACTCCATTATGCTTGTTTTAATCTATTTATAAATAATATTTTTTCTTTAAATCGGTTTTGCTTTAGTGTTGGATTCAACTTTAAAGTTGTCATACAATACTTGCTAATACGGATGGGCAAGATACTCATTTCTTTTGCAACACGCATAAAATCAGAAGCACGACTCATACGCTCTTGTTTTACCTCAGCAATAACAATCTGTTTTAAGTCACCATTATGCTCCTTATTCTCAAAAGTAAGGTTAACATCCATAGTTAACCTTTCTTTTTGCGTTTTATGTACAAAAGTAATCCTGCTAAAATTAATCCATTGCTTAGCAGATACTTCCAATGGTTTACCAATAGTTTTAGTAATATAGGCTTGTTGTTTTTCGGTTAACTCCTCCGATATTTTATCAACTTTCATTCTTTTTTTTATAGTCTTACCCTTATTGTTTTTAAGTTTTATTTCCAAAAAAGTAAGCCCACTACCCACATATTCTCTAAACCTTATTTTATTTCTGTTTACCCTTTGGTTATGATGATCAATATAAAACTTTCTATCATCAGTATCGTAATACAAGGATTTATAATCATGAATAAGCTTCCCATCAATAGCCAAAACCCTATAAAAAGGGAGTATCTTATTAAGCAGCAAAGGCAGTTTATTTGCCTTAAAAGCAAACTTTGTGTCTGTTCTGCTCATTAGCTTTACATCATCCATCTCATTTAAAGAAATGGGAGAAAAATCAGATATTATTGGCAGTAAATTACTCACCTATTTAAGAATTACAAAATCATCAACTACAATTGAGCTATTATTTTCAGTAATGCTAACATGCCTAAACACAGGATAATCATATACCACATTATTAGCATCTGTACTATCAGCATAAGTATAGATAGTATAATCCCCTTTTCTTAAATACTTAAAATGATACTTCCCCGCCCAGTCAGTTTCAAAGTTATCATCATATACTTTATTTTCATCATCCGAATAAATAATATATACGTCCTTACCCGAATTTAACTGATAGTAAAGGGTATCCATCTCTCCAGTAGTAGAATTTTGATACGTTTTTAATTTATACAATTTTCCTTCTATAGTTGAAGTTCCTCCCTCACCTGCATCTTTTTTACAAGCTGTAAAAGCAAATATAAAACCCAAAACAAGAAATAACCTAGCACTTACTTTAAACATACTATCTTTCATAATAATTATTGTTTTATAATTTTAACTGTACTTGTTGCTGACTTTACAAAATACACACCACTCTCCCACTCAGCAGTATTTACTTTTAAGGTTCCTATAGTAGCTGATTCATATACCTTTTGTCCCATCACATTATAAATATTAACAATTGCATCAGCTCCTAAAATATATAAGTTGTTATTTGTAGGATTAGGATATACACGTATTTTATTAACTGCATCTACATCAAAAATTGCTGATGGAATTTCATTTGTAGCATTATGGGTTTCAGTTTGATGTACAAAAACACCACTTCCATTAGGCACACGAGCATAAGCTACATCAGTTGACATATTTACATAATGTACAGCATCAATTACTATACCTGCAGGATTTGTTAAGTATACTTCTTCTTGGTCGGCAGATAAACGATAAGTAGTATGCAAACCTGGCTGAGCTGTACCAACAGTATCGCACCAAATAATTAAATAACTATTAGGTTGAATACTAACATTTGGAAATGACCACTTAGTTAAATCATTCTCATTATCTGATAAAAAATAACCATTTAAATTTAAACTAAATGAATTTCCATTATATAGCTCTACCCAATCGTCATACTCACCACTCTGGTCAGCCACTGCCGAGAAGTTTCCAGCCATAATTTCATTAATAACCAAGCCTCCAACTACTGGTAATTGATGAAATTCTTTTTCTGCCTTTTCAGGAGAAAAGATTCCTGCATCAGCATTTTCTGCATAAAAATAATACTGAACATCACGAGCATCAACAGCTATAGTAGCTCCAAAAATACCATCACCTGCTATACCATCACCATGATTCCCATCATCAAACATTTGTAGTTTCTCAAATTTATCGGCAAACTTATACCTGTAACCTAAATAAGCATAATTAGTATTTGTAATATGAGCTGTAATGTTTACTGTACTATGAGGTGCAACAACACTAGGGTTTGAACTTATATTTGTTACCGTAGGAGGTACTGCTGTAAACTCACTTAACCCTTGCAAATAAGTAACTCTTGCATCCATTAACTCTGCAATACCTATAACTGCATTAGGGCCACCACCAATAGAAGAGTTTAAACTAGAATTAAACTCAGCATAAGAATAAAAAGTATTAGGATCAGCACTTACATCGGCATCAATAATCTGCTGCAATTGTTGAGCTCTTGTACTATAATTAGCATTTGCAAATTGCTCATAAAGTATGGTACGCATATGTGCAATATACATACGCTTATACCTATCAGAAGCAAATATTTTAGTTGTAAGTGTATTATTAGCATCATTATCTTTATGGAAGATATCCAACTCTTTTAAATCAGTAGGAGAAACTGGAGGTGGCATACCCATAGTAAAAGTTCCAAAAACCATATTTAAATCCCATAAGATTGGGCTAAACCTCCCATTATTATCCTGAAATAAATAAAAATTATGTGGTATGGAATTAATAGGCCCGTCCAATCCTACTGTAAGGTTTTCAAAAGCCATCATCCAAAGTGCTCTATCAATATCCATTACACTTTCTACCTCAGTAAAATGATTATTAAGAGTATCTAAGAAATTTCCTAGCTTAGTCCAATCATTAGCTGATTCCATTTCATAAGCCTTTTGATAACAATTAGTATCGGCATAATATTGTAAAATTCCATTTTGCCCTGTAGGACAACCTGGAACCTGTACCCCTGTATTCTCTACTTTAAAGAAAGGTCCTTTACGTTCATAAAAATGCTCATTTGTAAAATCATTATCAACAGACTGTACGCAAGTATACAAACCTAATAAAGTACCATTAACAAAAACATTAGCATAAGTTGCTTTTGATGCTGGCATATACTCTCTTGCAATTTCATAACTCAATACCTCACGTACAAAAGAAGGATCTCTAAAACCATTAGACAACTTTAAAACATTATAGCCATCAATTGACTGTCCATTATGAATATAATCCAACTTTATACTTATTGGGTTTTTAGCATTACTCACATTATAAGAACTATTTCCTTTATACTTTATCCCTACACTATCATCCATAACTCCATCAATTAAAATAGAGTCCGCGAGTAAACGTTCTCCAGCATCATTTGCATAGTACACATCTAGGGTATCATTCCAATTAGGCTCACTAAAAAAGATCTCAATTTTACGAACTCCTATATCAAAAACATTTTGAGAAAAGGAAGAAAAAGAGGTTATCGCAACAATAATTAATAATACTATTTTTTTCATAATTTATTTTTTGTAAAGTTAGAAATTAAATAAGGAGTAAATGATAAAGCGCTAAAATAATAACTACTATTCTTATTTGTTCAAATAAAATTACCCATTTATTTTTATTATCCCTTAGAGTACAAACAAGCCTAAAAGGTTTAATTTGTTTTACTCAAATACTCTTTTTTAGCTTCCTCCCAGTAAACATCCATTTGCTCAAGATTCATTTCTGCTAAAGTTTTTCCTACTATTTTTATCTTTTCTTCCATTATCTGAAAGCGTTTTATAAACCTTTTGTTTGTGCGCTCCAAAGCATCCTCAGGATTAACATTAATAAATCGAGCATAATTTGTTAAAGCAAAAAGTACATCCCCAAATTCTGCTTCTACTCTATCCTGATTTCCTTTTTCAATTTCAACCTTCAGCTCTTCTATTTCCTCTAATACCTTATCCCAAACCTGACCTTTATTATCCCAATCAAAACCAACACCTCTTACTTTTTCTTGTATCCTATATGCTTTAACTATTGCAGGCAAAGAATTTGGCACTCCTTCTAAAACTGATTTTTTTCCCTCCTTAAGTTTTAACTTTTCCCAATTCTCTTTTACCTCTTGTTCATCAGTTACTTTTACATCTCCATAAATATGTGGGTGCCTATGAATAAGCTTTTCACAAATACTATTAATTACATCTGCAATATCAAAATCATTTGTTTCACTTGCAATACGAGCATAAAATACAATGTGTAAAAGTACATCCCCTAATTCCTTTTTAATTTCCTCAGTATCTTTATCCAAGATTGCATCGGAAAGCTCATATAACTCCTCAATTGTAAGGTAACGCAAACTATCCATTGTTTGCTTCTTATCCCAAGGGCACTGTTCCCTAAGCTCATCCATTATTGTTAATAAACGACCAAATGCTTTTGTTTTTTCTTCCATCTATTAATTTTTAACTTTTGCAAACATAATAAAAGCTAAATCTATATCTATTTTTTTGATATATTTGTGGATTATTAATTAAAAAAAAATCAATGAAAAAAATTTTATTTATCTTGTTTGCTGCTTTAGGCTTACAAACGCAAGCTCAACTTTGGAGCGTTCAATTAGATTCTGACCCAACAGCCCTGGGTGCTGGATTAGCAGGTGTTGCTTGGACTGGAACTGAATTTTGGTGTGCAGCTTGGAATAGTAATACTATCTATACTGCTGATGCTCTTGGTAATGCAGGAAGCCCTGCTAGTTTTACAATTGCAGGTGTTACTGGAACAAGAAGTATAACTACTGATGGTACTTATATGTATATTGGTGCTAATACATCAAGTATTTACCAAATTGACCCAGTAACAAAAACTTTAGTTTCAACAATAACTACTACAGTTGCAAATTGTAGATACCTAACATATGACCCTACCTTAGATGGAGGAAACGGAGGGTTTTGGGCAGGAGCTTACGGATCTGATATTACCTCAGTAGATATGAATGGAACTACTTTATCTACTATATCGTCAGCTACTCATGGTTTAACAGGGATTTACGGAATGGCTTTTGATAACTTTTCAACTGGAGGACCTTATTTATGGGCCTTTGACCAAGGAGGGAATGGTGCTGATATTGTACAACTAACACACACAGGTAGCCCTACTGGAGTTATGCACGATGCTACTACTGATTTAGCTGGTGGTGGTTCTGGATTAGGTGGGGGTTTATTTATTTGTAACAACTTCCAAACAGGAGCAAACTCAATGATTGGTATTAGCCAAGGTGTATCTCTTTTCTCTTATGAATTAGCAGATCCATTATCTGATGACCCTGCTTTATCATCTTTAGATATTGATGCTTATGTTGTAAACCCTTCTAATGTTGATATTAAAGGTACAATTACAAACTCTGGTTTAAATACAGTTACTGCTATTGATGTAAAATGGTCGGACGGTACTACTACATATACTGATAACTTAACAGGGTTAAATATTCCTATGAATGGAACTTATAACTTTACGCATTCAACACAACTTAATGTAAATAGTACTGCATCAAATACAATAGCTGTTTGGATTGAGTATAGTGCTGATTTAGATATAACAAACAATGCTTTAAGTACAGATGTAGCTGGAGTTACATATATCCCTACAAAAAGAGTAGTATTTGAAGAAGCTACTGGTACATGGTGTGGATGGTGTCCAAGAGGTGCTGTTGGTCTTGAAACTTTAGCTCAAAGTTACCCTAATACTGCTATTGGTATTGCAGTACATAATGGTGATGCTATGACAGTAGCTGCTTATGACAATGGAATGAACGTTGGAGGATACCCAAGTGGACACGTTGATAGAGCTATTTTAGATGTTGATCCAGGTGACTTTACTTCATACTACAATGATAGAATTGGTGTTATTTCACCTGTTGATGTATCAGCAATTGCTAATTTTGATGCTACAACAAGAGAAATTAGTATTGACATTTCTGCTGAATTTGTTGCAAACTTATCAGGAAACTACCGTTTTAATGCAGTTATTTTAGAAGACGAAGTTGGACCTTATAGCCAAGCTAATTACTACTCAGGTGGTGGTGCAGGTCCTTTAGTTAGTCCTATTTCAGGATTTGATTGGGCTGCAGCTAGTGACCCTGTAAGTGTTACTTTTGATCATGTTGCTCGTGCAATTTTAGGTGGTTTTGATGGTACTCCAAGTAGTGTATCTTCACCTATTACTGCTGGTACAGTTCAAACTTATAACTACACACATACTTTACCTACTTCACAGAATGAAAACAATGTTCATGTTGTAGGAATGATAATTGACAATACAAGTGGTGAAATTTTAAATGCTATCTCTGTTAGTTTATCAGGAATACCAATGGGAGTTAATAACATTAATAATGACTTTAATATTTACCCTAACCCTGTAAAAGATGTATTAGTTATTGAAGGAACATATAATACTGTAAATATTTATGATGTTGCTGGGAAGTTAGTTTTAGCAACTGATGCTCAACAAGCAATTGATGTTTCTGCATTAAGCAATGGAGTTTATATGCTTAATATTAATGCTGAAAACGGTACTGCTATTAAGAAAATTACGATAGCTAAGTAATTATATATCTTAGGAAAATTTAAAAGGGCTACTGTTTCAGTAGCCCTTTTTTTTATGTAATTTTGTCCAAAATTATTACTCATGAGTTTTTTACCAATCTTTCTTATAACTATAGGCTTTCTTGTTTTTGTTTTTGCAGGAATAGGAATAAAAATATTACTTAAAAAAAATGGAGAATTCTCTGGAACCTGTGCCAGTCAAAGTCCTTTTTTAAATAAGGAAGGTGAAGCTTGCGGATATTGTGGAAAGTCTGCTGACGAAAAGTGTAAAAAAGAAGCTGCTTAATTTATTCTTTTTTGTAACTCAGGGCTAATAAAAGTTCTCCACTCTCCCTTACTTCCTGTGTATACCAAGTAAATTTCAAGTTCCTTATTCTTAGCAATAAACTGTTTACTTTTTTTTACACCCATTACCATAAAAGCAGTAGCATAAGCATCTGCTAACATACAATTATCATGTATTACCGTAACACTTAACAATCTATTTTGTGCAGGAAATCCTGTAAAAGGATTAATTGTATGAGAATACTTAATACCACCCTGCTCGTAAAATTTTCTATAATTACCTGAAGTAGCCAAAGCTTTATTTTCTAGATTAAGAATAAACTGAAAACGCTCTTCCATATCAATTGTTTCACTAGGCTTATCTACACCTACTCTCCAAATATCACCATCAGCATTTTTTCCTTTTGCTATTATCTCACCACCTACTTCAACAAGGTAATTACTATTCCCTTTGGTCTCTAAGAAGCTTGCTATTAAATCAACTGTATAACCTTGAGCAATAGCATTAAAATCTAAATGCATTCCTTCTGGTAGAACTAAGGAATCATCAATCAAATGAATATTTTCAAAACCAACATTAGCAAGTAATTGTTTAAACTTTAAAGAATCAATAACTAAAGAATCTCCCAACTTATCTTTATAAAAACCCCACTCCCTAACCAGTGGAGATATTGAACAATCAAAACTTCCCTCTGTAGCTATAAATACTTCTTTTGCCCCAAGATATACTGTATTAAAAAGCGTATCTGTTTTTAAGTGCTCTCCTTTATTTAATCTAGAGATAAGTGAATAATCTTTATAAATAGAGAGTGAACTATCAACCTCTAATAAAATACTATCAATCTCAGTTTTATAGTTTACACCTGCTTCAGATAAATATTGAATATGGTAATAACTTCCTTGAGCCTCTCCTGAGTTTTTAACTAAAATAGTAGTGTCAGATGGAGCACAAGCATATAAAAAGGTTATAAAAAGGTAGAGAATATTTTTCATTGGACAAAGGTAAATGATAGTTGTCAGTTAATAGTTGTTAGTTGCTAGAAAAAATCTAATATCTCAATACTAACTACTAGAATCTATTTCTCTATCTTTGAAAAATGAGAATAAAAGCAACTACGGTAAAAGAGTACTTAAATAATATTCCTGAAGAAAGAAAAGCAGTAATGGATAAACTAATGGCTACAATCCAAAGCAGCATACCTAAAGGATTTAAAGAACAGTTAGGGTATGGAATGCCTGCTTGGGTAGTTCCACATTCGCTTTACCCTGATGGTTATCATTGTTCACCTGAACTTCCCCTTCCTTTTATAAGTATAGCTTCTCAAAAAAACTTTATTGCTCTTTATCATATGGGAATATATGCCAACCCTGAATTAATGGAATGGTTTGTAAATGAATACCCAAAACATTGCAAAAGAAAACTAGACATGGGAAAAAGCTGTATCCGTTTTAAGAAGATAAAGGAGATCCCTTATGAGTTAATAGCAGAACTCTGCACAAAAATGACAACACAGGATTGGATAAACCTTTACGAGAAACAATTTAAGAAATAAAAAAGAATAATTCCTTATTCTATAATTATTTTCTTTTCTACTGTTCCGTCCTCATATATATAAAATTGAGGTGTATGTTTTATAAGGCTAGTTTCTCTACCTAGTACATCAATGATTTTTATTAATTTTCTTTCACTAATACTAACATTTCCTTCAATAGCTGTAATTGACTGACAACCTGTAGCTATTAGGTTTGTTGATGACCATAAATTATTTCTATAACCTACTGAAGAATTTAGAGCAGTCATAGCTCTAGTTTTTTGTCCTTCAGTAAACATTGACGGGCAATCAGAATAATCCATATAATTTTCATCATTAACTATTGTAACTCCAGAGCAAAGCGTCCAATTTTGCTGACAATTATTAGAACCATGATGATATACTGGTCGCGTATCTGACACCTCATCACCAGGGGAACTACAATAGTTTTCGAATGTATGCATTAAGTTTAAATAATGCCCTACTTCATGAGTTAATACTCTTGCCATTTTTGCTTGCCAAGATGCAGTCCCCGATACTTCTGAAGAGCCTTCACCATAGCCCAAATATCTATGATTATAAACTATACCATCAAGGCCTTGATTAGCTAAACTTGTAGATGGATAAAAAGCCCAACCAGAATTATACAAACTACCATCATCTTCTGTTTCATTTACCACCCAGATATTAAGATATTTATTACATGGCCATACTGTTGCTTTTACTGAAGCACCATAACCATTCGGTTCTCTTCCATTATAATTATTAATATGATAAGTTATTCCATTAGTAGCATTACCATCAGGATCAATAGATGCTAAGCAAAAATTAATTTCAAAATTTGAAGCAATACCCTGAAATTCAGAACGCAAATTATTAAACTCAGGGTTCAGTCCATTAAAATCTTCATTTAAAATAGCTATTGCAGACTGCACTTGTGCTAAAGTTACTTTTTGAGGATTAGTGGGGTCATTTACATGAAACACTATTGGAATGGTTATTGAAGTAGGTATAACTGCTTTAGATGACTCAGCAAGTACTGATTGTTTATTTAAAAGTTCCCTTTCTTTTTTAGCCTCAGGGTGTTCATCAAAATATTTTTTATTAATCTCTGGAGTTGAACACTTAATTCCTGTTTGTGCTTGTGCCTGAATTATTAATAAGAATAATAAAAGTAGAGTGGTAATATTTTTCATAAAACAAATATAATAACAAATAAAAAAAGTGAGGTAATTACCTCACTTTTTTATAATAATCTTATTCTTCTAACTTTTAACCTCCAAAGTCATCAAATCTTACATTTTCTTTTGGCACACCCCAATCATCACACATCTTTACAACTGCCTGATTCATCATAGGTGGTCCACAGAAATAGAACTCAATATCTTCTGGAGCTTCATGCTTACTTAAATACTGATCAATCACAGCATTGTGTACAAAACCTACAAAACCATCTCCTTCAGTATCATTAATATCTTTCATCTCTTTCCAGTTATCACTTTCCTGAGCATCAGATAAAACTAAGTAGAATTTAAAGTTAGGGAATTCTCTTTCTAAAGAACGGAAATGCTCAATATAGAATAACTCTGCTTTTGATCTACCACCGTACCAGTAAGAAACTTTTCTTCCTGTTTTAAGTGTTTTAAATAACTCGTATAAATGTGAACGCATTGGTGCCATACCTGCTCCACCACCAACATATAACATCTCAGCCTCAGAATGGTTAATAAAAAACTCACCGTAAGGTCCTGAAATTGTAACTTTATCTCCTGGCTTTCTACTAAAGATATATGAAGAAGCAACACCAGGGTTTAAATCAGCCCAAGTTCCTTTATCTCTATCAAAAGGAGGTGCTGCTACCCTAACATTAAGCATAATTTTTCTTCCCTCAGCAGGGTAAGAAGCCATAGAGTATGCACGAATAACTTCCTCATCATTCTTCATAACTAGGTTACGCATTGCAAATGGCCCTTCAGCCCAATCTTTATCAAATTTATTTGGCTCACCCGGATGATCTTCTGGGTGTGCTGTAATATCCATTTCAGAAAAAGGAATTTCACAATCTGGAATTTCGATTTGAATGTACCCTCCAGCCTCATAAGGCATATCTTCAGGAACCTCAACAATAAACTCTTTAATATAAGTGGCTACATTGTAGTTTGAAACTACAGTTGCCTCCCATTTCTTAACTCCAAATACTTCTTCAGGAATTGTTATTTCCATATCCTCTTTTACCTTAACCTGGCAACCTAATCTCCAGTCTTCAGCAATTTTCTTACGGCTAAAATGTGGCTCTTCTGTTGGTAAAATACTACCTCCTCCTTCATGTACTTGACAAGTACATTGTACACAGGTACCACCACCACCACAAGCTGATGGTAAAAAAATACCTTCATTACCTAAGGTAGTTAAAAGTGTACTTCCTCCATCTACTTCAATTTCTTTTTCTCCGTTAATCTTAATTTTGATTTTCCCTGAAGGAGATAATTTTGCTTTTACAAAAAGTAAAATACCTACCAAAGTAAGAATTACCAAAAGGAAAACGGCTATACTACTTACTATTGTTGTTGTGCTTAATAATATCATTCTTTAATCTCTTTTTGAAATTATAATTTAATTCCCATAAAACTCATAAATGCAATCCCCATTAACCCTGTAATGATGAAAGTAATCCCTAAACCTCTAAGTGCTGGAGGTACATTTGAATATCTAATTTTTTCACGGATAGCAGCAATACCTACAATTGCTAAGAACCAACCTACACCCGATCCTAAACCGAATACTGTTGCTTCAGTAATAGTTGTATAAGCTCTTTCTTGCATGAATAATGACCCTCCTAAAATAGCACAGTTTACAGCAATAAGTGGTAAAAAGATACCTAATGAACTGTATAATGCTGGAGAGAATTTTTCTACTACCATCTCAACTAATTGCACCATAGATGCAATTACTGCAATAAACATAATAAATGATAAGAAAGATAAATCAACTGAAGATAAATCTGATGATAACCAAACTAAAGCTCCTTCTTTCAACACATAGTTTTCCAATAAATAATTTACAGGAACAGTAAATCCTAATACAAAGATAACTGCTGCCCCCATACCTACTGAAGTCTTAACCGTTTTTGATACCGCCAAATAGGAACACATTCCTAAAAAATAGGCGAACACCATATTGTCAATAAAAATTGACCTTATAAATATATTTGCTAAATCTTGCATATTTCTAATTATTTAGATTCTACTAATTTACTATTCTTAATTCTCTGTATCCATATTACTACTCCTAAAGTAATTAATGCCATAGGAGGTAAAATCATCATTCCATTATTTTCATAACCTAACTCATAAATTCCAAGAGACTCTAATACTGGATAACCAAATAAAGTTCCTGAACCTAAAAGCTCACGGAAAAAGGCTACAATAATTAAGATAATTCCATAACCAAATGAGTTTCCTAAACCATCTAAGAAAGCTTTACCTGGGCTGTTTCCTAAAGCAAAAGCTTCTAGCCTACCCATAATAATACAGTTTGTAATAATTAATCCAACAAATACTGAAAGCTCTTTACTTACATCATAAACAAAAGCTTGAAGCACCTGATCTACCAAAATTACTAAAGTAGCAATAACTACTAATTGTACAATAATTCTGATACGAGAAGGTATCAAATTACGTAACAATGAAATTAATACATTAGCTACAGATAGTACTACCATAACAGATATTGATAATACAATTGCAGGTTTTAATTGCACTGTAATTGCAAGTGCTGAACAAATACCTAATACTTGTACAGTAATTGGGTTATTATCATTAAGCGGATCGCTTAATAACTTCATGTTCTTTTTAGAAAATAAGGAATCTTTACTCATGATCTTAGTTTATTATTGAATCGTTAACTGTTACTACTGAGTCCATTTGTGAAAAAACAGAATCAACTTCTATAGCAGGTTTCATATTATTGAAATAAGGCAAGTACATACTTAACCTTTCTAAAAGCATATCTGATACTCCATCAGCAGTGATAGTACCTCCTGAAATTCCATCAACACCATGCATATCTCCTTCAGCAGCACCTCCTTTTATTACAGTAATTGAAGTAAACTCTTCTCCTTCAAAAATTGTTTTTCCTGCAAATGGATCTTGGAAAAATGACTTGTTAATTTCAGCACCTAACCCTGGAGTTTCTCCTGCATGATCAAACACAGCACCAAATACTGAGTTTAAATCATCTTCTAAAGAAATGAATCCCCAAATTGGCCCCCAAAGCCCTTTTCCTCTTAAAGGAACAATATACCTTGTTTCACCCTCTACTTCACTTATAAATAAAGGTAACAACTGTGCATCAGCATCTTTTTTAAGCTCTACACCTAAATCGATATCAAATGCACTCCCTTCAATCTCTTCTCCTTTATTGTTTAATACTAACTCAGCTTTTATATATTGAGCATACAACTCTTCTGATCCGTCTCTATCAGTTGCAATACCTACTGAGCTTAATATATTCTGTTTCTTCTCTAACTCAACATTTCTATCTTGAAATGGTTTTAAAGAAATCGCTGCTACTGAAAGTAATGCAGCAACAATAACTACCATTATTGCAGCAAAACCAAACGTATAACTATTTTTATTTACATCCATAATCTATGCTTTTACTCTTTTTAACCTTCTTTTAATATTTGCTCCTATTACATAATGATCTACAAGTGGTGCAAATACATTCATAAACAATACAGCTAACATCATTCCCTCAGGGTATGCAGGATTAAACACCCTTATTAATATAGCTAATACTCCAATAAGGAAACCAACAATTATTTTTCCAATATTTGTTTGTGATGCAGTTACAGGGTCAGTAGCCATAAATACAGCTCCAAATGCAAAACCACCTAATAATAAATGCACATAAGAAGGCATCATCATAAACTCATTAGCACCCCAAAGGTTAAATAATAATCCCATAACATAACCTCCTAAAAATACAGATAACATTGTACGCCAAGAAGCAATTCCTGTTACTAATAATATTACTGCACCAATTAAGATAGCTAAAACTGAAGTTTCACCTACTGAACCTGGAATAGTACCATAAAAGAAACTACCTACCATACTCATATCTACAGGAATATTAGCTGCTAAATCAGCTAAAGGAGTAGCTCCTGAAAAACCATCTACAGTTACTCCTTCACCAGTATTAATCCATACTTTATCTCCCGACATAAATGAAGGATAAGCAAAGAATAAGAAAGCACGAGCTGTAAGTGCAGGGTTTAAGATGTTCATTCCTGTACCTCCAAATACTTCTTTACCAATAATTACTGCAAAAATTACAGACACTGAAAGCATCCATAATGGCACATCAATTGGCATAATCATTGGAATTAACATTCCTGTAACTAAGTATCCTTCGTTTACTGAGTGTCCTCTTGAAATTGCAAATGCAAACTCAACTCCTAAACCTACAGCATAAGACACTATAATAAGCGGTAACATCTTTAATGCTCCAAAAGTAAATGCAGACATTAAAGTAAACTCCTCTCCTATTGCTGAGAAATGCAATTGCCCTACATTCCACATTCCAAAGAATAATGCTGGAAGCAATGCTAAAACAACAGTAATCATTGTTCTTTTTAAGTCTATTGCATCTCTAATATGCGAACCTGCATGTGTAGTATGATCAGGAACAAATAAAAATGTTTCAAAAGCATCATATGCTGGATACATTTTTTCAAGCTTACCTCCCTTCTCAAAGTGAGGCTTAACTGATTCTAAGATATTTTTAAATAATTTCATATTAACTATTTTCTTTTCTTACTAAATCTAAACCATGACGAATAATTGATTGCACCTCAATTTTAGAAGTACAAACAAACTCACAAAGTGCAAAATCTTCTGGTGCAACCTCATAAATTCCTAAATTCTCCATCAACTCAATATCTTCAACCATAATTGCTTTAATAAGATGAGTTGGGTAAATATCCATAGGTAATACTTTTTCATATTCCCCTGTCATTACATAAGCACGCTCTTCACCATGCATATTTGCATCTAAAGCATATTTTTTTGATGGCATTAACCAAGATAAGAATGTTTTTGAAGCAGAAAATTTGTGCATTCCTGGCATCATCCATCCTAAAAATTCTTGTTCTTTTCCTTCTTTAATTGCAGTTATAGTAGTATGATAAAACCCTAAATATCCATCAGCATTTATTTGCTGACCTGTTAAAATATCACCTGAGATAATTCTATTATCACCTGCATTAATATTATCAGCTAATAAATTAGCAACAGATGCTCCTGAAATAGTTCTGTAATATTTTGGTTTACTTACCTGATCCCCAGCCAAAGCAACAATTCTTGACACATCATATTTACCTTCAGTAAACAAACGTGCAATTGCAATTACATCTTGTGGCTCTAAGTACCAAGCAACTTCTCCTTTATTTAAAGGATCAATATGGTGCATTTGCACTCCTACATTTCCTGCTGGGTGCGGACCTGAAATTTTATTAATTTCAATGCCTTTTGCATCTGTAAATACTTTTGATGAATTTGTATTTGCATCAATATTAAGGTGTGTTTTTCCATCAGTTAACTTTACAATATAGTCTAAACCTAACTGGAATAAATCTTCCATACCATATAAAGCAAAGTCATTATCAATTGCTAATGGCGCTGAGCTAAAAGCAGAAATAAAAATTGCTTTTGGCATATCAACTGGATTAGCGACAACATCATAAGGCTTTTGCCTTACAAATGGCCATACCCCAGCAGCTAACATGCTATCGATAATTTGCTCTCTTGATAAAGAAGCTGCAGTTGCAGTATCAAAAGATTCATAAGTAATTTCAGCATCTGCTTTAATTACTACTTCAAGAATCTTTCTTTTTGCTCCTCTTACAATATCAACAACCTCTCCACTAACTGGAGAACAGAAGTTTACTTTATCGTTATATTTATCAAAAAATAGTGTAGTACCAGCCTTTACTTTATCACCAGCTTTTACCGCTAGCTTAGGGATTAACCCATGAAAATCAGTAGGCTTTACTACATATTTATCAGTAGGTTTTACTGATCCGTAGACTTTATTGGCTTCACCAACTAAATTGATGTTTAAGCCTTTTTTTAATCTTATTTCTTTAGACATCCTTTTTAAATTAGATTTTTCGGCTGCAAAAGTATAAATTTGCAGCTATTATTTACTGATTTAAATCATAATTTTCAATGAAAATCAACAACTTCCTAACACTGCTTTCACTTAGTTATATCTTAATTACATCTTGCCATAGTTCTCAATTAACAACTATAGAGGATAACGAACTATCTGACAGCACTTTTACTACAACAGAAACAATACCAAAACCTCAAATAATATACGAAAACACAAATCTGAATCCGAGTATTAAAACCCTTTTATGTCATAAAATAGAAGATGAACTATCACTTCCTATCCTTAATTTAAATTCTGAAGAACAATTATTAGTCAGTTTTGATGATTTGGATGCTGACATTAAAGACTATTACTATACCATTATACACTGTAATTCCGATTGGACAGCAAGTGATCTAATGCAAAGCGAATATATTGACGGATTTAATGATGAACCTATTACAGACTTTGAGTTCTCCTTTAACACCATGCAAAAGTATACTCACTATTTTTTTAACTTCCCAAATGAAAGCCTAAAAGCTAAACTTTCAGGAAACTATGTATTTAAGATTTTTGAAGAAGGAGGAGAAACAATAGCCTATCAGCGTTTTATGATTTTGGAAACTAAAGTAACTATAGAAGCCAAGGTTAGACGCGCTACATTAGCAGAAGACAGAAATGCAAAACATGAAATTGATTTTAGCATAAAACATCCTAACATAGTTGTTGCTGACCCTTTTTCCGATATTAAAGTGACTATAAAACAAAATAATAGAGAAGATAATGCCATTACAGATTTAATACCTCTTTTTGTTAAAAATGATGAATTAATCTATGATTATAACCAAGAAAACACATTCTGGGGAAATAATGAATTCCGTCATTTTGATATTAAAAGTTTACGTTTTCATTCCGACAGAATACAAGATATTATTTTTGACAGCACCTATAATAATGTCTACTTATTTAAAGATATAAAACGTCCATTCAACAAATATGCAATAGAACCAGATATTAATGGAAAGTTTGTTATTAAATCACAAGAAGGATGGAAATCATCTACAGAAGGAGATTATGCTTGGGTTCATTTTTCTTTACCATCTGACAAAATTGATTTAGGAGATATACATATAATAGGGGCATTAAATAATTGGAATCTTAATGAAGAAAATAAACTTAATTATAATAATGAAACTAAATCCTATGAAGAAAGTATGTATCTAAAACAAGGGTATTATAATTATCATTATGCACTTAATGACACTGCGTTTAACCGTGTAGATGTTTCTTATATTGAAGGCACACACTACCAAACCCGCAACGATTATTACATTTATGTATATCACCGAGGTGTAGGGGATAGCTATGATAGATTTGTAGGTTTTATAAAGACTTCAAGCAAGGAGTTGTTTTAATACAGTTACTTCATCTTATTAATACAATAAGAAGAGAATTTTCTTATAGCTAACATCTATTGTCTAGCATCTATATATTATCTTTGCCGTCAATTTTAAAAATAAAAGAATGTCGAACGGATTTTACAATGTACCCAAAGCGGTAAATGAGCCAGTAAAAGGATATGCTCCAGGAAGCCCTGAGCGTACTGAATTACTAGCAGAATACAAAAGAATGTACAATACAACTGTTGATGTACCTATGTATATTGGTGACAAACAAGTATTTACTAATGATAAAAGAAATTTAACACTACCTCATGAACATGCTCATGTTGTTGGAACACTAAACTATGGTGGAGGAAAAGAGGTACAAGACGCTATTGATGCAGCTATGGCTGCTCGTGAAAAATGGGCAAATATGAGCTGGGAACATAGAGCTTCTATCTTTTTAAAAGCTGCTGACTTATTAGCAGGACCATTCCGAGCTAAAATAAATGCAGCTACTATGCTAGCACAAAGCAAAAATGTAATGCAAGCTGAAATTGATGCTGCTTGTGAATTAATTGATTTCTTTAAGTTCAATGTTCAATACATGAGTCAATTGTACAAAGAACAGCCTGAGTCATTACCAGGAATGTGGAATAGATTAGAACATAGACCTTTAGAAGGATTTGTTTTTGCTATTACTCCTTTCAACTTTACTTCTATCTGTGCTAACCTTTGTGCTGCACCAGCAATGCTTGGAAATGTAGTTATTTGGAAGCCAGCTGAAACTCAAGTATATTCTGCTCAAGTAATTATGGAACTGTTCCAAGCTGCAGGTTTACCTGATGGAGTAATTAATATGATAACTGTTGATGGACCAACTGCTGGAGATATTATCTTTAAAAATAAAGACTTTGCAGGCCTTCACTTTACAGGGTCTACTGGAGTATTCCGTCACCTATGGAAAGAAATAGGAAATAACATTGAAAAATACAGAACTTACCCAAGAATTGTAGGTGAAACTGGTGGTAAGGATTTTATTATTGCGCATAAATCTGCTGTTGCAGCTGAAGTTGCTACTGCAATTAGTAGAGGTTCATTTGAGTATCAAGGACAAAAATGTTCTGCTGCATCTCGTGCTTATGTACCTTCTAATTTATGGGAAGCTGTAAAAACACAGATTGTTGCTGATACTAAAGAGTTTAAGATGGGTTCTCCTGAGGACACCTCAAACTTTATTAATGCTGTAATCTCTGAGCAATCTTTTGATAAAATTGCTACTTATATTGATTATGCAAAAGCAGCTAATGATGCTGAAATTATTGCAGGGGGAAATTATGATAAATCTACAGGATACTTTATAGAACCTACAATTATTGTAACAACAAATCCTAATTTCAGAACTATGGTTGAAGAGATTTTTGGACCTGTAATTACTATTTATGTATATGATGCTGAAAAGTGGGAGGAAACTCTTAAATTAGTCGATAGCACTTCGGAATACGCACTTACTGGTGCTATCTTATCTGTTGATAGATATGCTGCTGAATATGCTACTAAAGCATTAGAAAATGCTGCTGGAAACTTCTATATTAATGATAAGCCTACAGGTGCAGTTGTAGGGCAACAACCATTTGGTGGAGCTAGAGGATCTGGTACTAACGATAAAGCAGGGTCAATCTTAAATTTATTAAGATGGGTTTCTCCAAGAACTATAAAAGAAACATTTGTACCAGCTACAGATTACAAATACCCTTTCTTAGGTTAATACTTAAGAAAGTTTAAAGCATAAAAAAAGCCTGCAATTTGCAGGCTTTTTTATTATCTATATAATTTTAAAATTATGCCAATGGTGTTGGCCCTCCAAAATTCATTGGAATACCCTGAGCAGGATCAACATCTTTAATCTCACCATGCTGATTTTCAAATTTACTTACATTATCAGCAAGTGCTTTCATTAATCGTTTTGCATGTTGAGGAGTTAAGATTACTCTTGACTTTACTTTTGCTTTAGGCATACCAGGCATCATTTGAATAAAATCAACCACAAACTCTGATGGAGAGTGATTAATAATAGCCAAATTACTATAAGTTCCTTCTGCTACCTCTTCAGTAAGTTCAATATTTAATCCGTCTTTTTTATTTTCCTCTGACATAATTCTATTATTAATCTTCTACAGTAGTTTCAACTTCTTCAGCAACAACCTCCTGAGCTTCCTCAGCTTGTTGTGCCAATCTATCAAACTCAACTTTAGAACCTACTACAGTCTCTGCAGCTTGAATCAATCCTGTACCTGCTGGTATTTTCTTACCAATAATTACATTCTCTTTCAATCCAATTAAGTTATCACGCTTAGCGTTAATAGCAGCCTCATTTAATACTTTAGTAGTTTGCTGGAACGATGCAGCTGAAATCCAACTATCTACCTGTAGCGAAGCACGCGTAATACCTTGTAGTACAGGAGTAGCAACTGCAGGAACAGCATCTCTAGCCTCTACCTCTTTCATGTCTTTACGCTTCAATCTTGAATTCTCTTCTCTTAACTGTCTTGGAGAAACAATTTGTCCCACTTTCAATTCTTCTGAATCTCCAGCTTCTGTAATATATTTCATTCCAAATATCTTATCATTTTGCTCTTGGAATTGTTCTTTACCAACTAAAGAGTTTTCTAAGAAGTAAGTATCACCTGAATCAGCAATTTTAACTTTACGCATCATTTGTCTTACTAAGACTTCAAAGTGCTTATCGTTAATCTTCACCCCTTGTAAACGATATACATCTTGAATTTCATTTACAATATATTGTTGTACAGTAACTACACCTTTAATTGCTAAAATATCAGCTGGAGTAATAACACCATCACAAAGTGGAGTACCTGATTTCACATAATCATTTTCCTGAACTAAAATATGTTTAGAAAGTTTGATTAAGTACTTTTTCGTTTCACCATTTTTAGAAGTAATGATAATTTCTCTATTTCCTCTCTTAATTTTACCAAAGGCTACAGAACCATCAATCTCAGAAACAACAGCAGGGTTTGAAGGATTTCTAGCTTCAAACATTTCTGTTACTCTTGGAAGACCCCCTGTAATATCCCCAGATGAACCTGCTGACCTAGGAATTTTTGCTAAAATTGTACCTGCTTTAATTTTATCACCATCCTCAACTGCTAAGTGAGCTCCTACAGGAACACTATAGTTTCTATCAGTTATTGTTATCGAAGGAGAAACTTTTCTGTTTCTACTATCAATAATTACTTTTTCCTGGTGTCCAGTTTGTTCATCAGACTCTGTACGGTAAGATACTCCTTCAGAAATATCATTAAATTCAATTTTACCTGAAACCTCAGAAACAATTACTGCATTGTATGGATCCCACTCACAAACAACATCTCCCTTCTTAACATTACCTTCTTTAATAAAGATTGTTGAACCATAAGGTACAATTTGTGAAGATAGAATAACTCCATTTTTATCATCAATTACTCTAGTCTCTGCAGATCTACTAATTACAATTTCAATTTCCTCTCCATCTTTATTAGTTGATTTTACAGTTCTTAAATCTTCAATTTCTAATCTACCATCTTTCTTAATAACAATAGATGCATCAACCTCTGATCTAGATGCTGTACCCCCAACGTGGAAAGTTCTAAGTGTAAGCTGTGTACCTGGCTCTCCAACAGACTGAGCTGCAACAACTCCAACAGACTCACCTACTTGAGCCATTCTGTTTGTTGATAATGACTTACCATAACACTTTTTACAAATACCTCTTCTAGTAGCACATGTTAAAGCTGATCTTACTTCAACCATCTCAATTCCTGCTTTATCAATTGCAACTGCAACTGTAGCTGAAATCATATCACCTGAGGCTACTAATAACTTTTCAGTTTTTGGATGATAAACATCGTGTAAACTTACTCTACCAGAAATTCTATCACTTAATGACTCTACAATATCATCATTGTTTTTAAGTGCAAAAGTTTCTAATCCTCTTAATGTTTCACAATCATCTTCAGTAACAATTACATCCTGTGCAACATCTACTAACCTTCTTGTTAAATAACCTGCATCGGCTGTTTTAAGTGCAGTATCGGCAAGTCCTTTACGCGCACCGTGAGTAGAGATAAAGTATTCCAAAATAGATAAACCTTCTCTAAAGTTTGTTGTAATAGGATTTTCAATAATAGATTCACCATGATCACCTGATTTTTTAGGCTTAGCCATTAACCCCCTCATACCTGAAAGCTGACGAATTTGTTCCTTAGACCCCCTTGCTCCAGAGTCAAGCATCATATATACTGAGTTAAATCCTTGCTTATCAGTACTAATATTACGCATTACTATATCAGTAAGCCTAGCATTAGTAGTTGTCCAAACATCAATTACTTGGTTATATCTTTCATTATTAGTAATGAAACCCATTGCGTAATTACCCTTAATCTCATCAACCTTCTTATTTGCATCAGCAATTAACCCTTCTTTTTCTTGAGGAACAATTACATCACCAAGGTTAAATGATAGTCCACCTTTAAATGCCATGTTAAAACCAATAGTCTTAATTGCATCTAAGAAGTGTACTGTACCAGCAACACCACATCTTTCTAATACATCACCAATAATATTTCTAAGTGCTTTTTTAGTAAGTAATTCATTAACAAACTCTACCTCACTAGGTACAAATTCGTTAAATAAAACTCTACCAACAGTAGTTTCAATTAATGAAGTATTCCCTTTTGTATCTACATTTCTTACTTTAATTACAGCGTGTAAGTCTGCTTTTTTCTCATTATAAGCAATCTTTACTTCATCCAAAGAATAGAAAGTCATTCCTTCTCCTTTTACTTTTTCTTCATCAGTAGATACTTTTGACTTAGTCATATAGTATAAACCAAGTACCATATCCTGTGAAGGTACAGTAATAGGAGCTCCATTTGCAGGGTTAAGAATGTTATGTGAAGCAAGCATTAATACTTGAGCTTCTAATATTGCAGCAGCTCCTAATGGTAAGTGTACAGCCATCTGATCCCCATCAAAATCGGCATTAAATGCCGCACAAGCTAATGGATGTAACTGAATTGCTTTACCTTCAATCATCTTAGGTTGGAAAGCCTGAATACCTAAACGGTGAAGCGTAGGAGCTCTGTTTAATAATACAGGATGCCCTTTCATCACGTTTTCTAAGATATCCCAAACAACAGGCTCTTTACTGTCAATAATCTTTTTAGCAGACTTAACTGTTTTTACAATTCCTCTTTCAATCAGTTTTCTAATGATAAATGGCTTATATAATTCAGCTGCCATATCTTTAGGTAATCCACACTCATGTAATTCTAATTCAGGTCCTACAACAATTACCGAACGTGCAGAGTAATCTACCCTTTTACCTAATAAGTTCTGACGGAATCTACCTTGTTTCCCTTTTAAAGAATCAGATAATGATTTTAATGCTCTTTTACCATCTGCTTTTACTGCTGATGATTTTCTTGAGTTATCAAAAAGAGCATCTACAGATTCCTGTAACATTCTTTTTTCATTTCTCAAAATAATTTCTGGAGCATTAATCTCCATTAATCTTTTTAATCTGTTATTTCTGATAATAACTCTTCTATATAAATCATTTAAATCAGAAGTAGCAAAACGACCACCATCTAATGGAACTAAAGGTCTTAATTCCGGTGGAATAACTGGAATAACTTTTACAGTCATCCACTCTGGTCTATTTTCAGTATGCATTTGTCCTTCACGCATTGCCTCAACAATTTGTAAGCGCTTTAATGCTTCTGTTTTTCTTTGTTGTGAAGTTTCAGTATCAGCTTGATTTCTTAACTGGTATGATAAATCATCTAAGTTTAATTTTGCTAATAAATCATGGATAGCTTCTGCTCCCATTTTTGCAACAAATTTCTTAGGATCAGTATCACTTAAATATTGATTTTCTATTGGTTGAGCATCTAAAATATCTAAATACTCTTCTTCGGTTAAAAAGTCTAAATATTTTACAGCTTCTCCTTCTGCATTTACAGTTCCTTCTCCTTCATTAATTACTACAAATCTTTCATAGTAAATAATCATATCTAATTTCTTAGATGGAAGTCCTAATAAATAACCAATTTTATTAGGTAAAGTACGGAAATACCAAATATGAGCAACAGGAACTACTAAACTAATATGTCCTATTCTTTCTCTCCTTACTTTTTTCTCTGTTACTTCAACACCACATCTATCACATACAATTCCTCTATAACGGATTCTTTTGTATTTCCCACAATGACATTCAAAATCCTTAGTAGGACCAAATACTCGCTCACAAAATAATCCACCACTTTCTGGCTTATATGTTCTATAGTTAATAGTTTCTGGTTTAGTAACCTCCCCAGATGATTTTTCTAAAATATCTTCAGGAGATGATAAACTAATTTTGATAGTATTAATATCCTGAGTTTGTCTGTTATTTTTATTATTTCTCATGAGTTATTTTATTCAAATGATACTTTTAATCCTAATCCATTTAATTCGTGTAACAATACATTAAATGATTCTGGAATACCTGGTTTAGGTAATTCTTTACCTTTTACAATGCTCTCGAAAGCCTTAGCTCTACCAATTACATCATCCGATTTAAGAGTTAACATCTCTTGTAAGATATTAGCTGCACCATATCCCTCAAGTGCCCAAACCTCCATCTCTCCAAGTCTTTGCCCTCCAAACTGAGCCTTACCTCCAAGTGGTTGTTGTGTAATTAATGAGTATGGCCCAATTGAACGAGCATGCATCTTATCATCAATTAAGTGACCTAGCTTAAGCATGTAGATAATACCTACAGTTGCTGTTTGCTCAAAACGTTCACCTGTTCCACCATCATAAAGATAAGTTTGACCTAATCTTGGTAAGTTAGCTTCATCAGTTTCAGTATTAATTTGATCAATACTTGCTCCATCAAATACTGGAGTAAAATATTTTTTACCTAATTCTTGTCCAGCCCATCCTAAGATAGTCTCATAAATCTGACCAAGGTTCATCCTTGATGGTACACCAAGTGGATTTAAGATAATATCAACTGGTGTTCCATCTTCTAAGAAAGGCATATCCTCATCTCTAACTACACGAGATACAATACCTTTATTACCATGACGCCCTGCTAACTTATCCCCAACCTTAATTTTTCTTTTTTGAGCTATCTGAACTTTTGCTAATTGCAATACTCCATTAGGCAATTCATCACCAATAGTAATTGCAAAACGCTTTCTTCTATACTCACCATAAATTTCATTATATCTTCTTAGGTAGTTTTCAATAGTTCTGTTTACAAGTTGGTTATTTTCTTTACTACCTGTCCATTTATAAGGATCTACCATAGTAAAGTCAATTCCTAATAAGATTTTCTTAGTAAACTTAGTACTCTTATTAACTACTTCCTCACCTAAGATATTCTTAACTCCTTTAGCTGCTTTACCACCAATAATTTGGTATAATTTAGTAGCTAATACATTCTTAAGAGCAAATGCTTCTCTTTCAAATATTTCGTCTAATCTTTCTAGCTCTTCTTTATCTTGTGATTTTGCTCTTCTATCTTTAAGTGTTTTTGAGAATAATGATTTTCCAATTACAACTCCTTGATTAGAAGGTTTTGCTTTTAATGAAGCATCTTTTACATCTCCTGCTTTTTCACCAAAAATAGCTCTTAGTAATTTTTCTTCTGGAGTTGGATCTGACTCTCCTTTAGGAGTAATCTTACCAATAAGAATATCACCCGTTTGTATATGAGCTCCAATTCTTACCATTCCATATTCATCTAGATCTTTAGTTGCTGTTTCTGAAATGTTAGGGATATCAGCTGTTAATTCTTCAGCTCCTCTCTTAGTCTCTCTAACATTTACAACATGCTCAGCAATATGTAAAGAAGTAAATAAGTCTTCCCTTACAACTCTTTCAGATAAAATAATTGCATCCTCAAAGTTATACCCTTTCCAAGGCATAAAGGCAACTTTTAAGTTACGCCCAATAGCTAATTCACCGTTTTCAGTTGCATAACCATGGCATAATACTTGCCCTTTAGTAACTTTATCTCCAACTCTAACAATCGGTTGAATATTAATACAAGTTCTTTGATTTGTTTTTTGGAATTTAGTTAAGCTGTATGATTTTTCAGCATCATCAAAACTTACTAATTCTTCTTCCTCATTTTTAATGTACTTTACTTTAATTGTATTTGCATCAACATAAGTAACTACACCTTCTCCTTCTGCATTAATCATTGTTCTAGAATCACGAGCAACATGAGGCTCTAATCCTGTACCAACAATTGGCGCATCAGTTCTTAATAAAGGTACTGCCTGACGCATCATATTCGACCCCATCAAGGCTCTATTCGCATCATCATGCTCCAAGAAAGGAATCAAAGATGCTGCAATAGATGCAATCTGATTAGGAGCTACATCCATCAAAGTTACATTCTTAGGCTCAGCAATTAAATAATCTGCCTCTCTTCTAGATTGTATTCTCTCATTTTCAAATGAACCATCTTCAGTTAATGGAGCATTTGCTTGTGCAATAATTTGCTCCTCCTCCTCCTCAGCACTTTTATAAATTGGTGCCTCAGTAAGATCAATCTTCCCTTCAGCTACATTTCTGTAAGGAGTTTCAATAAACCCTAAGTCATTAATTTTTGCAAATACACTTAAAGATGAAATCAAACCAATATTTGGTCCCTCAGGAGTTTCGATAGGACAAAGTCTTCCATAGTGAGTATAGTGAACATCACGCACCTCAAACCCTGCTCTTTCCCTTGTTAAACCTCCAGGCCCTAAAGCTGAAATTCTTCTTTTATGTGTTACCTCTGCTAGTGGATTTGTTTGATCCATAAACTGAGATAATTGTGAAGTTCCAAAGAATGAGTTAATTACTGCTGATAATGTTTTTGCATTAATCAAGTCAATAGGTGTAAATACCTCATTATCTCTAACATTCATTCTTTCACGGATAGTTCTTGCCATTCTACTCAAACCAACATTAAACTGGTTCGAAAGCTGCTCACCTACCGTTCTAATTCTTCTATTACTCAAGTGATCGATATCATCAACATCAACCTTAGAGTTTACTAATGAAATTAAGTTACTGATAATAGAAACGATATCTTCGTTTGTCAATACCATTTTATCAGCAGGAACATCTAATTTTAATCTTCTATTAATTCTGAATCTACCTACATGACCTAAACTATATCTTTGGTCAGAGAAGAATAATTTATCAATAATTCCTCTTGCAGTTTCATCATCTGGCGCTTCAGCAGATCTTAATTGTCTATAAATATGTCTTACAGCTTCCACTTCTGAGTTGGTAGGATCTTTCTGTAAAGTATTATAAACTAACGCATGGTCACCTGTAGTACCATCATCCTTATGTAGTAAGATAGTTTCAACACCTGAATCAACTATTTCATCTATATGTGATTTTTCAATAATAGTATCTCTTTCAAGAATCACTTCATTTCTTTCAATAGGTACTAATTCTCCAGTATCTTCATCAACAAAATCATCTACCCAAGACTTTAATACTCTGGCTGCTAATTTTCTTCCAACAACTCTCTTTAATCCACTTTTAGAAACTTTTACTTCATCTGCAAGGTTAAAAATTTCAAGAATATCTCTATCACTTTCATACCCAATAGCTCTTAATAAAGTGGTAACTGGTAATTTTTTCTTTCTATCAATGTAAGCATACATTACATTGTTAATATCTGTTGTAAACTCAATCCAAGAACCTTTAAAAGGAATTACTCTTGCTGAGTATAATTTTGTTCCATTTGAATGGAAGCTTTGTCCAAAAAACACACCTGGTGATCTGTGTAACTGTGATACCACAATACGTTCAGCACCATTAACAACAAAACTACCTTTAGGTGTCATAAATGGAATATTTCCAAAATAAACATCCTGAACAATAGTTTCAAAATCTTCGTGATCTGGGTCTGTACAATATAATTTTAATTTAACTTTTAAAGGAACTTTAAATGTTAACCCTCTATCAATACACTCTTCAATAGAATATCTTGGAGGGTCAATAGTATAATCAATAAATTCTAGAACGAAATTATTTCTAGAATCTGTAATAGGGAAAAGTTCTTCAAATGCTTTGTAAAGTCCTTCATTTCTTCTTTCTTCTAAGGTAGTACCTATTTGAAAGAATGATTGAAAACTTTTAAGCTGTATATCCAAAAAATCAGGGAAATTAACCGTGTTTTTTATGGATGCGAAATTAATTCTTTGGGTGTTATTTTTTTTAGCCAAGGCTGTAAGTTTTAGTTATAAGAAAAGGGGTTCTATAAAAAAACGAAAGGGTTTAAACCTTATGTTACCATAAGATTTAAACCTTTTAAATGTTTAAAGAAAATTACTTAAGCTCTACTACAGCTCCAGCTTCTTCTAATGATTTCTGAATTCCTTCAGCTTCATCTTTACTTACTCCTTCTTTTACTGCTTTTGGAGCACTATCAACGATATCTTTAGCTTCTTTCAATCCTAAACCTGTTAATTCTTTTACAGTTTTAACAACTTTTAATTTTGAAGCACCTGCTTCTTTTAAGATAACATCAAATTCAGTTTTTTCTTCACCTGCATCTGCTGATCCTCCTGCTGCTGGACCTGCTACTGCTACTGCAGCTGCTGCTGGCTCAATACCATACTCATCTTTAAGTATAGTTGCTAATTCGTTAACATCTTTTACTGATAAGTTAACTAATTGTTCTGCGAAATCTTTTAAATCTGCCATTTTATTTGTTTTTATTTGTTTGTTTATATATTAAATGTTGGAAGCATTTCTTCTTTATGAAGCCTTTTCTTCTAAGGCTTTTACGATTCCTGAAAGTTTATTACCACCTGACTGTAAAGCAGAGATAACATTCTTAGCTGGAGATTGTAATAATGTGATAATATCACCAATCAATTCGTCTTTAGACTTAAGATCTTTAAGAGTTGCTAAGTTCTCATCACCAATATAGAAGGCTTCCTCAATATGAGCACCTTTTAAAATTGGCTTAGCATTTTTCTTTCTAAATTCTGAGATTACTTTTGCAGGTCCATTTCCAGCCTCAGCAAACATTAATGAAGTATTTCCTTTCAATACTTCATAAAGCTCACTAAAATCAGTTTCGTTTTTCTCAAAAGCTTTTTTCAAAAGAGTATTTTTCACAACTTGTAAAGAAACTTCTCTTTTGTAACACAATCTTCTTAAGCTACTATTTTCTTCAGCAGTCAATCCTGAGATATCAGCTAAATAAAAATTCTTATTATCATTAAGCATCCCATCAAGGACCTCAATTAATTGATTTTTTTCTTGTTTATTCATTTTACGCTTTTCTAAATTAATTATACTAATGAGTTAGCATCAATTTCAACACCTAATCCCATAGTACTTGACATAAATACACTTTTAACATAAGTACCTTTAGCTGCTGAAGGCTTTAACTTAATAATTGTCTGTAATAATTCGTTAGCATTTTCAGAAATCTTTTGAGCATCAAAAGAAACCTTACCAACAGAAGCGTGAATTATACCGTTTTTTTCAACTTTAAAATCTATTTTTCCTTTTTTAACATCAGTAACTGCTTTTGCAACATCTTGTGTTACTGTTCCTGACTTTGGGTTTGGCATTAATCCTCTAGGCCCTAAAACTCTACCTAAAGCACCAATTTTACCCATAATTGAAGGCATAGTTACAATTACATCGATATCAGTCCATCCACCTTTGATTTTTTCAATATACTCATCTAAACCAACATAATCAGCTCCAGCTGCTTTTGCTTCTTCTTCTTTATCAGCAGTAACTAAAGCTAATACCTTAAGAGTTTTACCTGTACCATGTGGTAATGAAGCTACTCCTCTTACCATTTGATTTGCTTGCCTTGGATCAACACCTAATCGTACTGCTAAATCAACAGTAGCGTCAAATTTTGTTTTAGAATTTTCCTTTACTATTGCAGAAGCTTCATCTAAAGAGTATGATTTTTTTAAATCAACTTTTGAAATTGCTTCTTTTCTGTTTTTACTAGTTCCCATTACTATAAACTATTTAATATTTATTAATTTGATGCAGGAAATTCTCCCTTAACATTAATTCCCATACTTCTTGCAGTACCTGCAACCATTTTCATTGCTGATTCTACTTTAAAAGCATTTAAATCTGCCATTTTATCTTCTGCAATTGCTTTTACTTGATCCCAAGTAATTGTAGCAACCTTTACTCTATTAGGCTCACCTGAACCACTTTTCTTTTTTGCAGCAGCTAATATTTGTGCAGCAGCAGGAGCTGTTTTAATGATAAATTCGAATGATTTATCTGCATATACAGTAATAACAACAGGAACAATACTCCCTGCTTTATCTTGTGTTCTTGCATTAAACTGCTTACAGAACTCCATAATATTCACCCCTTTTGCCCCTAATGCAGGTCCAACTGGTGGTGCAGGATTTGCTGCTCCTCCTCTAATCTGTAACTTAATAAGTGCTGAAATTTCTTTTGCCATTTATTTATATTTTTTCTACTTGCATAAAATTTAACTCTAAAGGAGTTTTTCTCCCAAAGATTTTTACCATTAATTTTAACTTCTTCTTTTGCTCATCTATTCCTTCAATCTCTGCATTAAAACTGTTAAATGGACCATCAATAACTTTAACTGTTTCTCCAACAACAAATGGAATACTAATACTTTCATCAGTAAGAGCCATAGCATCAACCTTACCTAATATTCTGTTAATCTCACTTTTTCTCATAGGCACAGGAACTCCACCTTTAGTAGCTCCTAAGAAACCTAAAACTCCAGTAACATTTTTAAGTATATGAGGTACTTCTCCAACTAAATTAGCTTCAACTAACACATAGCCAGGAAAGAAATTTCTTTCTTTACTAACTTTTTTTCCATTTCTAATTTGGTATACCTTTTCAGTAGGAACTAAAATTTGAGCTACAAAATCTTGCATTCCTAATCGATCAATTTCTTTTTCAATAAAAGAAACTGTTTTTTTCTCTTTCCCCCCCATTACTCTGAGGACATACCATTTCATATTTGTAACTTCTTGCTCCATGCTCACTTATGAAAAGAAACTATAAAATAACTTCATAGCATTACTAAATGCTGAATCCATTAAATAAATAACTAAAGCAATAATTACTGTTGCAATTGCAACAACAATAGAACTACTTTGCAATTCTGACCAACTTGGCCAGCTTACCTTATTCACCAACTCGTCGTATGAGTCTTTAATATATGTTCCTTTATCTGCCATTTTCTTCAATTCTTTTATCGCACGGGTGGAGAGACTCGAACTCCCAGCCAATAGTTTTGGAGACTACTACTCTACCAATTGAGCTACACCCGTTTACACAGTAAAGGAAGATTGAAAATCAACCTTCCTTTAACTGTAAAACTTATGATTTATTTACTAAAGTAACTTAGTAATCTGTCCAGCCCCTACAGTTCTACCACCCTCACGGATAGCAAATCTTAAACCTTCACTCATTGCAACACCAGCTATAAGCTCAACAGTAATAGTTAAGTTATCACCAGGCATTACCATTTCAGTTCCAGCAGGTAAGAAAATCTCACCAGTTACATCAGTTGTTCTGATATAGAACTGTGGACGGTATTTATTATGGAATGGAGTATGTCTTCCACCCTCTTCTTTTTTCAAGATATAAACCTCAGCTTCAAACTTAGTATGAGGAGTTACAGATCCTGGCTTACAAATTACCATTCCTCTTTTGATATCTGTTTTTTCAATACCTCTTAATAAGATACCAACATTATCTCCAGCTTCACCTCTATCTAATATTTTTCTAAACATTTCAACTCCTGTAATTGTAGAAGATAATTTTTCAGCACCCATACCAATAATATCAACAGCGTCAGCAGTATTAGCAACTCCAGTTTCAATTCTACCAGTTGCTACAGTACCTCTACCTGTAATAGTAAACACATCTTCAATAGGCATTAAGAATGGCTTTTCATTATCTCTTACTGGCTCAGGAATCCAAGCATCAACAGCAGCCATTAATTCATGAATTTTTGGAGTCCACTCACCATCACCGTTTAATCCACCTAAAGCAGATCCAGTAACTACAGGAGTGTTATCGCCATCATAATCATAGAAAGACAATAACTCTCTAACTTCCATATCAACTAATTCTAATAATTCCTCATCATCAACCATATCAGCTTTATTCAAGAAAACAACAATTGCAGGTACACCTACCTGTCTTGCTAAAAGGATATGCTCTCTTGTTTGAGGCATAGGACCATCAGTTGCAGCACACACTAAAATTGCACCATCCATCTGTGCAGCTCCAGTTACCATGTTTTTTACGTAATCCGCGTGACCTGGACAATCTACGTGAGCGTAGTGTCTGTTCTCAGTTTCATACTCAACATGTGAAGTGTTAATTGTAATTCCTCTTTCTTTTTCTTCTGGCGCATTATCAATCGTGTCAAAATCACGAACTTCAGCACCACCTGCTTCTGCTAATACTTTAGTAATTGCAGCAGTCAAGGTTGTTTTTCCATGGTCAACGTGACCAATTGTACCAATGTTCAAGTGTGGCTTGGTACGATTAAAATTTTCTTTTGCCATTTTAGTTAAATTTAATTGTTATTAATAATTTAGTTATAAATTTCTATTTTTTTGTTTCCTTAACAATGAGCCAATGACGGGAATTGAACCCGTGACCTCTTCCTTACCAAGGAAACGCTCTACCCCTGAGCTACACCGGCAGTAAAGTTGAGCGAGAGACGGGACTCGAACCCGCGACCCTCAGCTTGGAAGGCTGACGCTCTACCAACTGAGCTACTCTCGCATTATTTTTATTAATTTAAATATGTGGGGGGAACAGGATTCGAACCTGTGAAGGCGTAGCCAGCAGATTTACAGTCTGCCCTCGTTGACCGCTTGAGTATCCCCCCATTAAATAAGAGCCGATAGAGGGACTCGAACCCACGACCTGCTGATTACAAATCAGCTGCTCTAGCCAGCTGAGCTATATCGGCTTATTTAAATTAATGTGTATTTAAAAGAACTATCCCTTAAAATGGGCTGCAAATTTATTAAAGTTTTTAATACAACCAATAAAAAGAATAGTTTTTTTTAAATATTTTAAATAGGGGTTATTTTCCTCTACTTCTCTTTGTGTTTTATGATTTGTTTTCTGAGTGCCTGAGTAGCCAAATCAAGAGATTCTTCGAATGAATCAGCCTGTTTCTTAGCAAAAAACTCTACAGAAGACCCGTTAAGTTTAATCTCAACAATTTTATTATCATGAGACTCTGGTTTATCAATTTTTAAATATACATCAGCATTAATAATACTTTCATCTATAACAATTAGCTTCTCAACTTTCTTATTTATTAAGTCTTTTAGCTGTTTATCTGCTGTAAAATGGATTGTCTGTAATTGAATATTCATAATGATAAATGTTTTATGCCCTTGGATGAGCTTGTTTATAAACTGTTTTTAATTTTTCAATTGTATTATGAGTATACACTTGAGTAGCACTTAAACTTGCATGCCCCAACAATTCCTTAATTGCATTTATATCCGCACCATTATTTAACATATGGGTTGCAAAGGTATGCCTTAATATATGAGGACTTTTTTTACTTACACTACTAATTTGCCCTATATACTTATTTACTACTCTGTATACTAATTTAGAATACAATTTCTTTCCGTCTAAATTAGTAAAAAGAAAATTATTTAACTGATGTTTTTTAATAAATATTTGCAAATCACTTAGGACATTGGATGACAATGGAATAAGCCGTTCTTTATTCCTTTTACCAAGAACTTTCACTAGTTGAGTATTAAAATCTATATCAATTACTTTTATATTTATCAACTCTGATAATCGTATTCCTGTTACATAAAAGAGTTCAATAATCAACTTGTTCCTCTCCCCTACAAAACCTTCTTCAAAAACTACCTTATCCAACAATGTTTCTATTTGCCCTTGCTCAACAAAAACTGGTAAACGTTTTTTTGACTTTGGAGTCACCACCTTAAGCATAGGGTTTTCAGATAAAACCTCGCTTCTTAATAAAAATTTGAAATATGTTTTTAACGTAGATGTTTTACGATTAACAGTTCTTGGAGTTATTCCTTTTTCAAGCATTGATGCTATCCAACTTCTAACTATCTGAAAATTTATTTCTTCTAATTTTGAAGTAATATTGAATTCTTTCTCGATAAAACTAGAAAATTGCTCTAAATCTGTAATGTATGATTTCACAGTATGCTCTGAACATCTTCTTTCAGAATTCATATATTGAATAAACTTATTTTTGAGCATAAAAAAACCTTTAAACTTGTAACAAAATTACAAATAAAAAGGTTTAATTATTTATTTAATGAGTTGTTTTTACTCAGCGTCCCTCAATAGAGCTTCAGAATAAACTGCTTTTTGATTTTTAATACGCAATCTTTCTGATTTTTTAATATACTGCTTTCTCGCTCTTAACTGCTTTAAAGTTCCTGTCTTTAAGAATTTTCTTTTGAAACGCTTAAGGGCTCTATCAATATTTTCTCCGTCTTTTACTGGTATAACTAACATAATTCTTTTTTAATTTGGGCTGCAAAAATAATAATATCTTTATAACTGACAAACATTATCCTATAATTTGTTTTGCAATTACTAGTTTTTGTATTTCTGAGGTTCCCTCACCAATAGTACACAACTTAGAATCTCGATAAAAACGCTCTACAGGAAAATCTTTAGTATAGCCATAACCACCCAAAACCTGCACCGCATCAGTGGCCACTTTTACAGCTACCTCGGAAGAGTAATATTTAGCCATTGCCCCTTCTAAAGTCATACGTTCACCGTTATTCTTTTTATAAGCAGCATTATAAATTAATAGCTCAGAAGCTTCAATTTCCGTCACCATATCAGCTAATTTAAATGCAATAGCTTGAAATTGCGCAATCGGTTTCCCAAATTGCTCACGCTCTTTAGCATATTGCTTTGCTGCATAATATGCTCCTTTTGCAGTACCTAATCCTAAAGCTGCAATAGATATCCTTCCACCATCTAGCACTTTCATAGCCTGTATGAAACCATCACCTACATTCCCTAAAATATTTGTTTCAGGAACACGACAATTATCAAATATTAACTCTGCAGTTTCTGAAGCTCGCATTCCTAACTTATCTTCTTTTCTTCCTGAAGTAAAACCAGGAGTTCCTTTCTCAACTACAAAGGCTGTCATCCCATGAGAATCTCCTTTCTCACCAGTACGCACTATTACAACTGCTACATCACCAGATATTGCATGAGTAATAAAGTTCTTTGCACCATTAATCACCCACTCATCACCATCCTTAACAGCAGTAGTAGCCATACCTCCAGCATCAGACCCTGTATTATGCTCTGTTAACCCCCAAGCTCCAATCCACTGAGCAGTTGCTAATTTTGGCAACCATTTTTTCTTTTGTTCTTCATTTCCAAATTGCAAAATATGTCCTGTACATAATGAGTTATGAGCTGCCATAGAAAGTCCTATAGAAGGGTCAAGTATTGACAACTGCTCAATTGCAGTAACATATTCTGTATATGAAAAACCTGAACCACCATATTCCGTTGGCACCAAAACCCCCATTAAACCTAACTCTCCTAATTTTTTAAAAACCTCTACAGGGAATGTTTGATTATCATCCCACTCTCTAACAAAAGGAGTTATATTTTGCTTACCAAATTGCTGAATCATATCAGCAATCATTTTTTGATTTTCGTTAATTGTAAAATCCATTAATATTGTTTTAAACTAATTATATTGTTCGAATATTTCTCTACCCTTTCTCTTCCCTCTAAATAATCTAAAGTAAGTACAAATGCAAAACCTGAAACTTTTGCTCCTAATTGTTGAACCAACTCAGCAGCTGCACAAGCAGTACCTCCTGTTGCTAATAGATCATCATGAACCAACACATTCCATCCTTTTTTAATATCTGCAATATGCACTTCAACTTCTGCCGACCCATACTCTAAATCATACTTATACTTTAGCGTTTCCCCTGGCAATTTTCCTACTTTACGTATTGGAATAAAAGGAACCCCCATTTTGTTTGCTAATAAGAAACCAAATAAGAACCCTCTACTTTCTACTCCTACAATAACATCAATTTTTGTTTCCTTTAAAGCCAAAATAAAAGCATCAATAATATCAGCTGACAACTTAGAATCTAACAATAAAGTAGTAATATCTTTAAAGTTAATCCCTTGCTTTGGAAAGTTTGGAACCTCCCTAATTGCTGCATCTATTTTTTCACTAATCATAGGTTGTTAAATAAGGTGCAATTTTACGAAATATTTCAGGGCTAATCAACTTGATTTTTAGAATATCTTCTAGCTTTTTATAATCACCATGTTGAGCACGATAATTAACTAGCATTTTTGCTTGTTTATAATTAATATAAGGATGTTTTCTTAGCACATCAATACTTGTATTATTAATATTTATCTTACTTATTAATAGAGTGTCAAGGCTTGTTTGCTCAATCAGGCTAGAAATATCTAACTTCTCTAAACCCCAAATTTCATTAAACTGATCATAGGAAATAAATCCACCAAGCTCTTTTCTATATTCTAATATTTGTTTTGCATAAAAAGGACCAATACCTTTAACCACCAATAAGGTTAAGCTATCTGCACTATTTAACTCAACACTTACTACCTTTTTTACTTTCAGCTCTTTAGCACTAATTTGTTCTACCTTAGGAAACCTTAAAAAACCTTTTACTTTATCATAGAACTCCTGTTCAATAGCATAACAATTAAGCAAGTCTGTTTTCTGATTAAAATACCCTCCAGAATTTTGATAATTTCTAAGCGTTTTAATTTTAGCAGCAGAAAGCCCTAATTGCTCCCACCCTTTATCATTTAAAGTATTTGGATTAAAATAAAAGAGAATCTCGTTTTTAATTTTCTTTTCATCTGCAGTAACATATTCTAGCGCTGCTATTTCTTTTTTAAAAGCAGTAAAATCAGTTTTATCTGTTGTTTGCAACAAATAAGAAAATTGAGAGTATAATATTAGTAACAATAAAAGACAAGAAAGGAGCAAAATACCATTCCGCTCCTTCTTATTAAATGAAAAATAGTCTTTTATTTTTCCAATCACTATTTAAATTTTTTAATCACTCCTGTTTTTAGTTTATCATAATAAGTGTCTAAATCTAACTTAACTTCCTTAGATAAAATTAATAACCCTAAGATATTTGGGAACGCCATTGCTAATATCATCATATCAGAGAAATCGAGAACAGCACCTAACTTTACTGAAGAACCAATAATAATGAATATTAAAAACAATACTTTATATGAATACTCAGAAGCCTTACTTTTACCAAACAAAAACTCCCAAGATTTAAGCCCGTAATACGACCAAGAAACCATAGTAGAGAAAGCAAATAAGAAAATTGCAACTACCAATAAATAAGGGAACCAAGAAAATACAGAACCAAATGCTTGCGATGTCATTTGAGCACCCTCAACACCTTGTACATCATGGAATCCTGTAATAATTAATACTAAGGCCGTCATTGTACAAATTACAACAGTATCAATAAATGGTTCTAACAAAGCAACAATTCCTTCCGATACAGGCTCGTTTGTTTTTGCAGCTGCATGTGCAATAGATGCAGAACCAACCCCAGCCTCATTAGAAAATGCTGCTCTTCTAAACCCTTGAATTAAAACACCTATAACACCTCCAAAAGCAGCATCAGGAGCAAAAGCACCTTTAAAAATCATTGCAAATACATTTCCTATTTCAGTAATATTCATTCCAATAATTATTAAGGCTGTACCTACATATAAAGCAGCCATAAAAGGAACAATTTTCTCGGTTACATTAGCAATAGATTTTATCCCTCCAATAATTACTGCACCAACTAAAATTGCAAGAATAAAGCCAAACATAGGTCCGTTACCTGCTAAAATTGGGAACTGTCCAGATAGTTGTGCATAAGCCTGATTGGCCTGAAACATATTTCCTCCACCAAATGAACCTCCAATACATAGAATTGCAAAAAGCACTGCAAGTACTTTTCCTAAACCTCCCATTTTATATTTTGCTAAACCATCACGCAAGTAATACATAGGACCTCCAGAAACTTCTCCATTTTCATCTACTTTACGATATTTCACCCCCAAAGTACACTCTACAAATTTCGCTGACATTCCTAATAAACCTGCTACTATCATCCAAAAAGTAGCCCCAGGACCACCAATAGAAATAGCAATAGCAACTCCTGCAATATTCCCTAAACCAACAGTTGCCGAAAGAGCTGTTGTTAACGCTTGAAAATGAGAAACCTCTCCTTTATCATTAGGATCGTCATAATCTCCTTTTACTAATTCAATGGCATGCTTAAAACCTCTTAAATTAATAAACTTCATTCTGAATGTGAAATAAACCGCTCCTAGAACCAACCAAACTACAACAATAGGCACATCAGCACCTACATCAAACCCCATGGCTTTAATAGGATCCCAAAAAATTACAGGCACTAAATAATCCTCTACAATTGGCTTAAAAAAGCCATCAATAGTTTCGCTTAATGTTGCTGCCTTTGCCGAAACAAAAGAAGTAATCATTGCTGTTAATAGTAGTAGTTGTTTTTTCATATTATTAATTAGTTAATTGTTCATCTATTATTGTTAAGCACTCTTCAAAACTATGGGGATTATAACCTAAAACTTTTTTAGCTTTATCCAAAATGAAACCTGTTTTTGGAGGCCTTCCTGCCTTTTGATTTAAAGTTGCTGTGCTAATTTTATTTAAATTTTCTGTTGAGTTTCCATAGTGTTTTGCAATGCGTTCCACTATTTCATAAATACTCATTATATTTTTTCCTGAAGCATTAAAAATACCATATGCTTTTTTCTTAGCCGCTAATATACAAGCATCTGCCAAATCTTCAGCTAAAGTTGGTGCACGAAATTGATCATCAATAATATTTAATGACTCTCCTTTTTCCAAAGCCCCTTTTGCCCAAAGTACTATATTGCCTTTGCTTAGATTTTCTCCAACTCCAAATACAATTATAGTTCTAAGAACTGTCCATTTTACAACATGGGCTTGTAATAATTGTTCTGACTTTAACTTTGACAAACCATAATACGAAAGCGGATTAGGTTCATCTTCCTCTTTATAAGGTCCATTTTCACCATCAAAAATAAAATCGGTTGAAATATGAACTAAATGGGCAGCTATTTGCTGGCAAGCATCTGCTAAATACCTAACTGCATCTACATTTAAAGCATCACATTTTTTTTGCTCAGCCTCACATAAATCTACATTTGTCATAGCAGCAGTATTGATAACTACTTCAGGCTTTTCCTCTAAAATAACTTGTTCTACTTCCTGCTTATTTGTAATATCTAGAGAAAGATACTTATATCCTTCCTGCTCACTTACTCTATTTACTCCTTTTGAGGTTGCAATTAACATTACTGCATTATCATTCCTTAGCTTATGCACTAATTTTTGCCCTAACAAGCCATTACTTCCTGTAATAAGAACTCTCATTAATACTCGTTAGGCTTTACCAAATACAAAATAAAATAAATAACAACTGGAGAGCCAAAGCCAAATATTGTTGCTGCAATAAATAATACCCTTATCCCACTAATATCTAATCCAAATTTATCAGCAAGCCAAGCACAAACCCCCAAAAATTTTCTTTCTGCCATTATATATTTAATATCTTATTCAATTCTCTTATTTGTTCTGCTTTACCTAAAACAAATAATTTAGAATTTGGAATTAACTCAGTATCTGCTGAGGGGTTGATAATATATTCTCCTTCTGCAGTTTTAAAGCCAACAATAGTACATCCTGTTTTATGAGCTGCACTCATTTCCCTAAGTGTTTTAAATTGTTCTCCTTCAGGCAACTTATGAAATGCTATTTCTTCTAAATTAATATCATGACTACCCCCTACTGATATAACATCTAAAAACTCCATTACATCAGGTGTAACTACTAATGATGCCATATGTTCACCTCCAACCTTATCAGGCATAATAATATTATTTGCACCAGCAATTTTCAACTTATTATAGGATGAATTATGTGAAGCTCTACTAATAATTAATAAATCAGGGTTTTTTTGCCTTGCTGAAAGCACAACAAAAAGATTATCTGCATCATTAGGAAGTGCTGTTATTAAAGCTTTTGCATTTTTTATTCGAGCCTGATCTAAGACCTGATCAATTGTAGCATCTCCTTCAATAAATAAGCATGTTTTTTCTTTTCGCATCCTCTCTGTACTTTTTGCATCCTTTTCTACAACTACAAAGTTTTCATTATGTAACTTTAAGCTTTTACTAGCCTGTTTACCATTCCTTCCATATCCACAAATAATGGTATGTCCGTTTATCTTCTCTACTGTTTTATTCACCTTATAATCTTTATAAAAATCACGAAATTCTCCACTTAACACATAAGTAGTAATTACCGAAATTGCGTAAGCAAATATACCAAAACTTGTGATGATAAGAAAGGCTGTAAACAATCTTCCACCATCACTCAATGCGTGCACCTCACTAAAACCTACTGTAGACACCGTAATTACAGTCATATAAAATGCTTCTGCTAGAGAGTAGTCTTCAAAAAAAATAAAACCTGAAATACCTACTAAAAAAATAATAAGCAATAATGCAAGAGCAAAATAAATACGGGAAAGGAATTTAAAGTCTTTCATAATTATAAGTCAAAAACTGATTTTCTTTTACGGTATTTAAAATGAATGCGTAATTTTAAAATAAATACCATTAATAAATAAACAAAAACAGTAATAGCATTAGTAAATGCTGCATAAATAAAAAACAAACGAATAAACGAAGCCTTAATTCCTAGTCGATTTGCCCACCAAGAACTTACTCCAAAAAATTGTTTTGTAAAAAATTTCCTAAAGAAATTAAACATCTTTCATTAATTGATTTCCAATGCTGCAAGTTAAACATTTTTTTGGGGTGCAATAGTAATTATATAACTGAATAATTGCCTGTGTATCGGCAGCAGAATTAATGTTACTTCCCAAAAGTACAAACCTTTTTACAATACTATTTTTTTCAGGTTTAATTTTAGATAACAGCTTAATAGCATAGGTTTTATATACAGGAATAGAACTTCCCAAATGGTAATACATAGGAACAATTGCATTAATCATTATAACATCTATAGTTGCTGATCCTAGATTTTTCTTTCGTTTCACAGATGATTTTTTAAAATTATAATGTGTTTCCCAATAAGGATGCATACTTACTTTTAATAATTTTTTTAACTTATCATATGTCTTTGCATGCTTTACCTTTGCATAAAAATGAGGCTGACTAAGTATTGACTGCAACTGTGCTATTCTAATTGTTGGGAAACTTGCAGGGCGTAGCCTTAAAAACTTCCAAATATGCTTATCAATAGGCTTTAGTTTATATTTCTTTTGTAAATACTGATACTCTCTTTTTAAACTATTAGGATACTCTTCCGTAAAGTTATCATTTAAGAAACCTGCCTGTCCAAACAATAGAGCTCCTAACTGAAAAGTATTAGTTTGATGTTTTTGTATTATTTTATAAGGGAGTGATTGAGCCAACATAAACATAGTATCTTTATTTACCTTTAAACCTAAAGCTTGGGCAATTAATGAAAAAATAACCCATTCTAAGTCATATTTTTTAAAAGTAATTTGCTGGGCAATAAAAGTTGACTTTTGAACTAATCTTTCAAGTAGCATTTCAACTAAAGTTGTATCCCATCTCATTTCTTTTATAGAAGACAGATACTTAGCACACAACACCTTTTCAGAAGTAGAAAACAGATCAATATAACGATTTAACACTTTTAAATCAATTCTATTTTTCAACTCTATAGTAGGTATACCTTTAAAGTTTTCATTTAGAATCAACTTATTATTATCATATACTAAATGTAGAATTACAGTATTATAATTTTTATCATTTTGATGATTATGCAAATCCCAATCAGAAGAATTAATATGAATTTCAATATTCCCTACCCAAACTAAATTATTAATCTTAAGGGTTGCATTTAAGAAATCAGGACCTGCATTTGTATTATAATCCCCAACTTTTAATATCTCAACTTTTTCTCCACCAACAGTACATAATTCTGACGAATTAAAAAATTGATGCTTCCATATATAATGTAAAAAATCCTCTTTCATTTTAGCTGTAATAACTAACTACTATTTACCTTCACGAATATATGAAAAATATAAAATGGCATTATTATTTTTTCAAAATCGACGAAAAATAGTCTTCTACAGAACCCATCTACTCTTAAATAAATACCATTTAAACAAACTACATGTAAGTGTAAGGAGTTTTTAAATTTAAAACACACTATATAAATTTTTAATTATAATTTGTATTCAACTATAAACATACTAGATTAAATATTTATACGTTAAAGGTCAATATCAATTATAAAAATACACTTTATTAAAAACGTAAATTAACAATCTATTTGTATGTACATAGATTTTTAAATCTATTTTGTAATCTGATATATATTTGCAAGATTTAAACTGAAAAATAATTAAATATTAAAAAACTAAATTTATGAAAAATTACTTAAGAGGAATGCTTGTAATAAGTGTCCTGATTTTCACTTCTTGTGGAGACGAAACAAACGAAGTATTAACTCCTAACCTATCTTTTTTGGGAGGTAGTTACACTTCTTCTGACGTTACAGTAACAACAGAAGATACTCTAAATATTGGAATTGTAGGTACTGAAAATGTTATCTCTGGAAAAAAACTGAAATACCTTAATGTTACACTTACTTCTTCAAATATTCCAAATATTCTTCTTGACTCTGCATTTAGCAATGAAAATATAGAATACCAATTTCAATTATTTAACTTACCAGAAGGAACACACCGTATCTCAGCTACTTTAACAGATAAAAATGATGAATCTAGTGACATTGCATTTAACATTATTAGCAATGCTGCAACTACTGATTTAGGAAGCGAATCTTCATTTGTTTGGGAAAGAGTTGGAGGTAACAATGCCAGTGGACTAGCTATGTTTGGTTTAGAATGGACATCAAATGCAAAGGCTGTAAATGCTCAAATAGAAATTGCAGATGCTAATAAATTTGTTGAGCTTAGCTCAGGCGAATGGACCTCTATAACAACTCAAGAAGCATTAGCTGAAGCTGTAGATAATGGAACTGGAATTTCACTATACGATGGAGTTTCTGCTGAAAACAACAGCAGCTATGATACTGTACTTGCTACAGAATACAATGGAGAATATTTCATGATGCATATTGAATCTGCAAATATTACTACTGGGTCGGCAGGTACAACAATTACAATTAATGGGAATTATAAAAAATAATCCTTTATAAAAACCTAATAAATAAAAAAGACTCTCATTTTGAGAGTCTTTTTTATTTTAAACATTATAATAGAACTACACTTTAACGAGCATATCTTTTTCTAATATCACAGCCATTTCTTGCTGTAATTTTTGAGCCTCAATTTTAGCTGCTTGAGCAAAACCCTCATCACTACCAGCATAAATAATTCCTCTTGAGGAATTAACTAATAAACCACAATCGCTATTCATACCATACTTAGCTACCTCTTGCAATTTTCCTCCTTGAGCACCAACACCAGGAACTAATAAGAAATGATTTGGAATAATAGCTCTTATTTCAGAAAGCTGTTCTGCTCTTGTAGCGCCAACAACATACATCATATTTTTATCGTTACCCCAATCCTTAGAAATTTCTAAAACTTGCTCAAATAATTGTTTCCCATTTTCATTTGTTATTTTTTGAAAATCTAAACCTCCTTTATTTGATGTTAAAGCTAAAACAATAGCCCATTTATCCTTAAACTCCAAAAATGGAGTTACTGAATCAGAGCCCATATAAGGAGCAACAGTAACTGAATCAAAATTCATGTTTTCAAAGAATGCACGTGCATACATATTAGAAGTATTTCCTATATCACCTCTTTTAGCGTCAGCAATAGTAAAAATATTATCAGGAATATAATCTAAAGTTTTCTGTAAGCTTTCCCAGCCCTTAACCCCCATACTTTCATAAAAAGCAATATTAGGTTTATAAGCTACACAATATTCTTTTGTAGCATCAATAATCTGTTTATTGAACTCAAATATTGGGTCCTCCAAACTTAATAGATGAGTAGGTATCTTTTTAATATCAGTATCTAATCCCACGCAAAGAAAAGAACGCTTTGCTTTAATCTGATTAACTAGCTCTTGTTTATTCATTTGAAGTTGTTCCTTCTTTTAATTTTTCAGCATTCTCAGCTAATTGTAATTCGTCAATAAATTCTTGAATATCCCCTCCTACAGTAGCCTGTAAGTTGTATTTTGTTAAACCAATTCTATGCTCAGTAACTCTACCTTGTGGGTAATTATAAGTTCTAATTTTTGCCGAACGATCACCAGATGAAACCATAGTTTTTCTATGCTTAGCATCTTCTTCTAACTTCTTTTGCAATTCAATCTCATAAATACGAGAACGTAATACCTTTAAAGCTTTGTCATAATTCTTATGTTGAGATTTTTGATCTTGACACTGAGCTACAACTCCTGTAGGAATATGTGTTAAACGCACAGCAGAATAAGTAGTATTAACCGATTGTCCTCCAGGTCCTGACGAACAATAAGTATCTTTTCTAATATCAGAAGGCTTTAATTCTATATCAAATTCTTCAGCCTCAGGCAGTACAATTACTGTAGCTGCAGAAGTATGCACACGCCCTTGAGTTTCAGTTTGCGGAACTCTTTGCACCCTATGTACTCCAGATTCAAATTTCAACTGTCCGTAAACATCTTCTCCACTTACATTAAAAATAATTTCTTTATAACCACCAGATGTACCATCAGCAACATCAACTAACTCGGTACTCCATCCTTTACTTTGTGCAAAAGCTGAATACATTCTAAATAAGTCACCAGCAAAAATACTAGCCTCATCACCACCAGCTCCAGCTCTAATTTCCATTACAGCATTTTTAGCATCAGCAGGGTCTTTGGGAATTAGCAATACTTTTATCTCTTCATCCATTTCATCTTTCCTTGGCAAATGATCTTCCAATTCCATTTTCGCCATTTCCTTCATTTCAGCATCATCAGTATTAGCAATAATTTCTTTTGCCTCAGTAATATTATCTATTAAGGTAGCATACTCTTTATAGGCTTTAATAATAGGTTCTAGATCTTTATACTCCTTACTCAATTGAACAAACATCTTCATATCATTCATTGCATCAGGAGAAGAAATTAACCTTTCTACCTCTTTATATCGTTCATTTATTGCTGCTAATTTATCTAACATCTTAGTATGTGTAAGTTCCAAACTCGGAGTTAATTGTCAATTTCTTACCTTCAAAGCTTTCAACTCTACCAATTACTTGAGCATCAACATTAAAAGATTTTGAAATTTCAATAATATCTTGTGCTACTTCTTGAGGAACATATAACTCCATTCTATGTCCCATATTAAATACTTTATACATTTCTTTCCAATCAGTAGCTGACTCTTGCTGTATCAATTTAAACAACGGAGGCAATGCAAACATATTATCTTTTATAACATGTACATTATCTACAAAATGTAATACCTTAGTTTGCGCTCCACCTGAGCAATGTACCATTCCACTAATTTGTGAACGAAATCTATCTAAAATCTTCTTTATAATTGGAGCATAAGTCCTTGTTGGTGATAGCACCAATTTACCTGCATCTAAGGAAGAACCTTCTACAGCACTAGTTAATTCCTTAGTTCCAGAATACACTAAATCTAAAGGAACTGATGGATCAAAACTTTCAGGATACTTCTCTGCTAGAACTTTTGAAAATACATCATGACGAGCAGAAGTTAAACCATTACTTCCCATTCCTCCATTATACTCTGTTTCATAAGATGCTTGACCTGATGAAGACAAACCAACAATAACATCTCCTCCTTTAATATTTGCATTATCAATTACATCAGTTCTTTTCATACGAGCAACAACAGTAGAGTCTACTATTATCGTTCTTACTAAATCTCCAACATCCAGCAGTTTCTCCTCCTGTTGATATAATATTAACACCAAACTTCTTATATTCTGCTAATAACTCTTCTGTTCCATTAATAATCTCAGAAAGCACATCACCATTTATTAAGCTTTTATTACGACCTATAGTAGAAGATAGCATAATATTATCAACTGAACCTACACATAATAAATCATCAATATTCATTATCAATGCATCTTGTGCTATTCCTTTCCACACAGAAGCATCTCCTGTTTCTTTCCAGTACATATAAGCTAAAGATGACTTTGTTCCCGCACCATCAGCATGCATTATTAAACAATAATCCTCATCTGCACTTAAATAGTCTGGAACAATTTTACAAAATGCTGAAGGGAACAATCCCTTATCTACATTTTTGATTGCATTGTGAACATCTTCTTTATCTGCAGAAACTCCTCTTTGATTGTATCTATCTGTTGCCATAAATAATTGTAAAAAAAGGCACCCTAACAAATAGGACGCCTTTTTTGTATTTATATATTAATTACTTTTTTTCTTCAACTACTTCTTCTTTAACCTTAGGAACATAATCTTCTCTTAATACTTTAAAAGATGTTCTTCTGTTATACTGATTTGCTTTTTCTCTATTCTTCTTAAACCTTATTTTTCTAATATATCTTTGAGTTAACACATCACCAACTTTAAACCTACCATCTTTAATCTCGATTACAAGAGGCTCACTTTCACCCATTCCTTTTGCAACAAGCTGACCTGCATCAATTCCTTGGCTTACTAAATACTTAACACAAGCATCTGCTCTTTTTTGAGAAAGCACTTGGTTTTGCTTATCCGTTCCTTTGTAATCAGTATGAGATTTTAACTCAATAACTACATTAGGGTTATCTTTTAATGTTTCAGCTAAGATATCTAAATCAATAATTGATTGAGGTCTTAGATCCCACTTTGCAAAGTCATACTCAATCCTAGGCAAAATAATTTCTTTCTTTACAGGATCAACTGATAAGTCAACAACAAACACTTTATTAAACTCTACTCCAATAGTAGTCTCACTAACTGACTTTGTTAAATACCCCTCAGTATTTACGACAATTTCATACGAAGTTAAAGGCTTTAATACAAACTTATACATTCCTGTATTGTCTGTTTCTGATATTAAGCTACTACCATCACTTCCTATTAACTGTACATTAATAGCCGTCATTATTGCTCCAGTTTTAGAATCTGTAACTATACCTTTTAAAGAAAGCTCTAATGGAGGTAGTTCAAATTGGTAAATATCGTCACCTCCTTTACCTCCATCTCTATTAGATGTTAAGTACCCTCTTTCCCCTGACTTTTCAACAATCATACCAAAATCATCTGCTGATGAATTAACAGGAGATTTTAAATTAACAGGAAGAATATATGCTCCATTTTCATCTTGAGATGTTTTATATACATCTAAACCTCCCATACCAACATGACCATTAGATGAGAAATAAATTGTTCCATCAGAATGTAAGAAAGGAAACATTTCATCACCAGGAGTATTTACTAAAGGTCCTAAGTTAATAGGAGTACTCCAAGTATTTCTTTTTTCTTTCTTTACTATCCAAAGGTCTTTCCCTCCATAACCACCTGACAAATCAGATGAGAAGATTAAAACTGTTTCATCTTCACTTAAGGTAGGATGGCCAACAGTAGTATTACTATCTACTTTTATCTGTAGGATTTGAGGTTCTCCCCATAATTTTCCTTTACGTTTAGCTACGTAAATACCACAACCTAAAGCTTTTTTCTTTTCAACTTTACACTGTGTAAGATACATAACTGTACCTCTTTTATTTAAAGAAACAGAACCTTCATTTCCTTTAGTATTAACAGGCTCAGGAACTACAACTGGGGCACTCCATTTTCCTTTTTTATTTATTCTTGTAAGATATACGTCTGAAAAAGCTTCTCCAGTACGCTCATCAATATCATCAGTGATTCCTCCTGAACGAGAAGATGTAAAGTACATTTCAGTATACTCTCCATTACCAAAAGCTGGAGAATAATCACTATTTCTTGAATTTACTAAAGGCATAAGCTCTACCTTGTAACGCGTTGGAAGGTCTTTCCATTTTAAAGCAAAGTCACAAGACTTAAGCCCCATTTCACCACTAACATCTGAAGGATTTAACTCAATATATTTTTCATACTGAACTTTTGCTTCAGTAAAATCTTCTTGCATTCGTAAAGCATCAGCATACCTTAAATATACAATTACATCAGGATATTTTGCTTTTATAGCTCTTTTAAAATAACTCTCAGCTCTTTTAATGTTACCTGACATACGGTAACACTCAGCTTGCTTAAAAATAATTTCAGCTTTTAAAGCTCTATTTTTAGTTTTTTTATAGGCCTTCTTGTATAATTCAGCAGCCTTCACATATTGTTCAAGATTAAAAGCATTATCAGCTTTTATCATTTTTCTATTCTTTTTCTGTGCATAAACTTCTGTTTGTGACACTGAAAACAAGAAAACAAATATTGCAAGTAAACGTAAAACTCTTTTCATTTTAAAAATTTTATTAATTTCGCTAAAATAACGAATAATTTGGAAATGTATCTAAATTACAAAAAGAGAATTATAACAACTTAATTGTTTATTATTAAGAAGTTACAGACTTTACTGTTTTTATAATTCTTGAAGCAATCTTATATGGATCTGCATTTGAGGCTGGTCTTCTATCTTCAAGATACCCTTTCCAACCATTATCAACAGTTAAAATTGGAATTCTGATTGAAGCTCCTCTATCTGAGATACCATAGCTAAAGTCATTAATTGATGCTGTTTCGTGCAAACCTGTCAACCTTTGATCATTATGTTCCCCATAAACATCAATATGTTCTTTTGTAACAGGACGAAATGCTTCACAAACATCCATATATGTTTCTTTAGAACCACATTCTCTTAACGTAGTATTTGAGAAGTTAGCATGCATACCTGAACCATTCCAATCCCCTTTAATTGGCTTTGGATGATATTCAATATAGTAATTAAATTCTTCTGTTAACCTATCTAATAAATAACGTGCTACCCAAAGCTCATCACCAGCTTTTTTCGCTCCTTTAGCAAACAATTGGAACTCCCATTGTCCACAAGCAACTTCCTGATTAATACCTTCAAAGTTAATACCTGCTTCAATACATAAATCAGCATGCTCCTCAACAAATGATCTTCCGTGTGTATTTTTCCCACCAACTGAACAGTAGTACATTCCTTGAGGACCAGGGTAACCTCCTAAAGGGAAACCTAAAGGAAGCTGAGTATCAACATCCATAATAAAATATTCTTGTTCAAAACCAAACCAGAAATCATTATCATTATCATTAATTTTTGACCTAGCATTTGAATCATGCGGAGTACCATCAGCATTCAAAACTTCAGTCATCACTAAATAACCATTTTCCCTAGCAGGATCTGGGAAAATTGCTACTGGTTTTAATAAACAGTCAGAAGAACCTCCCTTAGCTTGTCTAGTTGAACTTCCATCAAAAGCCCAAACTGAACACTCTTCTAAAGTACCATTAAAGTCTTCAACAACTTTAGTTTTACTTCTCATATTTTGAGTTGGAGCATAACCATCTAACCAGATGTATTCTAATTTAGATTTCATAAATATTTTTTTTAATAATTAGGAATTAATAATGCGGCAAATATAAGTTAAAAACAAGAATGATTTACAAAACAAGGGCATCCTTCAATAAAGGATTTATCAACAAATTGTTAAAGCAATAAATAACAAATAAAAAAGAGAAACACCAGCTAATAGATTGAAAAGTAGAGGTATGAAAAATATATAACTAATAACAAAGCGCCTTCAATTCTTGTAACTTTTCGCTTAGAAAAAATATAAATTAGAATACCAAGTAAAAAAGTGATTGCAATCATCCATAAAAAATCAAAAGAAAGGATTGCTGCATCAGCAATAGCAACTTCTTTTACTGTAGCAGTAATACCAAGCACAGCAAGTATATTAAAGATATTAGAGCCTATTAAATTCCCTACAGCTAAATTATCTTCTTTTTTAAGTGCTGCAATAATTGAAGTTGCTAATTCAGGAATACTCGTTCCTATTGCAACCACTGTAACAGCAATTATTCTATCCGATATATCAAACTTTTTTGCCAATGCTATAGTACCATCAACTAGATAATCTGCTCCAAACTTCAACAATAAAACCCCTATAATTAAATAAATTACACTCTTATAAAAAGGGTCATGAGCTGCTTCCTCTAACAATTCATCTTCATCAACTGCTGCCTTTAAATTATCTTTTCTCGACTTACGTATTAAAAGCCAAGCAAATGAAAGTAATAACAGGATAAAGAAAATACCTATAGACTGAGTAATTCCATTAAAATAATAAAGCGCCCCTCCAAAAATTAATGACGAAACCAATAACATTGGATAATTTAAAGTAGTAGTTTGCTTTGAGATATTAATTTGAAAAATTAAAGCTGTAACCCCAAGTACCAGGGTAATATTAGCAATATTGGAACCTATAACATTACCTAAAGCAATATTACTACTCCCACCAAACATTGCTTGCAAGCTCACAAATAACTCAGGAGCTGAAGTTGCAAATGAAACAACAGTCATCCCTACTACTAAAGTAGAAATTCGCATTTTTAAAGCTAAAGAAACTGAACCTCTAACTAATAATTCTCCTCCAAAAAAGAGCAAAACTAAACCTAATATTAAAAAGAAAACTGGCAGCATTATTTTGTTATATCAAAATCATCTTTTATACTTGTAGCACTATCCCTAATTTCTTTTTTAATATCATTCGAAGCATCTTTCACTTCACGCATTGCTTTTCCTAGACCTTTAGCAAGTTCTGGGATTTTTTTAGAGCCAAAGAAAATAACTATAAATAATAAAACAACAATAATTTCTGGACCTCCTATAAATAATAACATATGGCAAAAATAAAAAAGCCCTCTCAATGAAAGGGCTTTTTAATTAAAATTATAAACTAATTATTTTCTTTTTGACTTTTCTTCTTTCTTTTTAATTGTATCCAACATAATAGGAGATGCTACAAATAATGAAGAGTAAGTACCTACTACAACCCCTACCATTAACGCAAACATAAACCCTCTAATAACTTCACCTCCAAAAATGAATATTATTAACAATACAAAGAATGTTGTTAAAGAGGTATTAATTGTTCTACTTAAAGTACTATTTAAAGCTCCATTAATCAATTCATATACTTCTTTCTTCTTATTATTATTCATGTACTCTCTAACACGGTCAAATACTACCACTGTATCATTAAGTGAATATCCAATAATAGTAAGTATCGCTGCAATAAAAGCCTGATCTATTTCTAATGAGAATGGCAGAATACCATAAAACACAGAGAAAATTGAAAGAACGATTAATACATCGTGGAATACAGCAGCAACAGCACCTAAACTAAATTGCCATTTTCTAAATCTAATTAAGATATACAAGAAAATAACTAATAATGAGAAGAATACAGACCATACAGCTGCATCTTTAATATCATCTGCAATTGTAGGACCAACTTTCTGTGAACTCATAATCTCATACTGAAACCCTGTAGTAGCTAAACCTTCTGATAGTTTTGATTCAACAATCTCATCAGTAGTTATTTCAGCATTTTCAATCATAAATGAAGTTGTAATCTTAACTTGATTATCATCTCCAAAAGTTTTAACCTGTGGTGTATATTTTAAACCATCAGCATCAACAAATACATCAGCTAAAGAAGACCTTAACATTTCATTATCTACTGAGTCATCAAAACGCACAACATAAGTTCTTCCTCCAACAAAATCAACTCCATAATTTAAACCTTTAGTTACTAAAGAGCCAACACCTAAAATAATAATGATAGATGATAATACATAAAATCTCTTACGCTTACCAATAAAATCTATATTGATATTTTTAAACGCCCCATCAGTTAACTTAGTAGCAAAAGCAATATTCTTCCCTTTATTTAATTGTGCTGAAATCACTAATCTTGTAATAAAGATTGCAGCAAAAAGAGATGTTAAGATACCTATTACTAAAGTAGTTGCAAAACCTTTAATTGGCCCTGTACCAAATACATATAAAATAATACCTGTAAGCAATGTAGTAACATTTGCATCAATAATAGAACTATAAGCACTATTATACCCATCTGTAACTGCTAAACGCAAACCTTTACCATTCTTAAGTTCTTCACGAATACGCTCATAGATAAGTACATTAGCATCAACCGACATACCAATAGTTAAAATAATACCTGCAATACCAGGCAAAGTAAGTACTGCTCCTAATGAAGATAACACTCCAAAAATAAAGAATACGTTAGCTAATAAAGCTACATTAGATACTAAACCTGCACCACTATAGTAAAACACCATATATGCCAATACTAAAAGCAAAGCAAACATAAATGATGTTAATCCAGAACTAATAGCCTCTTCTCCTAATGAAGGACCAACAATAGCCTCCTCAATAATACGAGCTGGAGCAGGCAATTTACCTGACTTTAAAATGTTTGCTAAATCTTTTGCTTCATTTACCGAAAAATCTCCTGTAATAGAAGAACGACCTCCAGCAATTTCAGCTTGTACAGTTGGATAAGAGTATACATAACCATCCAAAACAATAGCAACTGATTTACTAATATTTTCAGCTGTTAATCTTTTCCATTGTTTTGCTCCTTCAGCATTCATTGTCATTGATACTTCAGCAGCTGAGGCATACTGTCCAAAAGTTTGAACTGCATCCGTCACAACATCTCCTTCCATAGCTGACTTACCATTTCTATCAGATTTTAAAGCTACTAATTGAACAAATTTTCCATCAGGATCATAAGGTTTAACAGTATAAGCAAATTTAACATCAATTGGTAAGTATTTCTTAACAGCAGGATCTTTTAGATAAACATTTAAAGCCGCAGTATCTTTAACAGCACAGAAACCTACAACAGGACCTTCATTTAATTGGTTTTGTTGATCAACATTAGGGTATAGTAAAGCATATAAAGGGTTTTCTGCTGCAAACTCTTCAAAACTTAAAGTATTAGTTGTATCAGCAGCAGTTGTATCAGCCTCAATCTCTGCTAATAAATCAGCAGCTTCTTTATCTTCTTCTGATTCAATCACCTTCTCTTCTACTACTTCAACTACCTCCTCTGTTACAGACTCTTCACCTTCAACAACTTCTTCTACCGCTTCAATTGTTTCTCTTAAGTAAGTATTTGCCGACTCTAAACCTTGAAAAACTTCTCTATAATCATATGTTTCCCAGAACTCTAACTGTGCAGTTGATTGTAATAATTTTCTAGCACGCTCAGGATCTTTAATTCCTGGAAGTTCAACTAAAATTCTACCTGCAGTCTCTAACCTTTGAATATTTGGCTGTGTTACCCCAAAACGGTCAATTCTACTTCTTAAAATATTAAAAGAACGAGAAATAGCATCTTCAACCTCAACCTTTAATACTTCAATTACTTCTTGATTTGTAGAAGAGAACTGCACTTTATCTCTTAAATCAGGAGTAGAAAAAATTGCAGATAAACCTGCATTAGCTGCTGGAGCTAACTTTTCATATTCTATTCCAAAAAGAGTAACAAAATCTTCTTGACTATCCTCCTGAGCTTTTAATGTATTTGCAACTGCCGCGCTAAACACCTCATCCTTACTGTTATTAGACAATGCCTTTACAACATCAACTACCATTACCTCTAAAGTAACATTCATCCCACCTTTAAGGTCAAGCCCTAAATTAAGCTCTCTTTGCTTACACTCAGCATAAGTATAAGAAGTTAGCAAAATATCATATACTGGCTCACTGTTAATGGAGTCTAAATAAAACTTCTCTTTAACTTCTCTTTCCCCCTCATCAAATTCTTGAGCATATGCTACTGCATCATCCTCTACACCACCTGCAATCCAAGTAAACGATAGTTGGTACAAACACACTATAGCGAATACGACTGCGAAAATTCTAATAAAATTTCTATTTTGCATAATCTTTATTTTTAATCTCGTTTTTTAAAGTCGGCAAATATAAGCTTTCAAAAGCAAATAACACAATTACAAGGTCGTATAATTTAAACCTTTAATATCAACCTAAAAAAAAACTAAAAATGAGTATCTTATTTTGAGTTAATAAGATAATGCTCTACAAGTAGCTCAACAATCAAAAATATTCCTTTATTTTGTAAAAAAATAATTTATGTCTTTCAAAAACATATTACTTACTCTAGCTCTTTTTAGTTATATAAATTCTTTTTCACAACTAGAACTAAACAGAGACTCAACTCTAGAAATATCAGAGAATGGAAATCTATTTGAACTTGCAAATGCAGGAGGAATTAACTCAGGTCAGTTTTCTAATATTGATTTAAATCTAGATGGGATTATGGATCTTATTGTGTTTGATAGAGCAGGAAACAAAATAAACCCTTTCATCAATAATAATGGAAATTATAATTATGCTCCAGAATACAGAGCAAACTTTCCTAACATACACGACTGGGTACTATTAGCTGATTATAATTGTGATGGTAAAAATGATATTTACACCTACTCCTCAGGAGGGATGGCAATTTACGAAAACACTTCAACTACTGAATTAAGCTTTACACTTGTAACTCCATTAGTTTTATCTAGTAACGGCACAAGCAGTCTTAATATTTACATCAGCCCTGTTGATATTCCTGCAATAGCAGATATTGACTATGATGGAGATCTAGATATCCTAACTTTTTCAATACTAGGTGGATTTGTTGAATACCACAAAAATATGGCCATAGAGCTTACTGGATCTTGCGATACTGTTGCCTATGTATTTTCAGAAAGTTGTTGGGGATTGTTTTATGAAGGACTTAACAACTACATACTCAATTGTCCTAATTGCCAATGTCCTCCAGTCATAAGCCCAAATAACAATAGCAAGCAAAAACATGCTGGATCAACTTTATTAGCTATTGATATTGATAATGATAATGATAAAGATTTAGTACTAGGAGATGTAAGCTACAACAACCTTAACCTGCTTATTAACGGAGGTGATAATCAGAATGCATTAATGACTGCTGTAGACACTACATTCCCACAAAACTACAACAACACAATAGCTGCCGAAATGCATGTTTTTCCTTCTTCCTACTATGTAGACGTAACAAATGACGGTATAAAAGACTTAATAGTCACTACTAATAGCGAAAGTAATTCAGAAAATTTTGAAAGTTGTTGGTTGTATGAGAACACGGGGCAAAATACTGCTCCTAACTTTGATTTTCAACAAACAGATTTCCTGCAAAATAAGATGATTGATTTAGGAACATCAGCCTTTCCAGTTTTTTACGACTACAACAATGATAGCTTGCTTGACTTAGTTATAGGAAACTATGGATACCATGATGCTTATAACGACCCTATTTCATCTTTAGCACTTTTTGAAAACACAGGAACCAAATCAAATCCAGCATACAATTTAATAGATAGAGATTGGCAAAATATATCAAATATTAATTTAAACACTCAACTAGTAATACCTGCACTTAACCTAAGTCCTACTTTTGGTGACCTAGATGGAGATGGAGATAAAGACATGATTATTGGAGATGCTGATGGAAAACTACATTATTTCAATAATCAATCAGGTAATTTTAACATTAGCGCAGCTAATTACAATAATATTGATGTAGGTTATTTTGCACAACCTCAAATTGTTGATGTAAACCGTGACGGATTACTTGACATTATTATTGGAGAACAAGATGGAACAATTAACTACTGCCCAAATACTGGAACAGTAACTACTGCTATTTTTGACACTATTATTATTAATTTTGGAGGCATTGATGTAGACGACAGCTATATTACAACAGGATACAGTAGCCCTAAACTTATCGATAGCAATGGCATATATCAACTTTTTGTAGGATCATATACAGGAAGTATTTATCAGTTCACAAATATCGACACTAACTTAAATGGGATATTTACTCCAGTAAATAGTACTATTGCTAATATTTGGGATGGCGGAAAGTGTTCTTTTACTATAAGTGATGTAAATGATGATAACGAACCCGACATGATATTAGGAAATGTAGCAGGTGGAATTAGCTTCTTTAGTAGCGACTCTTCCTTTGCTGACACTACTACTGTTTACAGTCCTAACTTTAATTCTAGCATAAATATTTATCCTAACCCTACAAGCAATAAGCTAACAGTAAATAGTATTGGCAAAGGAACTATCTATATTAGAGACCTATTAGGAAAGGTTATTCTTAAAGAAAAGAAAAGCACGATAGAGACAACTATTAATACTTCAAAAATTAGTAGCGGAATTTATATTCTTCAGCTCAACAAAATAAGTAGGAAAATAATTATTGAATAAAAAAAGGTGGCCATATGGCTACCTTTTTTTATTATTACTCTTTACTTGGAATAAACAATAAATAAATAATAGCCCATGCTGCAAGCCCATACCAGGAACTTCTTCTAAAGTCAGGGTTTTTACTAAACAAGTAAGAAATCAAAACACCTATAAGACCCAATAAAAACCCCAATAAAAATCCTCCAATCTCAAACTTTTTTACAGCAGCAACCTCATCTTCTACATCTCCACAAACTACTACTTCAGCCTGATAATCCTGTACAACTACCGGAAAACTTGCATAAGAAGTGTAACTACTAATTGTTAGTAGTGCAACCATAAATAATACTATTCTTTTCATATTTTTTCACTTTAAATAATGCCTACTCTTACAATTATAGTTTTCAGCTTCCCTATATTTTACCAATATTACAAAAAATAATTTAAACATCAAATACACTTAAAACCATTTTCAAATTAAGGCATTGTTACATTAATACAATATCATACCTTTGTCCTTATGAATGAACAATGGAAAGAACAGATAGAAGCAGCTTGGGAAAACCGAGCATTATTACAAGATAACTCAACTCAAGAGTGCATACATGCTATTATTGAAGAGATTGATAAAGGGCGCTTACGTACTGCTGAACCAACTAACAATGGATGGAAAGTTAATGACTGGATTAAAAAAGCAGTTATCCTTTATTTCCCTATCCAGAAAATGGAGACTATAGAAATTGGTCCTTTGGAATTTCATGACAAAATGAAACTAAAAAGTGGATATGCTGAACTAGGAGTAAGAGTAGTTCCTCATGCAGTAGCTCGTTATGGAGCCTATTTAGCTTCAGGAGTAATAATGATGCCATCTTATGTAAATATTGGAGCTTATGTTGACAGCGGAACTATGGTAGACACATGGGCTACAGTAGGAAGCTGTGCTCAAATTGGGAAAAACGTACACCTTTCAGGAGGTGTTGGTATTGGTGGTGTTTTAGAACCTGTACAAGCTGCTCCTGTTATCATTGAAGATGATGCATTTATCGGCTCAAGATCCATAGTAGTTGAAGGGGTTAAAATTGAAAAAGAAGCTGTACTAGGAGCAAATGTTGTACTTACTGCTTCAACTAAAATAATTGACGTTAGTGGTGACACCCCTATTGAGTATAAAGGGGTAGTTCCAAGCAGATCAGTAGTAATTCCTGGAACTTATAATAAAAAATTTCCCTCAGGAAATTACGGTGTACCTTGTGCTTTAATTATTGGAAAAAGAAAAGAAAGTACTGATAAAAAAACATCTTTAAATAACGCTCTTAGAGAGTATAATGTAGCTGTATAATGAGAATAGGATTTGACGCAAAACGAGCTTTTTTAAATAATACAGGTTTAGGAAACTATTCCCGTGATACCATTCGTGTTTTAACTCAATTCTATACAGATAATAAATACTTTTTATACACTCCAAAAGAAAAAGAGAATAAACGTCTGTCTTTTATAAACGATACAATTACATTTGTTCGTTCACCACAATCTTTAATTAATAGAACTTTAAAATCCTATTGGAGAAGCAAAAGTATAGTAAGAGATTTATTTCAAAATAAGATAGACATCTACCACGGATTAAGTCATGAATTACCTTTAGGAATAGAAAAAACAAATATTAAATCAGTAGTTACTATTCACGATTTAATATTTATTCGTTACCCTCATTTGTTTTCTACCATTGATCGTAAAATATATTACAAGAAATTTAAGTCAGCATGTGAGAGAGCAAATTCAATTATTGCAATAAGCGAACAAACAAAACAAGATATTATTGACTTCTTTTTTATACCTGCTGAAAAAATAAAAGTAGTATATCAAGGGTGCAATCAAATATTTCAAAAAACAATAACAGAGAATAAAAAACAGGAAGTAAGAATAGCAAAAAAATTACCAAATAAATTCCTTCTTTATGTAGGGTCAATAGAGGAACGTAAGAACTTACTTACTCTTTTAAAAACTCTTAAAGAGTTACCAAGCCATAAATTGGTGATTATTGGAAACGGAAAAGCTTATAAAATAAAGTGCTTAAGATATATTGCTAAAAACAATCTATCTGAGAGAGTAACTTTCTTAACAAATCTGGACTTAGAAGAGATGGCTGCTATTTACCAATCAGCAGATATGATGATATACCCTTCTATATTTGAAGGATTTGGAATACCAATTTTAGAAGCTTTATTTTCCAAGACTCCTGTAATTACTACTAAAGGAGGTTGTTTCTCTGAAGCAGGAGGAAAAGCATCAAAATATATCAATCCTTTATCTGTTACTGAGATGAAAACAGCAATACTAGATATAGAAAAGGATAGTGATTTAAATAAAAAAATGAAGGAAGAAGGTTTTAAACACGCTCAAAACTTTACAGATGATAAAATCGCAGCTAACTTAATGAACATTTACACTTCATTATAAATTGAAAACGGCACTACTAATAGCAACCTACAATTGGCCAGAGGCTTTGGAGCTAGTACTTTTAAGCGTTAGCAAACAAAGCCTAGCTCCTGATGAAATAATTATCGCTGATGATGGCTCAACAAATGACACAAAATTACTTATTGATTCCTATTCTAAGAAATTTAATTGTAGCATAAAACATATCTGGCAAGAAGATAATGGTTTTCAAAAAACCAGTATTCTTAATAAAGCTATAGCAGAATGTAAAAGTGATTACATTATTCAAATAGATGGAGATATTATTCTACACAAACATTTTATAAAAGATCATATACAAAACTCCGAAGCAGGACTTTTTATTCATGGAAGCCGAGCCTTCTTAAATGCAAAAATAACAAAAGAAGCTTTTACAAACTCAACAACTAGCTTCTCAATACTTCAAAAAGGAATTTCTAATCGTCTAAATATGATTTACTCTCCTTTACTCTCAAAAGTGATTAGCCGTAAAAATAATAATCTTAAAGGAACAAGAGGTTGTAACTTTTCATTTTGGAAAAATGACTTTATCCTTGCTAATGGATATAATGAAGATATGACTGGTTGGGGAAAAGAAGATAGTGAGTTGTCTGCTCGATTAATTAATAACAATATCAAGAAACTTAAACTTAAACATCTTGCTGTTAGTTATCACCTACATCATAATATATTTTCTCGTGACGGTTTAAATATTAACAACACTATATTAGAAGAAACACTAGATAAAAAAAGAAAAAATTGCACTAATGGAATTAGTAAATATGCATCAGGAAATTAAAAGTGCATTAAATACACTAAAGAACGGAGGTATTATCCTTTACCCTACTGATACTATTTGGGGTATTGGTTGTGACGCAACAAATACTGAGGCTATTAAGAAGATTTTTAAATTAAAAAAAAGAGCTGATAGCAAAGCATTAATCTCTTTAGTAGCTAATAAAACACAATTAGAACAATTAGTTCCTAATATTCCTGAAATAGACATTACCACAACTCCAACAACCATTATTTATCCTAAAGCAAAGGGCTTAGCAAAAAACATTACTGCAGAAAATGGTAGCGCAGCAATTCGTATTGTACAAGATATCTTCTGTAAAGAGCTTATCACTCAATTTGGAAAACCTATAGTATCTACTTCTGCAAATATTAGCGGAAACAAATATCCTCAGAGATTCTCAGAAATATCAGAAGAGATAAGTGAAAATGTTGATTATATTGTAAATTTGCATCAAGATGAAATAATGTCTACCCCTTCAACAATCATATTGATAAATGAAGATGGTAACATTAAAAAAATCAGATAGTGAATTATAAAACTGAACTAAAAAACCCAATTTTCCGTACCGTTCAACTAGCAGCAGATGAACTTAATTTTGCAACTTATGTAGTTGGAGGGTGGGTTCGTGATTTATTACTCAATCGTAAACAAGGAAAAACAGATATTGATTTTGTTTGTATAGGAAGTGGAATAAAATTAGCAGAAAAAGTAGCTCTAAAGTTGGGAGATAAAGCTACCTTTAAAGTATTTAAGAACTTTGGAACTGCCATGATTCACTACAATGGTGAAGACTATGAATTTGTTGGAGCCAGAAAAGAATCCTACCGAAATAACTCCAGAAAACCAATTGTAGAAAATGGAACTTTAGAAGATGATCAGAATAGAAGAGATTTCACCATTAACGCTATGGCTATTCAACTAAACACTGATAACTACGGAGTACTAATTGACCCATTTAATGGACAAGAAGACTTAAAAAATAAGATTATTCGCACACCTCTTAATCCTGACATTACTTATTCTGACGATCCTTTACGAATGATGCGTGCAGTACGGTTTGCCTCTCAACTTAATTTTAATATTGAAAGTAAATCCTTGCAGTCAATAAAAAAGAATGCAAAACGATTAAAAATTATCTCACAAGAGAGAATTACTGAAGAGATAAATAAAATAATCCTAACAACAACACCATCTAGCGGGTTTAAGATGCTATTTAACACAGAGCTTTTACATCAGTTTTTCCCACAAATGGTAAAACTACAAGGTGTAGAATTTATTGGAAAACACGGACATAAAGACAATTTTTATCATACCTTAGAGGTATTAGATAATATTAGTAAAAACACCAATAACATTTGGTTAAGGTGGGCTGCAATACTACATGATATTGCAAAACCACAAACAAAAAGATATGAAGAAGGACATGGTTGGACTTTTCATGCTCATGAATTTATAGGAGGTAAAATGACTCCAAAAATCTTTAGACAATTAAAACTGCCTCTAAATGAGAAAATGAAATATGTACAGAAACTTGTCACTTTACATTTGCGCCCTATCGTATTAGCACAAGATATAGTAACAGACTCTGCAATTAGACGATTATTATTTGATGCCGGTGATGATATTGATGACCTAATGACTCTTTGTGATGCTGATATTACTTCAAAAAATGAAAAGAAAGTAGCTCGCTACTTAAGAAACTTCCAATTAGTTCGAGAGAAACTAAAAGAAGTTGAAGCAAAAGACCATATTCGTAATTTCCAACCTCCAATTAATGGAAAAGAAATAATGGAGCTTTTTAACCTAAATGCAGGAAGAGAAATTGGAATTTTAAAGAATGCTATTAAAGAAGCCATACTTGATGGGCGTTTAAAAAATAATAAAGAAGATGCTATGCAATTTATTATTGCAAAAGCTAAAGAACTAAAGCTAGAGCCTGTAAAATGAAATATACACTACAAATACATTTAGAATATAAAGAAGATATTATTCGTGATATTGATATTGCCTCTACTAATAACTTAGAAGACCTACATTTTGCTATTATCAATGCTTTTGAACTTGATAAGAACGAAATGGCTTCATTTTATATGACTAATGAAGATTTTGAATTACTCCAAGAAATTCCATTATTTGGTGTAGAGGATAAACAAAACCCAATGTTAGCAATGAGTGAAATTACCCTTTCTTCTATTTTAACTAAAGAAGGAAGTCAATTACTTTATATTTATGATTTTATGAAAATGTGGCGTTTCTTAATTACATTAAATAAAACTTCTGATGAAACTATTAGCAGCTCAAAATGCACAAACAAAATAGGTGAGATGCCAAAAGATGCTCCTGAAATAACTTTTGAAGCTGAAAAAGAATTTGATCCATTTGAAGATGCCTTTGATGATTTTGATGAATTCAATGAGCATGAAGAATACTAAAAAAATCATAATAATTGTTGGACCAACAGCAATTGGAAAAACTGCTTTAAGCATTTCTTTAGCTAAAGCACTAAGCACTGAGATAATTTCGTGTGATTCTAGACAATTTTACAAAGAGCTATTAATTGGTGCTGCCCCTCCAAACACTAAAGAACTAGCAGAGGTAAAACACCATTTCATACAACACTTATCAGTAACTGAGGACTACAATGCAGGTGATTTTGAGACAGATGTAATTAACAAGATTGAAGAATTACATAAAAAAAACAACACTTTAATTGTAGTAGGTGGGTCTGGACTATATGTTGATGCAATCTGTAAAGGTTTTGACAAAATGCCTCAAATATCAACTACACTAAGAAACGAACTAAATCAGAAACTTAAAAATAATGGAATAGAGTGGCTTCAAAAAGAAGTACAAGAAATTGACCCTGATTTTTATGCAAATTGTGACACTCAAAACCCACAACGACTGTTAAGAGCATTAGAGGTTTTTAAAACAACAGGAAATTCATTTTCCTCTTACAAAACAAAGACTATTAAAAGAAGACCATTTAAAATCATTAAAATAGGGTTAAATACTAATCGTGAAATTTTATACAACCGAATAAATAAAAGGGTTGATATAATGATGGATAACGGACTATTAGAAGAAGTACATAGCCTACTTGATTATCAACATAGAAATGCATTAAAAACTGTTGGTTATAAAGAGATATTTGCTTTTTACAATAATGAAACAACTCTAGAAAAGGCTGTAGAAAACATAAAGCAGAATACCAGAAGATTTGCAAAACGCCAACTTACTTGGTTCAAAAAAGATCAAAATACAGAATGGTTTGAGCCTCATCAATTAGATGAGATAAAAGCATTTATCGAATTATAGTAACCGTACCTTTCAAAGCTTCAAAACCAGGTCCTATATCAATAATATAAAAATAAGGACCATCAACAACAGGATTACCACTTTCATTATTTCCATCCCAAGGCTTTTCATATCCTACTGAACTAAATACTACCTTACCATACCTACCATGAATTTTTACCTCAGAGTCGGCATATAAGAACGTATTTTCCAGATTCCAAGTGTCATTTATATTATCACCATTAGGCGTAAATACATTAGGAACACAATCTGAAGTAATAGCAGCAATTGAGAAAGAAGTATCAACAGTACAAGCATTATTATCCATAACAGTTACAGTATACTTCCCTGGATTTAGAGCTAAATTTAAAGTACTTTCTGTAGATCCATTTGACCATTGATATGTATATGGAGCTGTACCACCACTTGCTGTAGCTTCAATCTCAACATCTAAGTTCTCTATTTCACATTCTAAAATAAGACTACCTGGATCTAATGAGACTAATAAAGGATCTATATCAAAATCAGCACGAACCATACACCCATAAGTATCTGTAACTTCAACCCAATGGCTACCAGAACATATATTTGCATGTGCTGTAACAGCACCATTAACCCAGAAATAACTATAAGGAGCAGCTCCCCATAAATCATTATCTGGAAGAACAGTAGTAGTTGTTATATCAACAATTCCGTTTGGCAAATAATAAGTAGCATTAATAGTATCTTCAATTACACAACCACTTATATTATCTGTAGTTGACACATAATAAGTTCCTTCACATAAATTATAAATTACTGAGTCTGTCCCAACTATATTCCCTAAAACATCAGACCATTCATATGAGAAAGGTCCTCCTGTTGAACTTGAAACAATACTAACTCCAGCTTGATGAGAAGTATCACTATAATACCAATCTGTCTCAAATTGAAAAGGAGTTAAAGTAAAGATTGTAGTATCTGTAGCTCCACAAAAATCAGCAACAATTACCTGGTAAGCTGTTCCTAACAAAGAATCTATGCTTGATGTTGTGTCTCCTGTACTCCAAAGGTATTGATAAGGAGGTGTTCCTCCTGAAGGACTAACTGAAGCACTACCAGCTGAACTACATGTAGGCTCAATAATTGTAGTCATATTACTAAAAGCTATTGGCTCAGTAATTGTTACTGAATCTGAAGTTACACAACCATTAGCATCTGTTAACACACAAAAATAAACCCCAGCACTTATATTTCTTTGAAAACTTGTATCTCCATCATTCCAAAGAACAGTATAAGGAGCAGTACCTCCAACTCCAATTACATCAATAAGAGTTGTTGAACCATTACATAATAATGGGTTTTGATAATTACTAAGACTCATACCTAAAACATCTGGCTCCGTCAAGTTAAATATAAGAGTATCTGAACAGGATAAAGAATCCTCCACATATAAGTAATAAGTTCCAGCAATAAGTCCAGTTATAGAATCTAAAGATCCAAATATTGTTTGACCAGGAACAGGCACCCACCAATAATTAAGATATCCACTTCCTCCTAAAACATCTATTGCTATACTTCCATCTAACTCTCCATTACATGATGGTGGATAAAGTACAGCATTAGCTAGCAATTGATTTCCTTGAGTAAGTGTAAAACTTTGACCTAAAGTACACCCTAAACTATCAGTAATTAATACAGAATGAACTCCTGCTGAAAGCCCTTGAGGACTAATACTACTCCATAGTTGAGTATAAGGAGCTACTCCACCATATATCGAATCCAGCATAACACTTCCTGTAGAATCCCCATAACAATCAATATGCTGTATACTAGCAGCTAATAAAACATCATATTGCGCGTCAAATACTACAGAAAAAGTATCGGAACAAGCATTAATCGTATCCTGCACACGAACTAAATAAGTTCCTTCAGGAGCATAAATAGTATCATTTCCATATCCAAGATAGTAAAAGTTAGTAGCACCAATACCTCCAGTAACACTATCAATAATAAAATTAGCACTATCCGAACTACAAATTAAAGGTGCAATACTTGAAGTATATACAGAGTAAGGTGTAGGGTCAACTATTGCAAAAGTATCTTGAGCAATACAATTATTAGAATCTGCTACAATAAAAGAATAAGTTCCTGAAGCAAGTCCAGTAAACATAATGGTATCATAGGCTGATGATTGCATATCAACCACAGCAATACTATTAAGATAATTTGAGCTATTTCCATTAACTGTTGAAGTAGCTACAGTATCATTTGCAAGCACTAAATAATAAGAATAGTAAGAGTTTGAATCAATTTTAACCCCTCCATTAATCGCAAAAGACAATAAACCAGAACTGCCTCCAACACAAGCATTATCAGTTACCTGCAACGAATTAATTGATAATTGTAATGGGTTATCATAATAATAGTAGTCTAAAATATTTTTACACCCTATTGCGTCCCTCACCACTGTTTTATACCATCCTGCAGGTATACTATCTAATGTAGATGTTGTGTCAGAAAGTGAAATAGGGTTCGTTCCTAATGAGTCATCAGCACTATACCAAGTATAGTTATAGTATTCATCCCCATCTAAAACTCCTGAATTACTTATACTACTATTAGGATCAAATGGTGTCCCTCCTAAAGCACTAATTTCTAAAACCCCTAATGAATCTCCAAAACAAGGTATAGGATGCTCTATTACTGTTGATACTAAAGGGCAAGCTATTGAAAAAGTATCAAAATCTTGACTAGCACCTCCGTTGTACCAAACTGAAACACTAAACTCGCCACATTCTGTGCTAAACAAGGTATCGTTTAAAGCAGAAAACGTAATAAATGAATATGTAGGATCAGGAATAGAAACCCAAGTTCCGGAAGGAGTTTTATATTGCCATTGTGTTAATAATGAAGTTGCATTAAGTGCAACATAGCCACTAGAATTATTACAATCAATTCCTTGAATAGAAAACGAAGTAAGCTGAGCCTTACTAGTATTAGCAAATGCTAGCAATACAAAAAGTAAAATTAATCTTTTCATTATTAGTATATTTTAAAGGCAAATATACCGAAATTAATTACTTAGCTTCTTAAAATCTAACACCAATCCTGAATTGGCTAAATGGGTGTGATCAAAAATTTCCTTTGCCTCTACAAGTAATTCATCTAGGTTCTTATAACGTTGAGAGTAATGTCCTATCAATAAATTTTTGACCTGTGCTTTGTTTGCTATTGTTGCCGCTTGTGTAGTAGTTGAGTGCCCACGCTCTCCAGCTCTTTCTTCAAGATCCTTTTTAAATGTAGCTTCATGATACAATAAATCAACACCTTTTACTTTTTCAACTAAATCAATATCATACCTTGTATCTGTACAAAATGCATAAGTATGTGGCTTCGAATTTTCAGTAGTAATTGTATTATTCTTAACTACAACTCCATTTTTATCAATCCAATCTACCCCCTCTTTTATTGCATTATATTTATCAAAAGGAATGTTATATTGTTCTATTTTTTCTTTAATAATTTTCCTTTTACTTTTTTTCTCGGTAAACAGGAAACCCGAGCATTTAATACTATGATTTAATAAGATGTTTGAGATGCTTATATTCTCATCCTCAAACAATACTTGTTCCTTTGCATCAGGTATAGGATGAAAAAACAAAGGATAGTTTAATTCTGTATTAGCAGCTTGTAATTGAAGGTTTATAATTTCTTCTAACTCTTTATGCGCATGAATATGTAAATCCTTATTTCTACCTAGTAAATGCATACTACTTATTAAGCCAATTAAACCAAAATAATGATCGCCATGGAGGTGACTAATAAAAATGTGATTTATTCTTTGAAAGCTTAATTGGTATTTTCTTAACTGCACTTGTGTTCCCTCACCACAATCAATTAAAAAAAAACGCTCACTTGCATTTAACAATTGAGCGGTAGGATGTCTTTCTACAGTGGGAACAGCAGAGTTACAGCCCAATATACTTAATTTAAATGACATTATTTTGCTATTACCAATCTTTTTGAAATCACTTTTTCACCATTGTTTATAGCATAAAAATACATGCCATTAGCATATAAACTCGTGTTTAAATCAATATCATTAACTCCTTTGTTTGCTGCAATAGTATAGCTTTCAACTTCCTCACCAAGTAAATTAAATACTGAAAACTGAACAGATTTACTAGTTCCTGAGATAAATTGAATTTTTAATTGATCAGATGCAGGATTAGGATAAGCATCTTTTAACTCAAAATCAAAGTCATTAAACTGATTAACTACTGCTGTAGCACTTGAAATATCAATATAATAAGTTGTAATTGAATCATTAAGGGTTTGTACTCCAAAAACTCCTGCATCAGCAGTTGTTGTTGTATACATTACTAAAGGATATAAACCAACATCAGCCAAAACAGGATCAACTGTAGAGTATACTACTGCACATGAAGTTGAACCACCAGTAAAAGTACAATTTGGAGCAGCACAGTCATATGAGAAATTAGCTGGAAGACCACCAACACTTGTTAATTCAACACTAGTAATTGTAACAGGAATTGTCAATCCTGAAAGAACAGCACTAGTATCCAAAATAGTAACAATAGTTATTACCTCATTATAAGGCTGCCCTACAAGAGCATTAGCTAATGCTGTAGGATAAATACCTGGGGTAGTGTATTGAGGATCTGGTATACATTGTGCATTTAAGACTAAAGATGTTACAGCAATTGCAATAGTTAGTAAATATTTTTTCATAGTTTTTTATTTTTAAGTTATTCTTCTAGTTGTCGTTCCATTTCTTCCATCTCAATATAATCATAAGCTTCAAGGAGTGTTGGCACAATAATTAACTCATCATCAAAAGAGAAATTACATACAACTACAAATGAACCTTTCATTGTTTCAACACTTTTTGAGAAAGCAAGTAACTTATCGCTAATACTTTTAGCCGTATCAACATCAACATTACTAAGATCAGCAATAAAGTTTTTAATTTCAGACGTAATATTTAAATCTGAGAAGTTATTATCACTACCTAATTTAAAAACTAATGTACTCTCATTAATATTCATATTATTCGTTGTTTTTTATTTTTCCTGCTAATAAATAAAGTACAGCCATTCTTATAGCAACTCCATTTTCTACCTGATCTAGAATTATTGCATGCTTTGAGTCTGCAACATCCGAACTCAACTCTACCCCCCTATTTATAGGACCTGGATGCATAATTGTTATTTCCTTATTTAAACTATCAAGAAGCTCTTTGTTTACTCCAAACATCATTGCATACTCTCTAAGAGAAGGAAAATAATTTACATCTTGACGCTCTAATTGTATTCTTAAAACATTAGCAACATCACACCACTCTAAAGCTTCTTTTACATCTGAAAAATGACTTACCCCTAATGCATCTAAATGCTTTGGCATAAGCGATGATGGCCCACACACTCTAACTTCTGCTCCTAGCTTTTGTAAACAATAAATATTTGAAAGTGCTACCCTAGAGTGTAATATATCTCCAATAATTACAACCTTCTTCCCTTTAACCTCTCCATACTTTTCTCTTATTGAATAAGAATCAAGCAAAGCTTGTGTAGGATGCTCATGCGCTCCATCTCCTGCATTTACAATTTTAGCATCAATATTTCTTGATAAAAATACCGAAGCCCCTGGGTTTGGATGTCTCATTACAATAATATCTACCTTCATAGCTAAAATATTATTTACTGTATCCAATAAAGTCTCTCCTTTTTTTACCGATGATGAAGCAGACGCAAAATTTATGACATCTGCAGAAAGCCTTTTCTCTGCTAACTCAAATGAAAGTTTTGTTCGAGTTGAATTCTCAAAAAATAGATTTGCAATTGTAATATCTCTTAAAGAAGGGACTTTCTTTATAGGTTGATTTATTATCTTTTTAAAATTATCTGCTGTTTTAAAAATTAAATCAATATCTGATTTTTTCAGGTATTTAATTCCTAATAAATGATCTACTGATAATTTACTCATTACTCTGATTTTACCATTAATATTCTATCTTTTCCGCTCGTTTCCTTCCACTCTACTATTACACGTTCAGATTCTATTGCATCAATCGTCCTCCCAACATAATTTGGCTGTATTGGCAGGTCTCTACTAAATCTTCTATCAATTAAAGTCAGTAACTCAACTGACTTTGGTCTACCAAAAGCCATCATAGCATCAATTGCTGCTCGTATAGATCTTCCTGTAAATAACACATCATCAATCAGTACAACATTTTTTCCTTCTAAAGATAAATTCATATCTATAGGTTCAGGAACTATAGGTTCATCCCTTCTTCTTAAATCATCTCGATAAAAAGAAATATCTAGATTACCTGATTCAATTTTATCTGTTTTTAAAAGTTCTATAAGCTTAGCAAGTATTCTATTACTCAAATAAGTACCTCTAGGCTGCACTCCTATCACTACAGTATTTTTAAAATCATTATGATTCTCAATTAACTGATGACATAACCTTTCAACTGTAATTGCAATTTCTTGCTGATTTAATAATTGTTTTTCTTCCATGATTACAGTACAAACATAGCAAAAAAAAGCCCCAAATTAATGGGGCTTTTAGATTAATTATTTCCTTGCTCTAAATTCTTCTTCAGAGCGGCTAGCTGATCAAGATCTCCTAAAGTTGATTGTTTTTTATCATCTTCAAGTTTCTTCATCACCTTTTTAGCAGATGCTGCACTTTTCTTTCTTTCAGCTTCCATTTCTTCTTTAAATATTGAAGTATGTGAAACTAAAATCTTTTTATTCTCTTTTGAGAACTCAAGCACTCTAAAAGTAAGTTTCTCTCCTACTTTAGCAACTGAACCATCTTCTTTTTCAACGTGTCTTTTAGGAGCAAAAGCTTCAACACCCTCTTCACCCAAAGCAATTAATACTCCTTTGTCTAAAATTTCAGTAACTGTTCCTTCATAGTCCTTACCGTCAACAAATTGTTTAGCATAAGCATCCCAAGGATTTTCTTCTAATTGCTTATGACCTAAACTAATTTTTCTGTTTCCTTTGTCAATATCTAAAACAATAACTTCTAACTCAGCATCAACTTGAGTAAACTCAGCTGGGTGCTTAATTTTCTTAGTCCAAGATAAGTCAGAGATATGCACTAAACCATCTACTCCTTCAACTAGTTCTACAAAAATACCAAAGTTTGTAAAGTTTCTTACTTTTACTTTATGCTGTGAAGCAACTGGGAATTTTTGTTCAATATCAGCCCATGGGTCTGGAGTCATTTGCTTAACGCCTAATGACATTTTTCTACTTTCTTTATCTAAAGTTAAAACCTGAGCTTTTACAGCATCACCTTTCTTATAGAAGTCATTTGCACTTCTTAAGTGAGTTGACCATGACATTTCAGATACGTGTAATAAAGCTTCGATACCTGCTTGCAATTCAACAAACACACCATAATCAGCTACTACTACTACTTTACCTTCAACCTCATCACCTACTTTTAAGCTTTCATCTAAATTCTCCCAAGGATGAGCACCTAATTGTTTCAATCCTAATTGGATTCTACTCTTACCTTCATCAAAGTCAAGAATTACAACATTTATAGTTTCATCTAAAGTTACAATCTCTTCTGGATGAGAAATTCTTCCCCAAGATAAGTCAGTAATATGGATTAACCCATCAATACCACCTAAATCAACAAACACACCGTAAGAAGTAATATTCTTAACTGTTCCTTCAAGAACCTGTCCTTTCTCAAGCTTAGACATAATTTCTTTAGTCTGTACTGCTAAATCGGCTTCGATTAATGCTTTATGAGATACAACAACATTACGGAATGATTCGTTCACCTTAACAACTTTGAACTCCATGTTTTTACCAACATACTCGTCATAATCACGAATTGGCTTAACATCAATTTGAGAACCTGGCAAGAAACACTCAATACCAAATACATCAACAATCATACCACCTTTAGTTCTACTCTTAATTTGACCGTTAACAACCTCTCCTGTTTCAAGTGCAATATTAACTTTTTCCCAAGCTCTTAATACTCTTGCTCTACGGTGAGATAAAACTAACTGTCCATTTTTATCTTCTTGTTTTTCAACTAAAACCTCAACAGTATCACCCGCTTTTAACTCTGGGTTGTACTTAAATTCGTTAAAGCTAATTACACCATCTGATTTAAAGTTGATATCAACAACAACCTCCCTATCAGTAACTAATACCACAGTACCATCAATAACTTGCTTATCAATAACATCTGGTAAAGTTGCGCTATATTCTTTTTCAAGATCACTACGCTCTGCTTTAGAGTATGTATCATTTTGGGCTGCAATATCCCAATCAAACTCTTCAACAACTGTTTCTACTTTTTTTGGTGCTTTTTCAACAACAGGAGTTTCTGTTGCTACTACCTCCTCAATAATAGGAGTTTCTACTGCATCTTTAGCAGCTTCTTTTTTGTTTTCTTCTGACATTTTTGTCATTCAATTTTGTATCTTAAAGTATTAAGGCTTTCATGTTATAACTTTAAGAGTTATTAAACTTATTATTTTTCACCCTCTCCACTACCTTAAAATAACATTCTGAAAAGGGCTGCAAATATATAAAAATAAACTGAATGAAAAAGCTATAGATTAGACTAAATCTTTAATCGCTTTTTGAACATCTTCCATAAGCCATCTTGGGGTAGAAGTAGCCCCACAAATTCCTACTGAATCTGAATTTAAAAACCATTCTTTTTTTATCTCTTTTATATCAGAAATAAAATAAGAATTACTATTTTCTTCCTTACAGGATTTAAATAACATCTTTCCGTTTGAACTCTTTTGACCACTAACAAAAATAATTACATCGTTAATAGTAGAAAACTGCTTTAACTGAGGTTCGCGACCAGAAACTTGCCTACACAAAGTGTCATGAACAATGTATTTCACCCCCTCACCAGCTGCCAAACTTACTCTTTTAGCAATCTCATCACTAATTTTCTTATAAGCCTTTGGGCTTTTTGTTGTTTGTGAATACACATAAATTGACTTAGAGAAATCTATCTTATCTAAATCATCTAAAGTAGTAACAATAATAGCTTCATTCCTTGTTTGCCCCAACAAACCAGTAACTTCAGCATGCCCTTCTTTACCAAATATAATTACCTGACCATCAAGATTTTTAACCTCCTCATACCCTTCCTTAATTTGATGCTGAAGTTTTAACACTACAGGACAAGAAGCATCCAAAAGCTGAATATTATTTTTAAGAGCAATCGTATATGTTTCAGGGGGCTCTCCATGAGCTCTTATTAACACTTTACAATCTGAGAGGTTTTTTAAATCATCATGATTAATAATCTTAAGCCCCATTTTATTCAAACGCTCAACCTCCTTATTATTATGAACAATATCCCCCAAACAGTATAAGCTATCCTCCTGCTCTAAGATATCTTCTGCCATCTGAATAGCATACACCACTCCAAAACAAAAGCCTGAATATTTATCAATTGTAACTTCCATTAACTGTTCATATTTTCTCTAATTAATTTACCAATTAATTCATTCTGCATTAAAATTGAAAGCTCTGAGTTATCTATAAGAATTGCATCTTTTGCTTGCACTAAAGGATTAATTTCCCTGTTTGTATCATGATCATCTCGCTGAATAAGGTTATTAAGAACCTCATCATAAGTAATATTAGCACCTTTCCCAACAAGCTCATCATATCTCCTTTGCGCTCTTATTTCAGCTTTTGCTGTTATAAATAGTTTTAGTTCTGCATTTGGGAATACTTTTGTTCCAATATCCCTACCATCCATCACTACATTTTTTGCCAAACCTATTTCTTGCTGAAGCATTATTAGTTTTTCTCTAACCTCTTGCACCTGAGCAACAATACTTACATTATCAGAAACATCAAACCCTCTAATAAGCTCCTCTACATTTTCTCCATTTAAAATAGTTTCTGACTTTTCAGAAACACTATTAAATACAAAATCAATTACAATACGATCAATACTTTTAGCTAATTTTTGTTTATCAACTTTTTTGTCTACAACAATATCATTACGCATACAATACAAAGTTACAGCTCTATACATAGCTCCTGTATCAACATAACGCATACCATATTCACTTGCAATAGATTTTGCAATTGTACTTTTCCCACAGGAAGAATGCCCGTCAATAGCTATATTAAATGGTAAACTCATTTAGAAACCAAAAGTACTTAAATTTGCAGCAATACTAAAATTATTTGGAGCCCCTGATAAATGATATGATGCTCTACTATAATCTAAACGGAACTTTGACACTTTAAATCCAATACCAAAAGAGAAACCTGCCATAGCCGGACGAGTAGCTAAACTCATATCAAATCTTCTTTGAAAATTAAATCCTCCTCGTATAAATAAACTTTTTCTAAAAGGATTTAATTCCCCTCCTATAATAAAATGCCTAAGTGCTGTTTTTGCAATACTCTCCTCTTTTATTTCTAGCTCACCTGTTTCTATATTAGTTTGACTTAATAATTTATAAGGTGATTTTATATCAAACTGATTAAGATGATGAAAAGTAATAACATATCTAAAAGGCATATGCTTTAAAGCCTTACTAATACTAAGCTGAATATCAAAAGGAAGTTTTTCATCAACTGCTGTATAAGAGAATAATTGCTTTCCAATATTTTTAAATAATAATGTTGTTGTAAATCCTTTATCTATATTATTATAAGTAGTTGACACATTAGAAGCTATTGCTGCAGCATTATACCTTTCATACTGTGAGTTTAAAAACTGAATGTTTGCCCCAACAGTAATTCGCTCCGTCAATATTTTTCCCCAACCTAAAGTAACAACTTGATCATGAGCAGTAAAAGACCCTAAGTTATTCCCAACTGCGTCATAATTAACAAATTCACCATAATCTATTGCATCAAGCCCAAAAGAAACAACTCCTATACTTTTTATATTTTTTGCAATAGCAAACCCTAATATATTAATGTCAGAAAAATAATCAGCAAATGAAAACACCATTTCTTTATCCATGCTACTATTAAGTAAAGAAGGTGTTGTTTGTGCTAAAGACACATCAGCATCAACAATAGCAATAACACTACCTCCCATAGCCTCAACCCTTGGAGAGGTTTCAACATCTGCAAAAGAAAAAGCAGTTGCCCCTCCACTTTGAGCCAAAAGACTAAAAGGAAGACATAATACTATTATGATTATTTTTTTTATCATTTATAAATTAGAGCGCTATACCAACATTAAACCCCATTCTAGGAAGAACACCTGAGTACGCTCTATCCCAAATAGTGTCATCCATCCAATACCCACCTTTAGCACCACTAAACTCTGCATATTTTACTCCCCCTCCTAGAAATAATTCTAAAGAAAGGATATCTGAAAACAAATACTGTACTCCCATTATTATTCCAGCCTGCATACTTTTCACTTCTCTATCTGACTCAACTATATCCTCTGCAAAACAAGAAGACACCCAAGCACCTTCAGCATCATAATAACTATCTATATAATACCCGTTATCATAAGAATATTCTTCACTAAAATATGAACCTTTTACATAAGGAGCAACATAGACCCCGCTTAAGGAAGATGTTGATCTTTTAAAATCAAAAATATACTTTCTAAGCTGAACCTCTCCACTCCAACCAATTTCTGAATCTCTATCCGAATAATAAGCTGGCTCAACAGCTCCCAATTTAGCATCATTATCAGAATTATAACCTGACAAATGAAAAGTTCCACTAACATTAATTGATTTATTCTTAGCAAAAGCCTTTTCATAACTCATATGAAATGTGTTTCCTATAAAATGAAAAGGGCTATTTTTTACTAATGAATTTACTTTTTCTTGAGCATTTATCGAACCTAATCCTACTGCTAATATCAAAACTAAAGCCATACTTTTTTTCATGATATTTTATTTTTTAATTATTAATACTCAGCTAACGCTTAAACTCTAATCTTATTACTGTGCAAATGTAATTAATTAATTACTATAGCATCCTCAACTTTTTCCTTAAGAAGAGCAATATCAATTACATCTTTTAATGCATCTACATAATGAAATACCATTCCTTTTAAATACTTCTCATTAATCTCTAAGATATCTTTTTTATTCTGTTTAGATAAGATAATTTCATTTATTCCTGAACGCTTTGCAGCTAGTATTTTCTCTTTAATCCCTCCAACAGGCAACACTTTTCCTCTTAAAGTAAGTTCTCCAGTCATTGCTATCTTTTCTTTTACTTTTCTTTGCGTAAAAGAGGACACTAATGAAGTAAACATAGTAATTCCTGCTGAAGGACCATCTTTAGGAGTTGCTCCTTCAGGAACATGAATATGAACATTCCATTTCTCAAAAACATCAGAAGCAACATCATAATCCTTAGCATGAGCCTTTAAATACTCCATAGCAATAGTAACTGACTCTTTCATTACCTTACCTAAATTACCTGTAACAGAAAGCTTACCTTTCCCTTTACTTAAACTACTTTCAATAAATAAAATATCACCTCCAACAGCAGTCCAAGCTAAACCTGTAACAACACCTGCTACTGAGTTATTTACAAATCGATCCCTATCAAACTTTGGAGCCCCTAATACTTTTTCAATAGTATTTAGAGTAGGCTTTACTTCAAACTCCTCCTCCATAGCAATTGATTTTGCTACATTCCTAATTACCTTACTTATCATCTTATCCAAGGTACGAACTCCTGACTCACGAGTATAACCATCAACTATTTTTTCAACTACCTCATCAGTTAACTGCAAATTTTCAGTCTTTAATCCATGTAACCCCAACTGCTTTGGCAACAAATGGTTTTGAGCAATCTGAACTTTTTCTTCTATAGTATAGCCATTAATTTCAATAATCTCCATTCTATCTCTAAGTGCAGGCTGTATTGTTGCAAGAGAGTTTGCAGTAGCAACAAATAATATTTTTGATAAATCATAATCAATTTCCAGATAATTATCATGGAAGGTTTCATTCTGCTCAGGATCTAAAACTTCAAGTAATGCTGAAGAAGGATCTCCATGAGAATCTCTAGTTACCTTATCAATTTCATCCAACACAAAAACAGGATTTGATGATTTTGCTTTTTTTACAGATTTAATAATCCTACCTGGCATAGCACCAATATAAGTTTTTCTATGCCCTCTAATTTCTGCCTCATCACGCAATCCCCCTAAAGAAACACGTTCGTATTTTCTTCCTAATGCCTCTGCAATTGACTTTCCTAAAGATGTTTTACCAACACCAGGGGGACCATACAAACACAAAATTGGAGATTTCATATCCCCTTTTAATTTTAACACTGCTAAATGCTCGATAATACGCTCCTTAACTTTTTCTAAACCAAAATGATCTCTATCTAATATTTCTCTGGCTTTTTTCAAGTCAAAACTATCAGTAGTACAATCATCCCAAGGCAAATCCAATATCAATTCTATATAACTTCGTTGCACTGCATAATCTGACATTGAAGGATTCATTCTCTGTAACTTCTTCAATTCCTTTTCAAAAGCGTTAGCTATATCCTTACTCCACTTCTTTTCTAAAGACTGCTTACGCATTTCTTCAATCTCCTTTTGGGAACCGCTTCCTCCTAGCTCTTCTTGTATTGCCTTCATCTGCTGATTCAAGTAATACTCCCTTTGTTGCTTATCTAAATCTGTTTGTACTTTAGATTGAATTTTATTCTTCATTTCCAACATTTGCAACTCTTTTGTAAGCAGTTCCAAAGCTGTAATAGCACGTTTCTTTAAATCTACCTCTTCTAATAAAGCCTGCTTTTCAGCCAAACCTATATTCATATTTGAAGAAACAAAATTGATTGCAAAAGAAGAATTCTTAATATTTTTAATTGCAATAGAAGCTTCAGAAGGAATGTTTGGGGATTCTTCAATTATTCTAAGTGCTAAATCTTTTACCGATGAAACTAAAGCTTCAAATTCTTCATCATTTTTCTGTGGCTTTACTTCTTTTAGATCAGTTACTTTTGCTTTATAATAAGGTTCATCTTGTACTATTTGCTCAAGCTTAAAACGTTTACGCCCTTGTATCACAGCAGTAATATTTCCATCAGGCATTTTTAACATCTTTAAGATATGTGCCACCGTACCTACTTCATGCAAATCATTTATCCCTGGCAACTCTACACTTGGATCTTTTTGTGAAAGCACTCCAATTGTTTTACTTCCTTTATCAGCTTCCTTTATTAACTTAACAGACTGATCTCTTCCTATAGTAATAGGAATAATTACCCCTGGAAAAAGAACAGTATTTCTTAAAGGTAAAATAGGCAGTAATTCAGGAGTATCTTCTTTTAAAATTTGTTGTTCATCCTCATCGCTCATCAATGGAAGAAACTCTGTTTCTTCATTTATTACATCTGACAAGTCAAAACTATCAAAGCTATATTTATTTTTCATAATGATTATTTTTCACTAATTACTAATTGCAATTAGCATGCCACAACTAAAGGCTGATCCTTTTTGGCAGTTAAGACTCGTTTCTATACCGTTTTGTCATAGCATATACTTCTGAAAGTATATCTTGTTCTATTTTATCAAAGCTAAGCCCTCTTCTTAAGAATACTTTATTAGCTACATCAAATACCTTATCTATTTTATAAATAGAAAATCCTGATGCTCCTCCCCAACTAAATGAAGAAACAAAATTTCTTGGAAATCCTGAACCAAATATATTAGCACTTACTCCGACCACAGTACCTGTATTAAACATTGTATTAATGCCAGACTTAGAATGATCCCCCATAATTAAACCACAAAACTGCAGACCCGTTTTCTTAAAGCGTCCCACCTCATAATTCCATAACTTAACCTCAGCATAATTATTTTTAAGGTTTGAATTATTAGTATCAGCTCCTAAATTACACCACTCTCCTATTACTGAATTACCTAAAAACCCATCATGAGCCTTAGAAGAATAACCAAAAAATACTGAATTATTTACCTCGCCACCTACTTTACAATATGGCCCTAGTGTAGTTGCCCCATAAATTTTAGCTCCCATTTTAAGCACCGAACTTTCACACATAGCAAACGGACCTCTAATTATAGAACCTTCCATAACCTCAGCATTCTTACCTATATATATAGGGCCATTTTCAGCATTTAAAATACTGCATGACACCTTAGCTCCTTTTTCAATAAAAATTTGGCTCCCTAACACTGTATTATTATCATCTAAAAGCTGTGATTTCCTTTTCTTAGTTAATAAATTAAAATCAGCAGCTATCTCTCTATCATTATCTGAAAATATATCCCATAAATTTTCTACAGTATAAAAAGCTGTATTAGATTCAATTTCATTAAGTCTATTTTCTTTAAATGTACTATTTCTAAAAGCAAGCAACACTCCATTTTTTACTAGTGCCTCCCCAACTCTTAAATTTTCAAGCTCAACCATTAATTCTTTTGAAGGAAGCACATGTGCGGCTACCCAAAGATTATCTTTCATTACTTTAATTGGAAACTTAAGCGATAAATAATCTGCCGTTTGCACTGAAACTGTTTTACAATAGTGCTCCCATTTTTCTTTAATTGTTAATATTCCTATTCTAAAAGAAGAAATTGGACGCGTATAACTTAAAGGATAATAATTTTCAGGGTTTACATCAAAGAGGATTACATTCATAAAGCAAAGTTAAAAAAAAAGCCCACACATAAAATGTGCAGGCTTTTAATATCAATTGAATTCCTAAAATTATTTTTGGAACTTCTTATATTTATTTTTGAACTTATCAATTCTACCAGCCGTATCAATCATTTTAGCTTTACCCGTATAGAAAGGATGAGAATCAGAAGAGATTTCCATTTTCACTAAAGGGTATTCATTACCATCTTCCCACTTAATAGTATCATTAGTTTCAGCACATGACTTTGTTAACATTGCAAATTCTGTTGACATGTCTTTGAATACACAAAGTCTGTAATTATCTGGGTGAATATCTTTTCTCATAATTGTATCTTCTTAAATTAGGGCTGCAAAAATAAAAAGTTTTCTTTAATCTGCATTACTAATTTGCAATTATTATAAATTTAAATCATTTAATAGAGTATTTGTAGCTTTTACTCCCTCTGCTGAAGCTTTTAACTGACTCAATTCTGCCTCACTTAAGTCGATTTCTACTATACGCTCAATACCATTTTTACCTAAAATAACTGGAACCCCGATACATAAATCATTTAAACCGAACTCACCTTCAAGTAATGATGAACAAGGGAACATTTTTTGTTGATCACAAGCAATAGATTGCACTAAAGAAGATACTGCTGCTCCTGGAGCATACCAAGCTGAAGTTCCTAACATTCCTGTTAAAGTTGCACCACCTACCTTAGTATCTTCCAATACCTTTTGCATTCTTTCCTCAGAAATAAATTCTGAAGCTCTAACAGAATTTCTAGTTGCCAAACGAGTTAAAGGAACCATTCCTTTATCAGAATGACCTCCAATTACCATACCATCAACATCAGAAGCTGGACACTCCATAGCTTCAGATAATCTATACTTAAATCTAGCACTATCTAAAGCCCCTCCCATACCAATAATTCTATTCTTTGGCAATCCAGTAACTTTATGTGTCAAATAAGTCATTGTATCCATAGGATTACTTACAATAATCAAAATTACATCTGGAGAATGCTTAATTAAGTTTTCTGAAACTGTTTTTACAATTCCAGCATTAATTCCAATTAACTCTTCACGAGTCATTCCTGGTTTTCTAGGAATTCCTGAAGTAATTACAGCAATATTACTTCCTGCTGTTTTAGAGTAATCATTAGTACTTCCTGTAATTTTAGTATCAAATCCATTTAAAGATGCTGTTTGCATTAAGTCCATTGCTTTACCTTCAGCAAAGTTCTCTTTAATATCAACTAATACTACTTCTGAAGCAAAGTTTTTTATTGCGATATATTCCGCACAACTTGCTCCAACTGCTCCTGCTCCTACAACTGTAACTTTCATTTTTATGTAATTATTTGTTTATTATAAAATTTCTGCAAAAATAAGCAATCCTAAAAAACAGCACTCTTATTTTATCATTAAAAAAAGCCAGTAAAAACTGGCTTCTTTATTATTTATTAGGCATCAATATTTGCATATTTTGCATTTGCTTCAATAAAAGCTCTCCTTGGAGGAACATCATCTCCCATTAACATAGAGAACACTCTATCAGCTTCTGCTGCACTATCAATAGTAACTTGCTTAAGCGTACGATATTCAGGATTTAATGTAGTATCCCACAATTGAGAAGCATTCATCTCCCCAAGACCTTTATATCTTTGTATGATGACATTTACATCCTTACCTCCCTTCATTTCTTCAATCATCAAATCTCTTTGATCTTCATCCCAACAATACCTATGATCCTTACCTCTTTTTAATAAGTATAAAGGAGGAGTTGCTATATAAACATAACCGTTTTCAATAAGTGGTTTTAAGTAACGGAAAAAGAAGGTTAATAAAAGTGTTGCAATATGACTCCCATCAATATCTGCATCCGTCATAACTACTACTTTATGATATCTTAACTTCTCAATATTCAATTCCCTTTCATCCTCTGGTGTTCCAATTGAAACTCCTAAGGCCTTAAACATATTTTTTATCTCCTCATTCTCAAAAATCTTATGTTGCATTGCTTTTTCAACATTAAGTATTTTCCCTCTTAATGGTAAAATAGCTTGAAAATGTCTATCTCTACCTTGTTTAGCTGTACCACCTGCCGAATCTCCCTCTACTAGGAATATTTCACATTTTGCAGGATCTCTTTCTGAGCAATCTGACAGCTTACCAGGAAGCCCTGACCCTGAAAGTACATTTTTACGCTGTACCATTTCACGAGCCTTACGAGCTGCATTACGTGCTGTAGCAGCTAAAATTACTTTTTGTACAATTAACTGAGCTTGTTTTGGGTTTTCCTCCAAGTAATTACTCAACATCTCTCCTACTGATTTATCAACCGCACCAGTAACTTCTTTATTTCCAAGCTTTGTTTTTGTTTGTCCCTCAAACTGAGGCTCCATTACTTTTACTGAAATAACAGCCGTTAACCCTTCTCTAAAATCATCACCACTAATCTCAAATTTCACTTTTTTAAGCAAACCTGATTCATCAGCATATTTTTTAAGGGTACGAGTTAAACCTCTTCTAAAACCAGCTAAATGCGTACCTCCCTCGTGTGTATTAATATTATTTACATAAGAATGTACATTCTCAGTATACGATGTGTTATAAATCATTGCTAACTCAACAGGAACTCCATTCTTTTCCCCATCAATATAGATTACATCATCTAAAATAGCCTCTCTAGTTTCGTCTAAGAAAGAAACAAATTCTTTTAATCCTCCTTCAGAATAGAACTCATCTTTAACTAGATTTCCTTCTTCATCAGTTCTTCTCTTATCAGTTAATGATAAATGAATTCCTTTATTCAAAAAAGAAAGCTCACGTAAACGAGCAGCCAATATATCAAAATGATAAATAGTATCTGAAAAGATAGAAGCATCTGGTTTAAAGGTAACCATAGTTCCTGTTTTATCAGTAGTTCCTATTTCTCTTACATCATATTGAGGAATACCAATCTTATATTCTTGTTCAAAAACCTTACCTCCCCTGTGTACTTCAACTCTTAAATCGTCAGAAAGTGCATTTACACAAGAAACCCCAACACCATGAAGTCCACCCGACACTTTATATGATCCTTTATCAAATTTACCCCCAGCATGCAACACTGTCATTACAACTTCTAAAGCTGACTTCCCTTCTTTCTCATGAATATCAGTTGGAATCCCTCTACCATTATCTTCTACAGTAATTGAATTGTCTTCATTGACATAAACATCAATATGAGAACAATGCCCAGCTAAGGCTTCATCAATAGAATTATCAACTACCTCATACACCAAGTGATGTAACCCTTTTTGACCAATATCACCAATATACATGGCTGGTCTTTTCCTTACAGCCTCTAAACCTTCAAGTACTTGGATATTACTTGCACCATAGTCTTGATTCTTATTTTCTTCACTCATAAATTTGAATTATTATCTACTTATTTTTAAAACAGACAAATATACAATTATACTATGAGTTAAAGCACGGATTAAAGCACGAAAATTAGCAGAAGTTTTTCAACAAATGTTGATAAATTTAGAAGGAATAATTAAGTCCGAACAACCCATTAAAACCTGCTTCCTGATAACCAATCCACATTTCTTGCTTAGAGTTTGTAAGATTATTCAGCTGCAAATAAGCCGATAACCTTTTAGAGTAAGAATAATACACTCCTAAATTTGCATGGATTTGAGCAGGAAGCTCTATTTTATTTCGCAGAAAAACAAAATCCTGATTATTATAAAGAGAGTGATCACCAGCAACTCTCTTTCCAGTATAAGCTAGAGTTGGAACCATCTTTATCTTATCCCTAAGACTAACAGGAACACTTAATTCAAATGTTAAATTAGGAGTATTTGCCACATAAGCACTACCCCTATCATAATAATCTCCATTAATATTTAAACTAATTAAATCATTAAAATCTCTATTATAATTAGCATTAATATGTAATTGCCAAAGATCAGTATAGTTAATTAGGAAACAATTATAATCTCCAATAACATACCTATTAAAGTGTGCCATATTATCAATTTTCCCATAAGCAACACTCCCTTCAAAAACCTCATTCTTCCCCAAAACATTACGCATAGCCACATAAAACTCATTAACATCTGTTGTTTTTAAACTCTGTAAAATAGTATCGCCTAATAAAACACTTTGATTCATACCGTATGAATGAATGAATGGATTTTTATCAGAAAGCGATTTAAGCGTATGCCTTTGCTCACTATGACGCAAACCACCATACACCAGCAAAACATCTTTCACAAGCTCCTTAGTTGCTTTAACTTGAGGAAATACTTTAAAAGAAGTTTCGTCAGAAAAATAACGAAGCTCTAACTCTAAATTAAAATCAACTCCAAACTTTACAAAAGTAGTTGATGGTGAAAAATGAAAAGACTGTACAGCAGCACTTTCTAATTTTGCATCAGGGTTATTATAATTTATATAATCATTTAACTGAACCTTTAAACTATAAGGAAGCCCCTTAATCGTCTTGCGTAAATTTGTACTTAAGTGAATTTGATTTTCAGAAAGCTCATTAAAGTCTGAGATAGAAAAAGCAGTATAATGCTTCAACCTACCAGGAGCCAATTCTTTTGAAATAGCAGAGAACGAAAATTTAGTATATGCAAAACGACTTAACACCTCTCCACCATCTTGAGGGGAAGAATGGTCTTGCTCAAGCCAACTTGCTGTTCTTCTATCATAACTTAAGTTTGCCATAAAAATATGAGACGCATTCATTTTCTTCCCATACAAATGCATGGAGTTTTTACTATTTCTTGCCAAATAAGGTGCTCTTGCAACTGCTAGCTGCACACCTTCAGGAGAAGGATTAGAAACTTGATATTTATTAGCAAAATGGTTTAATAATATTCCATAACTCAAAGTTTTGGATCGTTTACTATTATGTAAAACACTTGCTTTAGTTGTCCATAAATTCCCAAAACCAAAAGACACTTTTGTAGCATATAACTCTGGAATTTTATCAGCCTTAACCTTTGCTGCTTTAAGAGGTCTTGTTTTATAATCTGACTCCAAATCTACCACAACAACAGCATACTCTTGAGTTCTATCCTTTCTTATAGTATCTGCAAAAGTTGCATTTTCATTAAGACGAGTAGCCTCTGGAATTGAAGGCTTAAAACCCTCTACTACTTTCACTTGAGTAGTACCTATATCTTGAGCAAAAATACTACCTACACTCATCATACAGAAAAAAATTATTTTATTCAATTTCATCTTTTATATTTTCATTTATTATAGCTGCAGTATCTGCTTTATTAATTATTGTATCAGGAACTACAACCTCATAATCTACATCAATTACACCTATTTCATTTTCACTCTGATTAACAACCGAATCTGAATCAATTTTTACTAATTCAACAACAGAGACTTGCTCATTCTCAAAGAACTCTTGTTTATCAATATACAATGTATCTACTATAAAGCTACCCTCAAGCGTATCTTTAACTTCTTCAGAACCTCCCTCAACAACTGCTGAGTCAACAACTAAAGCTTCACTCACCTTAACAATCTCTTCTTTAAAAATTGTATCTACTGCAACACCTTGCTCAACCGTATCTTTCATAACCTCAGAAAGACTCTCAACAACTACTGAATCAACAAGTAACTCCTCTTTCTCCTTAACTAATGTATCTATTTCAACAATATTTAAAGTATCCAACTCAAGACCCTCCTTCTTTTCTACAATAACCTCTTCTACCAAAAAATCTTCTAAATCATAATCAATTTCTTCTTCTGAAACATCAATAAAGAATTGTGGCTCCGTTTCCTTAATTACTTTTTCATTTTCAACTATTAACTCCCATTTTTTACGTGCCAGATTTACAAGCTCATCACCCTTATGATTCTCAATAACACTTTCTAAAGTAGCCTTAGCTTGAAAAGTATTTTCTTGCACACTATAAATATCAGCTAATAATAAAAAAGCTTTTGCTATAAAATGATCACTATTATAGTTATCAGCCAAATCAAATATCATTTGCTCCGCCAGCATTAAACTATCATCAAGGTAAGTAAGATATGCTAAACAATATTTTGCTTCAGCGCCCTCATCATAAGCTGACAGGCCTGCTACTTTTTCAAAAGTCAATCTGGACTTAGCATAACTCCCACTTTCAAATTCATACCTTGCTACTATAAGGTAAGCCCTGCTTAACAACCAATCATCAGTTTTTTCTAACTTCAGAACCTTTTTAGCATATTGGTAAGGCTTAGTGATATCATCCGCACTTAATTCCTCCATGTTATCAAAACCATACATCAAGCGAATAACCGCTTCCCTCATTATACTATTTGATTCAGAAGCCTCCTCAACCTTTTGATAGTATTGGTTTGAATAAACATACTTATCTTGATTGTAATAATAACGAGCTAAGAACAAATTAGCTTCCCCAGTATGCTTTAAGTTAGATTCTGAGACTGTACCATATTGCTTTACTGCATTAAGAGTGTCACCAAGCTGCAAACAACTATTACCATAATAATAAGGAACTTCATGCTTAAAAACACCATCACTATACTGCTCCATATACTGACCAAACACTTCCTTAGCAACCTTATAATCTCCTTCTGCAAATTTCATAAAAGCAGTATTGTAGGTTAATGAATCTTGCTCTGCTCTGCTCATACTCACTTCAGGCAAAGCATTGATGATTTTTAAATACTCATCTACTTTTGCCAAACTAACATAAGCAGACTGCAAACCTTGAAGTGCCTCTTTAAAATACTTTGTTTGCTGAAAATTATTTACTACATGTAAGAATTCTACTATAGCATCCTCAGCTTTATCAGTAGAAAAATAAATCATTCCTTTACTTAAGTAAGCATCTGCAACAAGATTATTGTCTTTAGTGACCTCTAACAATTTATCATAATGCTCAAAAGCTAATGTGTTATTTGAGATGTTTTTATAATACTTAGCCAAATCATAAAGAGCATTATCATAATAAGCTGAAGATGTAAAGTCTGTTACCAACCGTTTTAGCAAATCAACTTTCACTTTATTTTTAGCCAACAAACCTAAAGCTACTGATCGTTTATAAATTGCATAATCAACATCAAATAAAGAATATGAAGCTGCTTTATTATAATATTTCTCTGACAAAGAGAACTCATTACTCATAAAAAATCCGTCAGCTATACGAAGGTAAGTATCATTTAAACGCATACTATCTACACTTACCTTTTCATACTTCCTAAAGTACTTATTTGCTTGTTGATACTCTTGCTGTTGGAAATATGCATAAGCTAAATTATACTCCTTTAAACTAAAATAGTTTTTAAACTCTGTATTACTTGAAAAAGGAAGATTTACATATAAGTCAATAGCTTCTTGATAGTTGGCAAGCTGATAATTACAGTCTGCTAACCAAAAACTACTTAAGTATGCTATGTCATCATCAATTAGGAAATTATTTGACTCTTTAAAATAAGCTTCTGCTTGAGTATAATCAGCTGTATTATAAGACTTAACCCCTAAGAAGAAAGCAACTTGCTGCAATGCTCTTTTCTGATCATTTGTTGGTAAATGAATATCTTTTAAAGCATCATAAGCCTCTTCATACTTACTAGTACTTTGCAAACTCTGCACCATCAACACTTCAATTTCTTTTTTATGAAGAGGGTGGGAATAAGTTTCTAAATAGGTTTTAAGAATTTTCAAAGTGCTTTCAAACGGCAAGTCTAATTGAAAAGACAATTTTGCATAATTATAATAAGCATCCTCTTGCAAGGCTGGACTATAGTCATATTCAGCTACTTTCTTAAAAGCTTGCAAAGCATAATTATAATTCTCCAACTCCAAATAAGAAGCTCCTAAAGAATAAGTAGCATATTGCTTTACACTATCTATCGCCGCTCCAATTTGTTCTAGCTGCACTATAGCATTATCATAGTCTTCTATTTTAAAATAAGACTGCCCTAGTAAAAAACGAACTACAGGTGTTACTTCCTCTTCAACATCAATAAAATTATTAAAATGAGTAATTGCCTGCTTATAGTCACCTAACCTATAGTAAGCTTCAGCCATTAATCGATTTACTTCTGAAACCCTTGATAAAACTATAGTACCTAATAGCGGATTAGCAAAAGCTATTAGTTTTTCATAGTCCTGTTCAAAAAAATAAATTTGTGTAATGTAGTAAGGCACAATTGCACCAAATGTTTCATCATCAATTATTTTTTCAAAACCATGCAATGCAGTTGTGTACCAGCCTTTTTGATAAGCAATATGTGCATAATAATACTGTGAGGTTGCAGCATATTTACTTTCTGTATCAATTAGTTTTGAGAAATAATATTGAGCATCTAACAATGAATCAATACTAAAATTAGCATAGGCTAACTTAAACACTAAATAGGGGTGCTCTTCTAAATCATCTACTTTAATAAAATAAGAAACTGCTTTTTTATAATTTAACGACCTATAATACAATAATGCCAAGTCCTTATTTATTCTTGATTTAAAATTAGAATAAGGAAAATCAGACAACAATTTCTCATATAAGAAAATTGCATCTGAAGCAAATAATTCTTTAGAGCACTTTGCGTTATAATAGTGAGCCTCTACATCTGAATCATCCGCATTTATTAATTGCTGTGCTACTGCCTGAGCAGCACCATACTTATCATCCTCAAATAAGGATTGAACTTTTTCAATTGTAGGCCCTTGTGCCCATAAAGCACCACTAAATAAGAGTGCCAAAACAAAAGAATTTATCTTTTTATACATAGTCTTTATTATCAAATCTAAAAGTAGGAAATATGCTCCCTCACTCAAAAACAAAACCTTGAAGTTTTCAACACGGGTTTTTAACAATTATTGCCTAAAACAAACGTTTTATGAATAATAAATTTCTTAATTTGCCTTAATGTTATACATCTTAAAAATAAAAGGAACCAAAACCATACCTGACTTTGTTCAGATTAGAGACGAGCATATGACTTTGCGTGCTTATTTCCGATTAACTCAACAAGAAACTGGATTAAAAAAAAATAATCTAGAAAAAGAATCCGAAGGAATTATGGCTTTACTTAAAACTATTCCTTTTGGGAAAATTCATAAATATCAAACTAGCAATGAATAATACAATTATCAGTTTGGAAGGCGTTACCATACACCAAATGGAGCATGAGGTTTTTAATAATATCACTTTAAAAATTGACTCAGGAGAATTCATTTATCTTATTGGTGAAACAGGAAGTGGGAAAAGCTCCTTGTTAAAAGCTTTATACGGAGAGCTAAAAGTAAATGCAGGAAATATAAACCTTGCTAAGATGGACCTTAACAAACTTAAACACAATGAAATTCCTGTATTAAGAAGAAAGCTTGGGATTGTATTTCAAGATTTTCAACTCCTAACCGACAGAACTGTTTTTGATAATTTAGATTTTGTACTTAAAGCTACAGGCTGGAAAGAGAAAACAAAAAGAGCAGAAAGAATTGATCAAGTTTTAGAAAGTGTACACCTTAATGGAGTAAAGGGGAAAATGCCTTATGAATTATCAGGAGGAGAGCAACAAAGAGCAGCTATTGCAAGAGCATTACTTAATAATCCTGAAATTATTTTAGCAGATGAACCAACTGGAAATCTAGACCCTGAAAAATCAGGAAAAATAATTGAATTACTAAAGGAAATAAACCTAAAAGGAACAACAGTACTTATAGCAACACATGATTATTCAATCATTAAAAAATATGCTGCCCGCACCCTTAAATGTGCAAATCAAAAAATAAGTGAAATTGAATTGCACACGCTATAATGTGTGAAATAAAAAACAACTATTCCTTAAAAGACCACAACACTTTTAACATTACTGCAAAAGCAAAGTATTTTACTGAATTTGAATCATTAGCAGAATTACAAAGCATCATAAAAAAAGAAATCCACAAAAAAGAGAAATTCTTTATCCTAGGTGGTGGTTCTAACATCTTGCTTACAAGTGACTTTGACGGAATTATAATCAAGAATAATATTGATGGAATCTGTATTACTTCAGATAATGATAATGAAGTAATAGTCGAAGTTGGAGCAGGAGTAAATTGGCATAGCTTTGTACTATGGAGTGTAAGCCAAAACCTATCAGGAATTGAAAACCTAGCCCTAATACCAGGAACTGTAGGAGCAAGCCCTGTGCAAAACATCGGCGCTTATGGAATGGAAGTAAAAGATAGTATCACTAAAGTGACAGCATTAGAAATTACAAGTAACACAACAAAAGTATTTGAAAATAATGATTGTAATTTTGAATATCGAAATTCAATTTTTAAAACTGAGCTAAAAAATCAATTTATCATTACTAAAGTTGAATTTAAACTTAGTAAAACAGCTCTTAATATTACTAACTATGGTGCAATACAAGAACACCTAACAGAGAAAAAACTTAAAGCTACTCCTAAAAACATCTGTGATGTTGTTATTGATATCAGGACACAAAAACTTCCTAACCATAGAATTTTAGGGAATAGTGGTAGCTTTTTTAAAAACCCCATAATAAGCACCTCAAAATTTAATAATCTAAAAGAGGCACACAAAGATATTGTTGGTTATAAAATATCAGAAACTCAAATAAAAGTAGCTGCAGGGTGGCTAATTGATAATGCTGGATATAAAGGATACAGAAAAGGAGATGCTGGGGTACACAAAAAACAAGCCTTAGTCTTAGTAAACTATGGAAATGCAAGCGGCAAAGAAATCATAACCCTTTCACAAGAAATACAACACAAGATTAAAGAGAAATACAATATTAGCATTGAACCAGAGGTAAACATCTTGTAAAATGAAATCTAAAAAATTACAAGAAAAACTCCGACTTCACTTTCCATTTACACCAACAGAAGAACAGGACTCCTTAATTACTGAAATTGCTGATTTTGTAACCACAATAGGAAACAGAAGTATCTTTATGCTTAAAGGTTATGCTGGAACAGGAAAAACAACTTTAGTATCCACCTTAGTAAAAAGTCTTCCCATACTAGGAAAAAGATCAGTATTAATGGCCCCAACAGGAAGAGCTGCCAAAGTACTTTCTAAATATTCAAAAAAATCAGCATCAACTATCCACAAAAAAATATACTGGATAAGAACAAATAAAAGTGGAAACACCTTTATAAAACTTAAAGAGAACACCCATAGCAATACTATATTTATAGTTGATGAAGCTTCAATGATTCCTGAAAATTCAGATAAAGGATTTGGAAACAGATCTTTACTAGACGACTTAATTGAATATGTATATGAGGGTCAAGATTGCAAATTAATTCTTATTGGAGATACCGCTCAACTGCCTCCTGTACATTTAGATATAAGCCCAGCACTAAACGAAGAAAAGTTAGAATACAATTATAACAAACAAGTTATTTGCAAAGAACTAACACAAGTAGTTCGCCAAAAGAAAGATTCACTAATCTTAGAAAATGCAACTAAGTTAAGAAACAAGATTGCAAGTTCCGATTACTCTTACCCTAATTTAGTAACCAATACCGAGGTGATTCGATTAAACACCGGAGAAGATCTACAAGATGCACTAGAAACTGCTTATAACAATGAAGGAGTAAATAGTACAACTGTACTTTGCAGATCCAACAAAAGAGCTAATTTATACAACCAACAAATAAGAGCCAAAATAAGGTGGCAAGAAAATGAAATATCAGCAGGTGACATACTAATGGTAGTTCGTAATAATTATTTCTGGCTTGACGAAAGTAGTAAAGCAGGCTTTATAGCTAATGGGGACAGCATAGAAGTTGTAAGTATTAAGGAAACTATTGAACGCTATGGATTTCGATTTGTAAAAGCAAGTGTACAACTAATAGACTACCCACAAGAAAAAGAACTAGATGTAATCCTACTACTTGATACACTAACAAGTGAAAACCCTGCAATTACTTACGAGCAATACCAAAAACTATACCAAGAAGTTGCTCTAGACTATAAAGGGGATAAAGAAGTCAACAAAAGAGTAAAGGAAAATGAATACTTCAATGCCTTACAAATAAAATTTGCCTACGCCATTACTTGTCACAAATCACAAGGGGGGCAATGGGAGAATGTTTTTGTTGACCTAGGTTATTTTACCGAAAGTATGCTAGATAAATCTTATCTAAGATGGATGTACACAGCACTAACTAGAGCAAGCAAAAAGCTACATCTAATAAATTTTAAAGATGAGTTTTTTGACAACTAACTGCAATACTATACTACACAAGCCTTAATAAGCCCCCTAAAATAACAAGTACATAAACTGATAGAGTAACAATTGTAAAAACCCCAAAGAACTTATAACAGCTTGCCAAATCTCTAAACCCATCCTCCAGGTCATATTGGTTAATTGTATTTAAAGCATTTCTTGTTTTAATTGAGAAATCATACATATATTTTGAAGGAAAATAATAAAGAACAGCCAAAAGTATATAAAATAGACCTATGAATATCATTGGAAAGCTTTCAAATCCTGGAACAGGAGAAAAGACCATAACTATAGCAAATACAACTAGCAAAGCCCCACCAATAAAGCCCAATATTCCAAAAAATTTACTCCAATAAACCACCTTATCTAAACCTGACTTTAGCTTATCACTAAGTTCTAATTTTTCTTCTTCCATAATTATCTATTTAATATTTTAAAACTAATTCCTATGTTAAATTGAGAGTTAAAGTAGAACCCATAATCCCCTTGCTCATCCCAAATATAATTACCAAGATTAGTACTATAACCTATATCTATACCTACTTTTTTACCTAACTTAAAATACCTACCTAATTCAATTATTGTTGAATAACCACTAAGTATATTGTTACTTCCTTCAAAAGAATAACCTCCTATCCCAAGCAAAATACCTCCATAAGCTCCACTTCTGTCTTTCACATAATATCTTGATCCTACTTTAAAAATATTAAGTGTACTTGTAGGGTATGTAGCGGCACTTCTTTCTCCGTTATCTGTTAATAGTGAGAAGCCTGTAACCCAACTAAAATGATTATTTCTAAATCTCTCATAAGAGAGAGAATACCCCCCTCCGTATTGTGATGACAATAAAGAAACATTTATCCTTCTTTCCTTTAAACCTCTATTTATTCCAGAATTATGCGATTTAGCAACTTTTTCAAACTCTCCATTTTCATACATTACTCCTAAAACCTTACTCTTATCAATAACATAAGAAGGACCAGACAAATTATTAGCTCTTAAATATTTAATATACCCATCACTAACTTCTGTAATTTTACAATCAAGCCTAGTACCATCTTCTTTTAATAAAACATCCTGAGCATTTACATTTAACAAGAAACTTAAGAACGCTACAAATAACAATCTCTTTTTCATTTTACTATTTTTAATTTAACCTACTCTCTTTTTGGTTTTCGGCAACCCCGTTTATTAATTACCCTAAAATAATTCACCAAACCTACAAATTATAACCCTCAGTTATATCCGTATAAATACGGATATACCAAAAATAAACAAACAGTTAAAAACCAAATAATTAGAAAGAAAACCCTTATAAAAACTATTAAAAACAACAGACTAAGAGTTATTTTAAAAATAAAAAAAGCCGAGTATTAACTCGGCTTTTCATTTTCTATAACTTTATATAACTATTAAATATTATCTATTATTCTATTTAAAGTAGCGCTTGGTCTCATTACTGAAAAAGTAGTTTCAGTATTAGGGTAATAATATCCTTTTACATCTTCAGCCTTTCCTTGTGCTGCATTTAATTCTGCTACAATCTTAGCTTCATTATCTTGCATATCAGTTGCAATACTTTCAAATATAGTTTTTAAAGCAGCATCTGCATTCTGACTTGCAAGCTCTTTTGCCCAATACATTGCTAAATAATAGTGCGAACCTCTATTATCTAGCTGCCCTACTTTTCTTTGTGGCGATTTTCCATTTTTAAGCAATTCCTCAATCGCCGTATCTAATGTTTCTGCAAGAAGCTTTGCTTTAGGATTATTATTCACCTCAGCAAGGTGCTCTAAAGAAACTGCAATTGCCATAAACTCTCCTAAAGAATCCCACCTTAAATGCCCCTCTTTAGCTAATTGTTGAACATGTTTAGGAGCAGAACCTCCAGCACCTGTTTCAAACAATCCTCCACCATTCATTAAAGGAACAATAGAAAGCATTTTTGCAGATGTTCCTAATTCTAAAATTGGGAATAAGTCTGTTAAATAATCTCTCAATACATTTCCAGTAACAGAAATAGTATTTTCTCCCTTCCCTACTCTAGCAAGAGTGAATTGTGTTGCTTCATAAGGAGGCATTATCTGAATATCTAAAGATGATGTGTCATAATCTTGTAAATAAGTATTCACTTTATTAATAATTTCAGCATCATGTGCACGATCTTCATTTAACCAAAAAATAGCTGGCCATCCTGTCGCTTTTGCTCTATTAACGGCTAGCTTTATCCAATCCTTAATTGGTTCATCTTTAGTCTGGCACATTCTCCAAATATCTCCTTCTTCTACTTCATGTGCTATCAATACATTCCCCTCAGTATCTGTAACTTTTACAGTACCTGCAGCTTGCATCTCAAAAGTTTTATCGTGCGAACCATATTCCTCAGCTTTCTGAGCCATAAGCCCAACATTAGGAACAGTACCCATAGTAGTAGGATCAAAAGCACCATGTTCTTTACAAAAATCTATAGTAGCACTATAAATACTTGCATACGAACTATCTGGAATAATAGCTTTTGTATCTTCTGTTTCATTATTAGCATTCCACATCTGACCAGAAGTCCTGATCATAGCTGGCATAGAAGCATCAATAATAACATCAGAAGGAACATGTAAGTTTGTAATTCCTTTATCAGAATCTACCATTGCTAAATTTGCATTATTTTCAAATGCTAAAGCAATATCACTTTCTATCTCCGCTCTTTTATCAGCAGAAATATCATCTAATTTACTAATTAAATCTCCAAAACCATTTTTAAAATCTACTCCTAACTCATTAAAAGTAGCGGTATGCTTTGCAATTAAATCTTTAAAAAAAACACGAACCACATGAGCAAAGATAATTGGGTCAGAAACCTTCATCATAGTTGCTTTCATGTGTAATGAAAGTAAAATATTTGACTCTTTTGCATCCTTTATCTCAGCTTCCAGAAAAGCCAATAATGCTTTTTTAGACATTATAGTTGCATCAATAATTTCCTTAGCTAATAAAGGCGTGCTTGCTTTTAAAGTTGCAACACTTCCATCTGTAGCAAAGAATTCTATTTTTATATCAGTAGCATTTTCAACACAAACTGATTTTTCATTATGAAAGAAATCTCCTCCGCTCATTGTAGCAACATGTGACTTTGAACTTGACTTCCACTCCCCCATAGAATGAGGATTTACTTTTGCATAATTTTTTACTGCTTTTGGAGCTCTTCTATCTGAATTACCTTCTCTTAGAACAGGGTTTACAGCTGATCCTTTAATTTTATCGTAACGTAATTTTATTTCCTTTTCCTTTGCATCCTTTGGCGCATCAGGATAAGAAGGAATAGGAAAACCTTTTCCTTGCAACTCTTCAATAACAGCAACTAACTGTGGCACTGAAGCTGAAATATTTGGCAACTTTATAATATTTGCCTCTGGCTTTTTAACTAAACTACCTAACTCTGCTAAAGCATCATCTACTCTTTGGCTTTCACTTAAATACTCAGGAAAAGCTGAAAGAGCTCTTGCTGCTAACGAAATATCTTTTGTCTCAATATTTACTCCTGCACTGGCTACAAAAGCATTTACTATTGGCAATAAAGAATGAGTCGCCAACATTGGTGCCTCATCCGTTTTAGTATAAATTATTTTTGAATTTTGCTTACTCATTTATTTTCAATTATTTTAATCTCATATTTTGGGCTGCAAAACTAATAATTAGTATGCAAATACATCCTCTAAAGTTAAGTGTTTTATTTCTCCATATTCACTTAACACTTCTAAGTCTAAATCACCTTTAGAACCCAAAACCATAACCACTCTACTACCGCTAGCAATATGTGTGCTATGGAAATTTAATAGATCATCCATAGTAAAGTCTTGCACTTGCTTATAAACATCAGCTCTAACATCAGTACCTACTCCTCTTTTTTGAGCTTGTTCATATTCATTTAAAACCTTAGATTTTGTAATTCTTTCTGTTCTTATTTTTTGCACAATCCCTTCTCTAGCATTATCCATATTTGTTACTGCTTGAGGCATAGTATTAAGCAATTCAGTCATCCCTACCATTGCTTCAGACAACTTATCTGCTTGAGTACCTATGTAACTCATTAAATAATGTGATTCATTCATTTTTCTTGGGACTGTATATGTACTATATACTGAATAAGCCAATGCTTTAGACTCTCTCATTTCTTGGAAAACAATTGAACTCATTCCTCCTCCAAAGTACTCATTATGAAATTTAATAATAGGATATTCTTCCATATTTAACTTATCTCCTTTAGCAAGCATCATTACTTCTGCTTGTTTCATATCGTAATCTACTACATACACTACAGGCTTATCCATAGTACTTTCAACAAAAATTGTTTTTTCAGGGACAGGAAGTAAACCACTAGTATTAGTATGTAATGACTCCATTTGCTCAGCTACTTTCTCCATGCTCTCTGGTCCATAATATAATATCCTATGCTCGTAAGTAGTTAAATTATGAATTAAGTCTAACAACTCTGCTGCAGTCACATTGTTCAACTCTTCTTCCGACAAAACATTTGTAAAAGATGAATTTGAACCGTACTTAGCATAATTACCCATTGCTTTCCAAAGTATAACTTGCTTGTTTAATTTTGCATCAGCTCTATTTTTAAGCACTGTTAATTTTAAATTTTCTAAAGCTGCTTCATCAGCAACAGCCCCTGCTAATATTCTTTCAAATAAAGCAACTGATTCATCAAAGTTATCTACTAAACCACTTAAAGTAACCTGCACTCTATCTGCATTACAACTTACTGATAATTCACAACCTAATTTATAAAATTCTTCCTCTTTCTTACTAGGGGATAAATCAGCTGTTCCTAAATATTTTAAATAATCAACAGCTAACTTTAATCTATTATCATTATCGTTACCCATATCAAATATATAGTTCAGTTTGAACCTTTCATTTTCAGTATTCTCTTTATAAACCATAGGAACATCTCCAATAGTTGTTTTTTGAATATCATTTTCAAAATCTAAAAATACAGGCTCAATATTTACAGCTTCCTGAGCTAATAAATCAGCTAAAAATGGAGACTGATCTTCACGATTTACAGATACTGGAGTAATTGTTGGTTTTGTAACCTTCATTACTGAAGTATCCTCTCCGTTTCTTTTATAAACTACCACATAATTATCTGCATATTTTGCATTTGCAAAGTCAATAATATCTTGCTTAGTTACTTTCTCTAGTTCCTTCATCTCATTTTGATGATCTTCCCAAGAAATACCTAAAGTAAATGCATCTACAAATTCATTTGCTCTACCATCATTACTTTCTAGTTTTTCAATCTGACTTAATTTTAAATCAGAAATAATTGCAGGCACTAACCAGTCAGGAAAATTCCCTGCTTTTACCTCTTCAATTTGAGCTAATAATAAATCTTTTACCTCTTCAAGAGTTTGTCCTGGCTTTGCACTACCATAAAACCCGTGCATAGAATAGTCTTGCAACACATATGGGAAGCAGCCCCCTCCAATTAATCTTTGTGCTTGATTTAAGTTCAAATCAATTAAACCAGCTGCCGAATTAGAAAGTACCATATCCATCATCGTTAACATCTTAGCATCTTCAGTATTTGCTCCACCTAACCTAAATCCTAAATAAATACGCTCTGCTTCAGGACCATACACTTCTTTTACAACAGGAGCTGCAATTGGCTCTTCAGCAATTACCTCAAAAGTAGGATCTTCTTTTCTTTCAAAGCTTCCCCAATACTTATTAATTAAAAGAATTGTCTCATCATAATCAAAGTCACCTGACAAACAAATTGCCATATTATTTGGCACATAATATTTATTAAAATACTTTCTTATTTCAGTTAATGACGGATTTTTTAAATGCTCAACAGTACCAATAGTAGTTTGCTGACCATACTGATGTACAGGAAACAAACCATCAAGAAGTGCTTCAAACATTTTTCTTCCATCACTATCTAGCCCCCTATTCTTTTCTTCATATACAGCTTCTAACTCAGTATGGAACAATCTAAAAACAGGAAAACGAAAACGTTCAGATTCTAGCTTTAACCACTTTTCCATTTGGTTAGACGGAATATCATTTATATAAACTGTTTTTTCATTTGAAGTATAAGCATTAGTTCCTTTAGCCCCAATACCACTTACCATTTTATCGTATTCATTAGCAATAGCAAATTTAGCTGCCTCACCAGATACTGAGTCAATCTGAGCCCATACTCTATCTCTATTTTCAACATCATCCATATCAATAGAACGATATTCTTCATAAAGAGCCTCAATCTTATTTAACATTGGCTCTTCTTTTGCATAATCTAATGAACCATATACATTAGTACCTTTAAATAACATATGTTCTAAGTAATGTGCCAAACCTGTTGCATCAGCAGGATCATTTTTACTCCCTGCACGAACTGCAATATTCGTTTGTACCCTTGGTGCATCAGCATAAGCTGTAAGATATACTTTTAAACCATTATCAAGAGTATAGATTCTTGCGCCTAAAGGATCATTTGCAACAGTTTCATAATTATTTTCAATTTTATTCATTTCTTTTTTTGCATTTATTGTGAAATAGATTCCTGCCGCTACTACTAGCACAATTGTTAAAATTTGTTTTGGTTTCATATTTATTATTTTAGTTATTAATAATCAGGGTCAAGTCCTAACTTAACTCTAAGCGTTTCTAAATGTGGATTCTCCTCCATCATTTTTGCAAATTTATCTTTGTTTGTATAAGGTATATTACTTTTCTTTCCTTCAATTACTTTTGTAATCACCTCAACATAATCATTTTCTAATTTATTCCTTAGAAGCTCCAAAATTACATATTTCTCATCTACTAACATCTCTACTTGAGAGCTATTGCTTAAAGGAAGTTCAATCTCAAAATTATCTTTTAGAACTGGAGGATGAACTCCTAATGTAATACTCAAGTTTGACTTTCCTTGCTCTTTCATGTACACAATTACTTCTTTCCAAGCCTTTAACATCTTAGTTCCTGAAAACGCTGTACTTCTTAGTTTTGAAACATCTACTTCCTCCTCCCCTTGCTCCTTGCTTTCGTTAATCTGATTAAAAGCAGCTGATATCGAAATCGTTTTAGATTTCTTTTTTACCCCAGCCAAAGCAATTTTTACAACTGGCTTTGGCTTAAACTCTTCCACAACCTTTTTATCTATCTTCGGCTTATTTATGCTTATTTTTGGCTTTTTTTCATCCAAAAATACTGTTTCAGCTCCTTTTTTACTGACTACGAAACTTTTAGGGCTTTTTTTTTCAGCCCCTTGAAAATTTATTGATGAGATTCGCATTAGCGTAAGTTCCACTAATAGGCGTTTATTGTTTGATGTTTTATATTGCACATCACACTCATTACAAAGACTTAAAGCAGCAACTAAGAAAGATAACTCACAAGCTTTAGCCTGCTCCAAATATCTTGCTTGCAAAGCTTCCCCCTTTTCTAATAATGCAATAGTAGCAGCATCCTTAGAAACTAATAAATCTCTAAGATGTTCAGCTAATCCATTAATAAAATGATGTCCTTCAAAACCATTATCTAATATTTCATTAAATAGATTTAATAATCCATTTATATCATTTTTTAATAATGCCTGAGTAACCTTAAAATAATAATCATAATCCAATATATTAAGATGCTCAATTACTCCTTGGTAAGTTAATTGCTTTTCAGAAAAACTAGCCAACCTATCAAAAAGAGACAAAGAATCACGCATAGCTCCATCAGCCTTTTGAGCTATTAAATGTAAGGCTTCCTGCTCTGCATTTATACCCTCACTTTTTGCTACAAATGATAAATGATTAGAAATATCAGCAACACCTACTCTTTTAAAATCAAAGATTTGACATCTAGAAAGTATTGTTGGAATAATTTTATGTTTTTCAGTAGTTGCTAAAATAAACTTAGCATGCTTAGGAGGCTCTTCTAATGTTTTCAAGAAAGCATTAAATGCTTGAGCTGACAACATGTGTACCTCATCAATAATATAAATATTATAAACTCCTACCTGTGGAGCAAAGCGAACCTGATCAACTAACTTCCTAATATCATCAACTGAATTATTAGATGCCGCATCAAGTTCATGCACATTAAAAGAACTGCTTTCGTTAAATGATTTACAAGAAACACACTCATTACAAGCTTCTACATTATCACTTATATTTTCACAGTTAATAGTTTTTGCCAAAATACGAGCACAAGATGTTTTCCCCACCCCTCTTGGCCCACAAAATAAAAATGATTGTGCTAATTGATTACTTTTAATTGCATTTTTCAAAGTCGAGGTAATTGCCGATTGCCCTACAACAGCATCAAAAGTTGAAGGTCGGTATTTCCTAGCAGAAACGATAAAATCACTCATTATAATTCAATATTAAAAAAGAGCTACAAAGCTAACATTTCTATTAAGATAAGCTCAAAATATTATTTCAAATTAAAAAAGAAATGTATTTGCATAGTATTGAATGTTTTATTAAATTTGCCGCCCGTAAAAAATTATTAATTAAAACAAAACTAGATGACTACTTACGAAACTGTTTTCATTATGAATCCCGTTTTATCTGAAGACCAGGTAAAGGAGACAGTAAAGAAATTTGTTGACCACATTAAGGACAACAAAGGAAAGATCACCAATGAAGAAAATTGGGGCTTAAAAAAATTAAGATACACTATCCAAAAGAAAAAAACAGGTTTTTACTACCTGATTGAATTTCAAGCTGATGGAAAAATCATTAACGATTTTGAAGTTGAGTTTAAAAGAGATGAGCGTGTTATCAGATGGCAAACAGTTAAATTAGAGAAATTCTCTTTAGCTTATGCTGATAGAAGAAAAAAGAAATTAAGTACTAACGCAAAAGCTGAATAATCATGGGAAATAAAACAGATATCAAATATTTATCTCCAGTAGATATTGAATTAAAACAACAAAATAAATATTGTCGTTTTAAAAAAATGGGAATTGATTATATCGATTACAAAGACCCTGAATTTTTAATGCGTTTTTTAAATGAACAAGGAAAAATTTTACCAAGAAGAATTACTGGTAACTCATTAAAATTCCAAAGAAGATTAGCCGTAGCAGTAAAAAGAGCAAGACAAATCGCTCTTTTACCTTACGTAGCTGATAATTTGAAATAATCTTAAAAAGATAAGGAAATGGATATTATATTAAAAGAAAACGTTGAGAAATTAGGTTTCAAAAATGAAATCGTCTCAGTAAAAAATGGTTATGGAAGAAACTTTCTTATTCCTAAAGGATTAGGGATATTAGCTACTGAATCAGCTGTAAAAGTTTTAAACGAAAACCTAAAACAACAAGCACAAAAAGAAGCCACAGCAGTTGCTGCTGCTGAAAAAGTTGCTAAAACTTTACCTACATTAGAAATTGTTCTTAAAGCAAAAGTTGCTGAAGGAGGAACTAAATTATTTGGTTCTGTAAAAACAAGTCAATTTACTGATGCTTTAGCTGCTCTAGGACACGACTTAGATTCAAGCTTTGTAAAACTTACTTCTATTAAAGAATTAGGAAACTATGAAGCTGATGTAAGACTACACAGAACTGTAAGTATTAGCGTACCGTTTAAAGTTATTGCTGAATAAGGTAATTACAACATATTAAAAATAAAAAAGCCGAGCAAATGCTCGGCTTTTTTATTGCCTTTTTTCAGCTTAAATATCGACTCAAATTATTACATTTGCAACCCTATTTAAAACAAAAAACATACTATGGCATTTGACATTGAAATGATTAAAAAGGTATACAAAAGATACCCTAATACAGTTGCTGCTGCAAGGCAAATAACAAACAAGCCTTTAACACTATCTGAAAAGATATTATACACACACCTTTGGGACGGAACAAGCAATACTGCTTTTAAAAGAGGTGAAGATTACGTTGATTTTGCTCCAGATAGAGTAGCAATGCAAGATGCTACTGCTCAAATGGCTTTATTACAATTTATGCAAGCAGGAAAAAGTAAAGTTGCAGTACCTTCTACAGCTCATGCCGATCACTTAATACAAGCAAAGCTTGGAGCAAGCAAAGATTTACAAGAAGGAATTAATCAGAACAATGAAGTGTTTAATTTCTTAAGCTCAGTATGTAACAAATATGGAATTGGATTCTGGAAGCCAGGAGCAGGAATTATTCACCAAGTAGTATTAGAGAACTATGCATTCCCTGGAGGAATGATGATAGGTACTGACTCTCATACTGTAAATGCTGGAGGTTTAGGGATGGTTGCTATTGGTGTAGGTGGTGCTGATGCTGTTGATGTTATGGCAGGAATGCCTTGGGAACTAAAATTTCCAAAATTAATAGGTGTTAAATTAACAGGAAAACTAAATGGATGGACAGCTCCAAAAGATGTAATACTTAAAGTTGCAGGGATTGTATCTGCAAAAGGAGGTACAGGAGCAATTGTAGAATACTTTGGGGAAGGAGCTACTTCATTATCAGCTACAGGAAAAGGAACTATCTGTAATATGGGTGCTGAGATAGGTGCTACTACCTCAACATTTGGCTATGACGAAAGTATAGAAAGATATTTAAGAGCAACAGATAGAGATGATGTTGCTGATGCTGCAAATGAAATTAAAGAACATTTAACTGGAGATATAGAAGTTTACGCTAACCCAGAACAATATTTTGATCAAGTAATTGAGATTAATTTATCTGAACTTACTCCTCACTTAAACGGACCATTTACTCCAGACTTAGCAACTCCAGTTGCTGACATGAAAGAAAAAGCTATTGCAAACGATTGGCCACTAGATGTAGAATGGGCACTTATCGGATCATGCACCAACTCTTCATATGAAGACTTAACAAGAGCAGCTTCTATTGTTGAAGATGCTGTTAGCAAAGGAATACAACCTAAAGCAATTTTAGGAATTAACCCAGGATCAGAGCAAGTAAGATACACTGCAGACAGAGATGGATTATTAGATACATTTAACAAATTTGAATCTACTAAAATATTTACAAATGCTTGTGGGCCTTGTATAGGACAATGGGACAGAGAAGGAGCTGAAAAACAAGAGAAAAACTCAATTGTTCATTCTTTTAACAGAAACTTTGCAAAACGTGCTGACGGAAACCCAAACACACATGCCTTTGTAGCTTCTCCAGAAATGGTAGCTGCTGTTGCAATATCAGGAAGATTAGATTTCAATCCTATAACAGATACTTTAACAAACGCTAATGGGGAACAAGTAAAGCTTAGCGAACCAAAAGGACATGAATTACCTCCTAATGGATTTGCAGTAGAAGACAATGGATACCAAGCTCCAGCTGAAGATGGAAGTGGAATTGAAGTAGTAGTAAGCCCTGACTCTAACAGATTACAATTACTTTCTCCTTTTAATGCTTGGGACGGAAAGAATATTACAGGGGCTAAACTTTTAATTAAAGCTGAAGGAAAATGTACTACTGATCATATTTCTATGGCAGGACCTTGGTTAAGATACAGAGGACACCTTGACAATATCTCAAACAATTGTTTAATTGGAGCCGTAAATGCTTTTGGAGGAAAGACAAATGCTGTAACCAATCAAATTGATGGAGCTGTTGATGAAGTACCTAATGTTGCAAGAAAATACAAAGCTGCTGGAATTACTTCAATTGTTGTTGGAGATCATAATTATGGAGAAGGGTCATCAAGAGAGCATGCTGCTATGGAACCAAGACACCTTGGAGTAATGGCCGTAATTGTAAAATCATTTGCTCGTATTCACGAAACAAACCTTAAGAAACAAGGAATGCTAGGTTTAACTTTTGTTAATGAATCAGACTATGATTTAATAAAAGAAGATGACACTTTCAACTTTATTGACTTAAGTGATTTTTCAGAAGGAAAACAGCTTACTTTAGAAGCTATTCACACCAACGGAACAACTGATACTATCCTATTAAACCACACTTACAATCAAGCTCAAATTGATTGGTTTAAAGCCGGGTCAGCTCTTAATTTAATTAAACAACAGAATTCTTAATAAATTCTAATACATAAAAATGAAAAGCCCATTTTTCAATGGGCTTTTTTATGCTTTTATTTTTAAGAGTGATTATTTAAGCACTTCAAAAACAAATTCTTATTATCATTATTTTATTACTCCACCTCTAAGATTCTCACATCTTATCAAGCTTCTATTTTGAACGCATAAGTCTTAAAATCAACGAAGTAATAAGAATAATGTTTTTAAACTATCTTCGTATTCACGAACTAAAAACTATAAAGCTATGAAAAGATTAATATACTCTTTAATACTAATTATTACCTCATCTGTTTTATCAAATGCTCAAAATTATACTATCAGCTCCTATACTGGAGATGATAAAAATTATAGTTCTTCAGCATACCCATACACCTATCCATCCGAATCAGACAACTTATCAACTTGGTATTCTCTTCCTTTTGCTTGGAATTTTTATGGACAACCTGTTACTGGATATAGAGTTGCTCATGATGGCTATATTACATTTGAAAATACAAATGGATTATCAATAGGAAACAATACCAGTTTGCCAAATAGTACAGGACCAAACAATGCAATTTATGCATGTTGGGATAACTTTACTATGGAAGCTTCATTATCAATACAGACCTTTGGAGTAGCCCCAAATAGAATTCACGTAATACGATGGTTTAGCCTGAACTACCCAGGAGGAGCATCTTTTGGAGATGACTTTAGTGTTGAACTTCAAATAAAAGAAAATTGTGCTGATTTTGACATTATTATTAAAGAAAGAAACATTAGCACTAACTCTTCATTTTACCCTATGATAAATACTACAATTGGATGCGAAAATATAGATGGAACTATTGGATGTCAGGTAGCCGGAAGTCCTAATTACATTCCTTCTGCACCAACAGGTTCAGAAGATTACGAAGTATATCGATTCAGTTGGAATGGACCAATAGTAAATGATGCTTCCTTAATTGGGATAAACATAGGAAACCATTTAAACATTGGAGATCATAAGCTAGAAGGAATTGTCAGAAATGAAGGAGACTCAGCACTAATATCATACGATATAAACTATACCCTAGACGGAGGGCCCGTGCAAACAACAACAAAAATAGTAGATACTGACACTTTATTTGGGGGCTATTGCGAAATTGCAATCAACACTCTTCTTAACGCCAATGAGATATCATGGCATATTACAAATTCAAACGGAACAACTATTGCTCAAGGCAATGGATATTCTAACAACAACAATTATAACTCAACATACTGTTTGCCTACAGGTTATTATATTTTTAACTGGAATGATTCTCTTGGAGATGGATGGAATGGAAGCCAATATTCTATAATTAATGGTAACGGATCATCAATCTACACCTTTTCTCCAAATACTGGATTTAGTGGCTCAAATAGCTTTTTAATATCAGCTAATGAATGTGTTCTGAATGTCACATCTGACATAACAAATTCTAAAACATCTTACTGGTCACATCCAACCCTAATAAATATAAGTTCGCCTTCAGAGAACTACGAGCTTAAGACCTGGGTAAGTAATGTAAACGGACAAATAGATGACATGAACTGCAATGATACATTAACCGAATATATAACAGGATTTAATAACACAAGTGCTAATAAAAAAGTATTACTAGAAGAATGGACTGGAACATGGTGCGGTTATTGTTATGATGGAATATTAGTATTAGACAACATTAAAGACCAACATGGTGATGATGTTATTATAACTGCTATTCATAATAACGACTCAATGGCTGGCGCATCAGAATTATTAAGAGGAGTATTTGCATCATCAGCATTCCCAACAGCAGTTGTTGACAGAAAACCATATTATGCAAATAATCCAAGCAATGGTTATGCCAATTATATAAACAGCAATGAGGCTTTAAACAGAAGTATTTGGCCATATGCAGTTACAAACCAAAAAAGTGATTTCACACCCCTAGATATTAATATTAATCACAATTGGGACCCAGTAACAAGAGAGATTATTGCTGACATTAAAGTAGACTATACCGACAACTCAGCTGGGGATGTAAGGATTGTATTAATGATAGTTGAAGATAGTATAATTAAAAGTGGCTTTGGATGGGACCAATCTGGAGCTCCAAGTTCTCCTTTTATTCATAAACATGTATTAAGAAACTATGTTAACTCTGGGCCCTATGGAATTGATGGAATAATACCTCATATTGTAAGTTCAGGAGACTCTTACCAACATCAATTTTCCTATACATTACCAAATCAATTTGATGAAAATCAGGTTTCATTAGTTGCTGCTGTAGTTAAATATATGAAAGGAAATGACAACGGGTATGTAAGTGTAATTTCACAGAGGTATGTATATAATGCTCAAAAGAAACATTTAATGAACTTTTCTATTCCTTTAGATATTGACGAAAACAAAAGTAAACTACAGATTTACCCCAACCCTACAAATGGGCTTATATATTTATCTGAAAGCATAGCATACAAACTCTACGATATATTAGGCACATTAGTTAAACAAGGAAAAGGAAAAAGTATTGACTTATCTACTTACTCAAATGGTATATACATCTTAGAAAGCAAAACTAAAAGAATAAAGATTGTAAAAGAATAATTAAATTAAAAGCCCACTTACTTAGTGGGCTTTTAATTTATACTTTTGTTTTTAATAGTTCTTGTCTATAATTATCAATTGCAACAAAATAATCTGGGTCTTCCAAAACATTTACATCACAAATTTTTTCTGCCCTTTTAATCAGCTTTACACAATCAGGAGAAAGATGGCGCAAATGAATTGTTTTTCCATTTTTCTGATAACGTTCTGCTAATTTATTTAAAGCCTCTATTGCTGACTGATCAACAACACGAGATTCTGCAAAATCAACTACCACCTCATCAGGATCATTTTTTACATCAAATTTTGAATTAAACAATTCTATAGAACCAAAAAATAATGGCCCAAAAATTTCATAATGTTTTATTCCATGATTATCAGTATACTTTCGCGCTCTAATCATTAATGAATTTTCCCAAGCAAATACTAGTGCAGAAACAATAACCCCAGAAATAACTGCAATAGCTAAATCAAAAACAACCGTAAGCACTGTTACTAATGCAATTACCAATACATCCGATAATGGCACCTTATTCCAAATTTTAAAAGTATTCCAGGCAAATGTTCCTATAACTACCATAAACATAACCCCAACCAAAGCTGCAATAGGAATCATTTCAATATAAGTTGAAGCAAATAAAATAAATGCTAATAAAGCTAAAGCAGCAGTAATACCTGACAACCTTCCTCTACCTCCTGATTTTATATTAATAATTGATTGTCCAATCATAGCACAACCACCCATACCTCCAAAAAATCCATTAATAATATTTGCAGCACCTTGCGCCATACATTCTTTATTACCATTACCATGAGTCTCTGTTAACTCATCAACCAAATTAAGCGTCATTAAAGATTCTATTAAACCAATTGCAGCTAATATTAAAGCATAAGGAGCAATAAAACCTAAAGTTTCAAAATTTAAAGATATCATAGGAACATTAAAAGTAGGCAAACCTGCCTTAATACCTTCTCCTCCTCCCTCAACTATAAAAGACTTAACAGTTTGCGTATCAATATCACCAAAAATAACAATTAACGACACAACAATTATTGCTGCAAGAGCATCAGGAACCTTCTTAGTAATTTTTGGCAAAAAGAACATAATTCCCATTGTTAAAGCAACTAAACCAAGCATAGTATAAAGTGCTGAACCACTCAACCACTCACCTCCTGTTTGAAACATCCCTAATTGAGATGTAAAAATTACAATTGCTAAACCATTTACAAAACCCATCATTACTGAGTGTGGTATCATTCTTACAAATTTTCCCATTTTTAACACCCCTGCTAAAGCTTGAAATATCCCCGCTAAAATTAAGGTTGCAAAAAGAAACTGCAATCCTAGCATATCACCCTCTGCTCCCATAGCATTACCTTCCTTTATTAAATGTACCATCACTACAGCTAAAGCACCTGTAGCTCCTGAAATCATTCCTGGTCTACCTCCAAAAACAGCAGTAACTAAACCCATCATAAAAGCACCATAAAGCCCAATAATTGGAGATATCCCCGCAACAAAAGCAAAGGCTACTGCCTCAGGAACTAAAGCTAAAGCTACTGTAAGACCTGACAACATATCATCCTTTATAGAACCTTCTTTTGGAGTAATAAATGTAAATTTCGATTTCATAATCTTCCGAATATAAATACAACAGAAAAAATCAAAGGAGAAATAATTTTATCCCTAGAGTTTTCTATTTTTGTTAATAAATTAAGCGTGTTCATTCTTTTATTTTTGTTCTTTTTTGATTATTTTTGTTATCATATTGTCCCTTTGTTGTTTTTTCAAGGGACATAAAATATTTACTTATGAAAATTACTTTAAGACAAAAACAATTAAGTGCTGGCAGGGTTAGCCTTTACTTAGATATTTATCAACCTCTCAATGCAAAAAAAAGATACAAGGAATATTTAAAGCTCTATATTTTTTCAAGCCCCAAAGATAAAAAAGAAAAGGGTATTAACAAGGAAACATTATTACTTGCTGAAAGCATAGCCGCAAAAAGACTATTAGAACTTCAAGGAGCAATTTATGGATTTAAAAAAGAAAAAGTACAATCAATAAATTTCATCACCTACTTTAAAGAACAAGCTGAGAAAAAAACTAACCTAAAGACTTATTCCAGTTGGACTTCTGTTCTGAATCACCTAATAATATTTTCTAGTACTCACGTTCCTTTTAAGGACATTGATGAATCTTGGCTAGAAAACTTCAAAAACTATTTACTGAAAGAGGCTAGAAAAAGCAATAAGAGTCCTCTTTCTAAAAACACCTCTCATCATTATTATAGCCTATTAAGAGCTTGTTTAAAACAAGCTTATAGAGAAAAAATTATTTCTTATAACCCTTCTGACAATATTAAAAGTATAAAAAAAACTGAAATACAAAGGGAATTTTTAACTCTTGAGGAACTACAACTATTAGCAAAAACAGAATGTTATGTGCCGCTCTTAAAAACAGCTTTTCTTTTTAGTACTTTAACTGGATTAAGGTGGTCAGACATTAGTAAATTGACTTGGGAGGAAATACAACATTCAGAAGCACTAGGCTATTATTTACGATTTACACAAACAAAAACAAAAGGAGTAGAAACCCAACCTATAAGCGAACAGGCATTTAATCTTTTAGGAGAAAGAGAAGAGCCAAGAACTAGAGTGTTTAAAGGGTTAAATTATGGTGCATGGAATAACCTCAAATTAAGTCAATGGGTACTGAAAGCAGGTATCCCTAAGAACATCACTTTTCATTGTGCTAGACATACTTACGCTACTTTGCAATTAACTTTAGGTACAGATATTTACACAGTTTCTAAATTGTTAGGACATAAAGACATTAAAACTACTCAGATTTATGCCAATATTGTCAATGAAAAGAAAGTTGAGGCAGCAAATAAAATTCCAAATATTTTTTAAACTACTTAATGAAATTACTAGATGAAATTGAACTGAGCAATGATATTACTCAGATAGGAGGGTTATTGTTTGAAAATATCCGATTATTAAAAGATATTCAATTTGCTACTCGCTTAGTTAATGAGTTTATGCGGTCTTTGAATAAAGAGCCTTTAAGCAAAAAAGAGGTTACCGCTTTACTTAATGATTATTTAACTGAAGATTGGGAATTGGGAATAAAAACTATCCTTTTAGTTTCTGAAAAAGAACGATTTAAGTTAAACCTTAATATCGTTTATATTATAGAGCTGCTATTTTCTTATACAAATGAATTTGCCGATGCTAGTATTCTTAAACGTCTATCGTGTAAGATAGAAAAAAACAGCATCCTTAACATTAAAGACGTAACTTATACTTTAAGTAGTGATACATCTAAAATAGATAGAGATTATGTTTTTGCTGTGAGTTTACGACAAACAGCCTTACCATTAATTCCAGACTTTTTAGACTATCACTCAAAAGAGTATTCTAATAATTTTAATACTTATTTAAGTTTTGTCTTATTAGACCAATCAACTATTCTTATGGAGAAAACAAAACAAGCGATAAAAGAATGGATGCTTGTAGATGCTGCCCATCAACATATCTCAGAAACTCCACAAATGAACTGGTTAGGAACACAAACACAACTAGCAGAACTATTTGTTGAGTTAAAAAGAAAAGGGTTTATTAAAGAAATAGAAGCATCAAAGATTAAAAAATCTTTTACAAAGTCAAATAGCATACAACAAATCTTAAAACCCGCAATTTCTGATGATTTAGAGCCTACTTTTGAACACATTTTTACCAAAAAATACGCTCCAAAGTTTGAAAACATCAAAAAAAAGTAAAATTTAAGCCGCTCATTTACTGATTGTTAAGTGCTAAAAGTCATTACGGTAATCATTACGGTAACGACTTTTCTTAAAAAAGTTCCTCATGTTTGCCTCGAACTTTAAAAAAACAAAACAATGGACAACTTAATGTTAATCTCAGTATCACGCCACGAACTAAAATCTTTTATTGAAATAGCCGTAGAAAAGGCAATAGATATTTCAACTGCTCATCAAAAAGTAATGGAAGAAGAAAATGAGCATCTTACGATTAAAGAGGCTAGTTTATACACAAATATTGCTGTGGCTACTCTTTACGATTATACTCATAAGCGAAAAATTCCTTTCAACAAAGTGGGAAAGAAACTTATCTTTTCTAAAAAGGAACTTACAGCGTGGATTCAATCGCATAGAAAAAAAACAATAGATGAGATTGAGCAAGAAGCAAATAAAAGATAAGATTCTAAACAATGAAAGAAAGGAAATACAAAACCTATTCTAAAAAAGAACTATCTAATTTGTACGGAATCAGTAGAAAGACTTTATATGCTTGGCTGCTACCAATAAAGGGTAAATTAGGAGTGTATAGGGGTAGAGCCTTCTCTCCTAGTCAAGTAAAGCAGATATTTGATTTTTTGGGAGAACCAGAAGAATTATAAGCTATGCAAATAATTAGAATAATAAAAAATGATAACTACACGATTATCAGTAATGATATATTTAGAGATACAGATTTATCTGCAAAAGGGAGGGGTTTACTTTGTACCCTGTTATCACTGCCTCCAGAATGGGATTTATCAATAAATGGAATTGTAGCTATTATGAAAGAGGGCAAAGATGCTGTTATGAGTGGATTTAACGAGCTTATAGATAATGGTTATATCATTAGGAATAGAGTAAGGATTAAAGGAAAATATAAAGGCTATGAGTATATAGTTTATGAAACTAAAATAACACCTAAGTCGGATAATCCGAATACGGAACATCCGAATACGGGAAAACCTGATACGGAATATCCGAATACGGAAAAACCTGATACGGAAAACCCGACACAATTAAATAATGATACAATTAAATACTTAAATAATCAAGTAATTAATAAAGAAAAGGATTTTTTTAAAAAACCTTTGCTTGATGATGTTATTTTTTTTGTAAAAGAACAAGGCAACATAATTGATGCAAAACAATTTTTTAATCATTATGAGAGCAATGGTTGGCGAATCGGAAAAAATAAAATGGAAGATTGGAAAGCTGCCGTTCGTTCTTGGGAAAGTAGAGCAGTTGAGAACGGAGCAAAGACGGATAAAGTCGCTACGCGGCTAAAATCTCATCAAGAAGCAAAAGCATTATTGAAAAGCATACACAATGGAAATCAAAAAAATTAATCAAAATGAATTGGAATTATTATGTGTGGATGTTTTAACACGCTCCTTTGCAGATTTAGGACAAAAGGATAATGACCCTAGCCATAAGGTTATGTTGGCTCAGAACTTAGCTAAAGACCTTAAAAGCAGATATTCATTGCTACCATTCAAAGCAGTAGAGTTAGCATTTGAAAATGGAGTAAGAGAAACCGATAAATTTGTACTCTGTGCTGCAACTTGGTGTAAGTGGCTTAATGTAATGCAGAAAGAGATTTGGAAAGGTTGGCACAATTACAAAATTGGCAATAAACATTGCATCCAAAAGCACATATCGGAAATTATGGAGCAGCAAACAACTACATTATTGGAATATGAAAAAGGCAATAAACCCCACCAAATATCACTAAGTACGGACTAAGTACGCACCAAATATCACTAAGTATGCACCAAGTACGCACTAAATATTTGCGATTTTACTAGTAGTAGCACCCTAAAATAGCTTTACAGCTTAATAAATTGTACTGAAATAACTTTACATATACCATGTGCCTCCGTATTTATACTGATGTTTTTCTTATGCAGAACAACTACTCTTGCGAAATAATAATTTAATAAAGGCTAGATAATAAATGTACAGATGAATTATAATAAGAATATAAAAAGACTAAAAGAAATAAATCCATCAGCAGTTACGGAGGTTATGAGTGCTAGGCTAACAATAGATACTTTTTATGACACTATAAATTTGCTTTAAGATGCTCGGAAGTGCCCGAAGTAGCTTTAAGGTGCTTTAATATGCTCGAAAGTGCCTGAACGGGAAAGCACTATTTCAAGCTGCCACATATTTGCAGCATGAAAAAAGTTATAATACTAACATTTTTAATTGCTCTCTTGTTTCTTGGAAGAAAAGGTTGGGGGTATTATACCAAATACAATAATGCGAACCGCATTAAGGTAGGTGTAGAAAGTTTTAACTTTCCTAAACTCAACCTTTCTTCCTTACTCTCTGATATTGATTTAAACATCAATATTTCTTTAGGCAATTTCTCTCCCTCCACTTTTAATATTTCACAAGTTAAAGTTGATGTATTTAATTTGGAAGGAAAAGCCATAGCAGAACAAAGCATCCCCTTAAAAGATAAAGTAGTGATTGCTCCCAATAAGAACACACTCTTACCCCTCACTTATAGCATTTCCTCACAAGAACTCAACGCCCTAATTATGGAATCAGGAGGATACGCAAGTGTAGGGGCTAATTATCTTACAAGTGGCAAATATGGCATTAAGATTAACCTAAAAGGTTTTGTTGATGCAGAAGGCTTTACAATAGATATTAACGAAACACTAGAGGTATAATGGAAAAAATCTTTTTAATAATTACCTCGATTATGATTTCTGCATTGATTGGAATCATTGGCTACTGGCTAAAGACTGTACACAAGGAATTTAAACGCTTGATTAAAGAATTAACCGATTACACTAACCAAATGCGACAGTTAATAGTTGGTATTCAAATGCAGATTGAAAAGAGCATTGAGGCTGATATTACTGAACTTAAAGAAGATGTAAAACACAATACATCCAGAATCAATAAACAAGATGCACATATAGCAGCCTTAAAACAAAAAACCTATAACAAGTGATTGAAAACAACGACATATTAGGAAAGTATGAAGATGCAGGGGTTTTGGTAGAAGGCGGAAGAATCGATACACATTGGCTCAATGAAATTGACATTGACACGCAAAGAGTAGTAGATGAATATATATTGGTATTCCATCCTTTTTTATTAGATACTCCAACAGCTCAGAAACATTTTAATTTAAGAAGCATAGAGTATGGCAATTGGATGAACCAAGAAGATAGAGCCAACTTTTTATACGGCTCTATGCTCTCTTTAGTACACCTTTCGCATTTGTTTAATGTTCCTGCTAATCAAACAGGTTTAAATGGAAAACTCTCTATTGCATTAGGGGCAAGAGGTAAAGGTCGTGCTTTAGCTCATTATGAAGCCACACCACACGCAGTAATCAATATTACAAAAACTGAAGGTTTTGGCTCATTGGCTCACGAATATGGACACGCTATTGACAATATTATTTCTTTTTACACAGAAACAAAGCAAAAATTTGCATCAGGAGGCAGAAGCACAAGAAAAAGACTAAGCCAAGATGTACTAGAAAATGGTAATTATTTTGAGCAGCAATTTGAATTGCTATTAAATAAACTTTATTGGGAAGAAGATGGAAGTAAAACCTCATTCCACAGAAGTATTGAGCGGTTGCCAGAATACTGGAATAGAAGAAATGAAGTATTTGCAAGAACTTTCGAGGCTTATGTTACTTATTTGATGAATGAAAAAGGGCTTGTTAATCACTTCCTTTCTGATAGTAATTATTCTACTAAATACTACCCTTCAGTTGAACTTTTAGAAAAGGTAGAACCACTATTACAAGACATCATCAGAAATGCTTTTCAGCTTTTTGCAGACAATCAAAATTTAAACGGATTAACCAATAGAACTACCATCAAAAAGAATGCCAGTTTAAGTGATACGCTAACACACATGAAACATATTGTTTTGAGAGATTATAAAACAGTTTCAGAGTTGGCTTTATCCCTAAAAGGAAATACTGTTGCAGATACTTCTGAAAACATTTGGAACTGGATGAGAGCCAACACCACTTATCATTTAGATACAGAAGGTATAGAAGAACTTAGAACCCCTTTAAGAAGTTTAAAAGACAAGGATTCAGGTATTGATTGTGATGATTATACGATACTAATTTCCTCACTCTTACTTAACTTAAATATCCCTCACGAATTTAGAGTAGCAGCCTACAAAGAAAAAGGACGCTTTCAACACATTTACCCAGTAGCTTTTGATTATGAGGGTAATGAATATGTGATTGATGTAGTACCCGAAATACCTCACTTCAATTATGAAGCTGAGCCAATAAAAGACTTAAAAACAATAACAATTATGGAATTACAAGAACTATCTGGCGTAGACCAAGAAGCCAAAAACGAACTGATTGAACAAATAAACGAGCCTTTTAGCCTCTCAGGAATTGAAGAGGTAGAGGACAACGACATTTTGGAAAACTCCTTTTTACAAGGCTTAAAAGAAGTTGAAACAGAAGCCGAAGCAGATATAGTACTCAATGGCTCAGTTGATGTTGCCAATATCCTTGAAAGAGGAATATTAGCAGAAATCAACAAAGCAAAAAAGACCCTTATAAAAGAGGAAACAGAACCTAGTGCTTTATCTCAGGTTATTAATGTAAAAGCAGAATACAAGCGTATTAATGACTTAATGCAAGTCTGGGAAGATGAAGAGGAAAGAGAAGATATTTTAAACGATTATATCCGTTCTAACTCTTCCTATAAGAATTTTTACAAAGCCATTTTATTATCCTTAAATGAATTAGAGAGCGAAGAATTAAACGGCTTAGATGATGATACTCCTATTTATTTAGCGAAAGCTGAAGAAATTGATTTATCAGCCGTTTTTGATGACTCAATAGATGGATTAGGAAGATTTAGGTTTAAAAACTTCTTTAAGAAAATAGGAAAAGGAATTAAGAAAGTAGTTAAAGCAGTTGTAAAGTACAACCCTGCTACTATGGCAATTCGTGGGGCTATCTTACTTATTTTAAGAACGAATACATCAAAAATTGCATCTCGTTTAATCTATGGCTATTTGAACAAGGAACAAGCTCAGGCTAAAAACCTTGACCTTAACGAGTGGCAAAAGTTGGTAAAGGCTCTTAAAAAAGCAGAGAAATTTTATACCAAACTAGGCGGAACATCAAGCAAATTCAAAAAGGCTATCGTAAAGGGAAGAGCCGCCAAAAAGACAGGCTTACAATTGGGAGTAGTAGCTACAGGAACGGCTGCCGCAGGTAGTGGATTCCTTTTATTTATAAAGAAACTATTTTCAAAAATCAATCCTTTAAAACTTTTCAAAAAGAAAAAGAAAGATAAAGAAGAGAGCAAAGCAAAAACTTCAAGCGATGCAAATACTAACACAGATGAAGATACTGACTTTTCTGAAAATGATTTATCTGACAATCAAGACAACACTAATAATAGCCCTAGTATGAGAAAAGCAAACACCAACGAAGAGGAGGACACAGACAAAAAGCCAACATTCTATCAAAAAGCAAAACTATTTTTTATTACGCATAAAAAGAAAATTATGATTGTTGGGATTGGTGGTGTTGTTGCCCTTGTTTCTCTCTTAGCTTGGAATAAAATGAAGCAAAAGAGAAAACGCTCCTTATCTGGATTGAAAGGTGCTAGAACTCGTAAAAGAAATGCTACTAAAAGAAGAAAATTAAATGCACCCCTTAGAGGAAGTACGACCATTTTCAAAGTGCCGACTAAAAGTATTACTAAAGCTAGAAGCTCCCAAAGAAGTAATGCTAAAAGATTAAAGCTGATGCACAAAAAAGCAAAGCAATTACAAGCTAAACACCCAAGAGCAAAGTACTCTAGCTTATTAAAAAAGGCTGCAAAACTTATTTAGAATTTATCAATTATTAACCCATTAAAAACAAATAACACAATGGAAGAATTAACAAATGAAGAAATCATCCTATCAGGGGTTGACGGAAGAGGTAGCAGAAGCCTTAGAAAATCTGCAAGACAAGAGATTGGAGCTTCACGCTTTAGAAAGCATTTTTTAGAACGCATCCACAAATTGCCTAGAAATACGCAACAGGCTTTAAGAAGTGGCAAGGCTCAAATTTCTGATGCTCCTTATTATGCAACAGCAGCAATAAGAGGAACGAGAACGGAAATGATTAAACTCTCACAAGCTGAGGAGTTAGGAATCACAAATATTGACAATGGTAAGTTAGGAAAAGATAGACACCTTACTTTATCAGGCATTAGACTACTATACGATGCTACTGCTATTGATGGGGCATTTGTACACTCTTTTCCTCCTGCACTTTTAAATGGAGAATGGGAGCTAGAAATCAACGGAAAAAAGGTTTTTGAAAAGCAGCCTATCCGTAGGTTCTCAGATGGTCAGTATGGCTTTAATGTCAATAAGCCTTTTGGTTTCTATACTTTAAATAATCCTAAAACAATTGAGCCACAAACACCAATAGAATTTAACATCAACTTACCTGCTGATGTACCAGGATTCTTAAAAGTATTCTTTGAGGGTACAAGTGTCTACGGATACTAACCTTTCGTTTTTTTGGAGTGGGAGCTTCAGCCCTCCCACTCTTTTTATTCACCTTTTAAATTTTAAAAAATGCCAAATACAGACAGTCAAATCGTAAATGAAATTATTGAAGCCATCAATAGTTTAAGTCCTAAGGAAAGAAAAATACTTGCTCAAAGTGTAAGAACTTCAACAGATGGAGTAAGTGCCTATAAAGCTTTTAATTATGGCGTAGGAGAGCCGAAACCAGCACCAACCCAAGAAACAACAGCCTAATGCAAAAAATACAACTCATAACAAAAAAGGTTACAGCAGCTAATGAATTGGTGCGTATTAATGAGGAACTAGACCGAGATTTTAGCCTTTTGAGTGGAATTGCAATTTTAGACAATGTGCCACTTGGAAGTAGTTTAACATCTTGTTCCATTAATGGAAAGGATGTTTTACCTAAAGGATTTGAAGTGCTGTTTTTACAATCTTCAAATCATGTTGCACCCTCAGAGCGATTTTTCCCAATAGAGGCTGCTGCTAGTGGTAATAAATTAGAAATAGCCTACCAAGATGGTGGACTCATAGACAACTATCCTTATACCCTTAGAATCTATTTAGCACTTGTAAAATGAAACGCATCGTAAACATATATGCTGAACAAATGCAGCCCAATCAAATAAAGGCTTTTCATTACAGATTACAAGATAATGAAAAGATAGTTGGACTGCTCAGTTCTCCAGATGTAGCGGTGTCAATTGCAGAAAAAGGAGGCACAAAATTAATCTTTGAATCTCTGCCTTTAGCAAAGAGCATACATACTGCCCCAAAAAGTAGCTTCATTTCCTTTTGTAGCAAGAGCAACTTTATTAGAGGAAGTGTCCGAAACAAAAGCAATACCAACAGCAAAACAAATCTTTATTTAATCCTACAATAAATACATTATGAACCTACTTACTTTAAAAATACAAAACGAACTTTCTCATAGAGGCATCACAGATTATCACATCGTTGATGAATCTGTTAGCAGCCCAAGGTCAATAGAAGTAGCAGCAAATGAAGCTGTATTTGTACACAACTTCCATTTAAGCGGACGTTCTGCTTTTAGCATTAATCTAACTTCTGCAACTAAGGTTGTAAACTACAACGAAAACAATTGCCATAAATCAGGCGGTGAATTTGTTGATTTTGTGAACGATACTATTTCAGCACATTGGGGAGCAGTTACCGTTGATTCAAACGCAGATGTACCTTTCTTAATTCAATATGTAAGAGTAATATTCTAAGATGAAAAAGGTGAAACATTATATTGATATAGAACTGGCAAAGAAAAAAATTGCTCGTTACTCCTACTGGTCTATAAAAGATGAGAACAGTATTATGATTTGTTCATCTGATAGCGAAAACCCTAATAATATAAGTTTTGGCGAACATTTAGAAAAGATTACTAAGGATAATATTGATGCTGAAGTGCAGATTAAATACGGTACTAATGAATTGTCAGCAAGAAATAATCCCCCTTTCTTTATTAAGGTAAATGAAACGATTGAATGGGTAGAGCCTGAACCTGAAGAAACGGTAAGTATTAACGGAGTGCCTCATAAAGTTGATAGGAATGGCAATGTAAATATTAACCTTACTACTCCAGAGCAAAAAGCAGCTCCTAAAGTTGAAATGGTAAACGATATTTTTAGGCAGGAAATGGATATGCAACTCTCTGGCTTACGCAAAGAATACGAGTTGAAAGAGGAAAAGTGGCAGAATGATATACACAATAAACTTAAAGAGCAAAATTTAGGATTTAAAGAAATGCTACTTGGAGAAAGAGAAAACAGCCTTAATCAAAGAGAACAAGCCCTTGCCATTAGAGAACAAGAACTTGCAGAAAAGGAAGAAGATGTAAGGGATAATATGAAAGGTTACTTAAAACAAGCCCCTGCTGTATTAGGTGCTGTATTTAAAGAATTTATAAATCCTTCAGTAAGCAAAGCAAGTAATCTTGGAGCAGCAGAACAGCCAAAAGAAAAAGAAAAACCAAAAGTAAACAGAACTAAAGTAGCTTTTGAGATACAGGAAGATGAAACAGAAATTGAGGTTGAAGAGTTGGCACAAGATATTGAACAGGAGGAAGCAATAAGCCTTAACGGTTTAGATCTAAATGATTCAGCAGTTGAAGAGGAAGAGGAGGAAACTCCAATAACCGAAATTAACTACCCTATGGAAGAGGAGTATTTAATCCAAGAATCAACAAAAATAGAAGAGTTAAAAGAGATTGAAAAAGAGTAACAGTTAAGTATGAAAAAAAAAGAATTATTAATATGAAACTCTTACAATGGCATTAAACCATAATGTATTTTAATCATATTAATAATTCTAAACTCTACGAAGCAAAGATATTATATTACAACCAATATATAGCAAACAAAATGAAAACATACAAGATAGCATTACAAATACAAGCTAACAGTCAAACAGAGCTTGAAGAGAAACTACAAGCCTTTCAGGACTTACAAGACCATTTATCACACGATGACCTTTTACAAGCTGTAGCGGTTGTTGTGGAAAGTCCTGAACTGATAGACTTCATAAAAGAAGTTGCTCCAGAAGAGGGCAAAGAGATTACAATTTCAGATTATATAACCATTGCCAAAAAGGCATATCAAAAATTTAGCTAATGATACCTATACTTACAAAAACTGCAAAAAAAGTAATGACTAATAAATATGTGATGACCACTATTATTTCAATAGTAGCTTTTTTCCTCTTGAAAGGAACAGTAAAAAAATTGATTAGAAAATATAGAGCATCTCGTTTTGATAAAAACGAAACGCAAGATGTAAATCAAATTGCGCAACAATATAGAGCTGCTGCTAACCCTTCAAGTATTTCTTGGCTCATAGATGCCGATGGAACAGATGAAGAGGCAGTAGAGCGTTTAGGTTATCAATCCAAAGGAAATTTGGAAAGCATTACATCTGCCTACAAACAAAAGTTTGATGAAACCTTGACAGATAGAATGAGAAAGGAGTTAAGTCCTAATGAGTTTCAAGAATGGAAAAATATTATTGATTAATGAAACTAGCTTTCAAGCCTAATAAAAATGGATGGATAGTAATTAGTATTGCTACGCTTATTCTTCTTTTTGTAAAAAGGCAAAAAATTAAAGCCCTAGCTATGAATACTATTAACTATCTTAAATCAAAAACTTGGGATTGGAAAACAGACAAGGAAATTGCAAAGCTGCACCCAAGTATTAGAGCAAAGGTTAAGGAGTTTATCAATCGTTCTAAAGAAGAGTTAGGAATTACCCTAAGAATTAGCTCAGGGCTTAGAAATCATAGCGAACAAAACAAACTCTATGCTAGTGGTAGGACTACAACAGGTAAAATACTTACAAACTCTAAAGGAGGTGAAAGTTATCATAATTACGGACTGGCTTTTGATGTTGTAGAAATTAAAAACGGCAAAGCCCTTTGGAGCAATCCAAACTGGAATAAGATAGCAAATTTAGGTAAAAGTTTAGGTTTTTCTTGGGGTGGCGACTGGTCTTCCTTTAAAGACAAACCTCACTTTCAAATGAATTTCGGTAAGACTATCAGTCAATTAAAATCACTTTACAAAGAGGGTAATTATGTCAACTTAGTTTAATGCTTTCAAATATCAAATACATCATTATTGGAATAGCCCTTGCCTTTGTGTTTGGGCTATTTTTTACTAAACAAGGATATTTTGATAAGGAGATAATCATAACTACCACAGATACCATTTATGTAGATAGTCCTTATGAGGTTGAAGTAATAAAAGAAGTTGAAAAACCTGTTAAGGTTTATGTTTACCAAACTGACACTAATTACAGGAAGCAATTAGAAAAGGACACCCTTGTTACTTTTGTTTCCATCACTCCAAAAGTAGCAGAAGTACACACCTTAACACCCAAAGGAGAACCAAACCTTGCAATCTATCCTATTGAAGATTTCACGCACCTTAATATCAATCATAAAGGTAAAGTGAAAACCAAGAAGAAAAAACGATTCTGGAGGAATTTAGAACGCATCGGAATTTTTATCGGTGGGCTTTGGATTGGGAGTAGATTTTCCAAAAAAGCATAACTAATTTTCTAAAAATCGCTTAAAAATTAGAATCTCTTATTCTAAATAGCTAAAAAAATAGCCAATATTTCAAAAACCTCTTATCTAGTAGCTATTTTTAATTTTATTTTTTTGAAATTATTTCACTAGGTTAGAAATTTCAATGCGATTGTGGATTATACGTTTTTAGAGTAATAGTTTTATATATATCTGCTCATGTAGCTATAATAACATATTATTTTTAAATTACATATATCGCTTAAAATCAGATATTTAGTTTAATTAATAGTGATTGTGGATTAATTTTTTATTTACCACTTTCTCAACCAATCTTTCTCCTCAAATTTATGCAAAAGAGAGTTCAAGTTAAAAACTCCTAGTTCTTATAAGCATAAATAGCAATAATTAACTTGTGTGTTTTTGACCTTTTTTAAAGAAATAAGCCTCTTTTTTGAACAATTAGAATTTAGACTACTAGAGAGCAGATAAATTGTTTTTAGATAAAAAAGCAATCAACTATGTTAGGTTTTTTAGCATCAACAAACTGATTGTCAGTCTTTAAACTGTATTTTAAGACAATTAACCTGATTATATAGGGTGGTTTTTTGCTCTTTTTTAGATAAAATAAAAGCCTTAAGATTGAAAATCAAAATAAAAGAGGTTGTTTACTCCTGATTGTCCAAAAAGAGCAGTAGGTGTCCATAGAAGTTAGAAAATAATTATTAAGGTTTGTAACAAAAAACTAGAAAATAAATTAAAAAAAGCAGTTTTAAAGGAAAATGAATAAGATTTTGGCAGGAAAGACTAACACATTATAAAGCCTTATTTTGAAAGCTCTTTGTATGTACAAATAAATTTTAAAGATGCTTCAACTTGAAATAAAACATATAAAATACAAAAAGTGCTTGTATGTACAATGATTTGCAAATCAATGATTTGGGGTTTTGACTTTTATTTTTTATATTTAAGAGCTCAAAACTTTGTAACAATAAAAATTAAATAATGTAACATATATAATAATTAAAAACAATACGATTATGAAGAAATTACTACTCAGTATTATTGCAATACTATCCTTGCAATTTACACAGGCACAAACAACAAACCCTTGCGGTTTATATTTTAATGGTTACAATCAAACGGCTAATTATACTGCTAGTTATTGCGGTGGGGATTCTATCAACTTATTAGTTCAGGCGGGTGGTGGTGCAGGTTCTTCAGTTATTATGACTTTAAACGCTGCAAGTAGTTTAATCACTTCAAACTCAAGCATACAGTTTAACGGATTGCAACAGCCTACTTTTAATATTAGCTTTTTAGCTCCTTATTTAACGGCTACTACTACCTATAATTTTACGCTTACCTTATTAGATACTTCTTGTACGGATGCAGGTTCGCAATCATTTACAGCTAATTATAGCATTACAATATATGCTACTACACAAATGAATCTTTATTTTCCTACTGGTATTTGTCAAAATGCTAATCCTATTTCATTAACACAAGGTTACCCAGTAGGAGGTGTATATAGTGGTAATGGAGTAACACAATCTGGGACAAGCTATTATTTTGACCCTATATTGGCAGGGGTAGGTACACACACCATTACTTATGCAGTTAGTTTAGGAACGCCTTGCGATTCTGTGATAACAGATAATATTGTTGTAAAAGCTGCTCCTAGTGTTAGTGTTAGTGATACTGCATATTGTAAATACGCTCCTTTTCCAGTGGTAAGTCCTATTATAACAGGAGGAGTTTCTCCTTATACTTATTCTTGGCAGAATTTAGGAAATGGGAACTTATACACTACTCCCTCACTTGCTACTACTGCTGCTACTTATTCTTTAGAGGTAACAGCTTCTAATGGCTGTACTGATAATACTACTTTTACAGTTACAGAGAACCCTTTGCCTATTACAAGTATCTCCTCTAGTAGTTATTGTTTACCCTCTACACTTAGCCAAGTACCTACCTACCCTAATTATACTTACCTTTGGAATACAGGGGCAACAACACCTTCCATTTATGCTACTACTTCTATGATATATCATTTATGGGTAACGGACACTACAACTGGTTGTATGGCAGATGATAGTATTGCACTTTGCTCTTTACCGCTAGGCTGTCCTTCTCAATCCGATATTTCTTGTCCTGGCGATGTAGCTCTTTTATGTTTTAATCCTTGTGATTCCCTTGCGGCTTTAAACTATCAATATACTTGGAGTACTGGAGCAACTACAAACTGTATTAGTACCACTATTGCAGGAAATTACTCCCTAACAGTTTACGACCCTATAAGTGGAACAACATCCCTTTTTAACTTTATAGTAAATGCAGCTAGTTTAAATGCTCAAATATTAGGTAGGGATTCGCTTTATTGTATGAACGAACAAATTACATTAAGCTCTGGGGCTGTTCCAGTAGGTACAAATTTTCAATGGACGACTTCAACAGGCTATACCCCTGTAAATTCTAATTTATCAGGTATTAGCTTTGCAGCATCTTTATTAGGGGTAGGAACACACCAAATCTATTTAATGGTACAAGATGGGATTTGTATTGATTATGATACTTTATTTTTTGAGATAATGCCTAATGTATCTGGGATTGTAAGCGATAGCATTATTTGTTTTGGAGATAGTGTACATTTAATGGCTAGTCCACAAGATACTTCATTTACTTATTACTGGCTTTGGTATGATGGGGGAGTACTCCATACTGATACTAATGCTTCTATTACTTTTTTACCTACTACGGCAAATGCTTATGCTTTAAATGTTAATAATGGTGCTTGTGCCACTACTTATATGGTGTACATCCCTTTTTATAATAACTTTAACGCTCCTTTTATTGGCGATACGCTTATGTGTGCTGGAGATAGTACCGATATTGCTGTTAATTTACCTAACAGCCTTTATAGCTTCCAATGGATGACTGGAGATACTACCGCAGGGATTACCGCCTATTTTGGAGGGACTTATACGGTAGATGTTACCCTTAATAGTATCGGTTGTACTGTTAATAATAGCATTAATATTACGGCAATAAATCCGCCTAATGCTCAAACAATTTATGGCGATACTAATATGTGCGGAAATGGTTTAGATAGTTTATGGACTGATTCCTTATCAGGACTACATTATACTTGGACAGGGAATGTACAAGATACGATGCTCTATGTTAATGGTTCGGGTATTTATTCCTTATTGATTACAGATACTACAACCAATTGTAGTGCTTATCAAGAAATTGAGGTAACAGAATTTCCTTCAGAACATTATTATATTTTCCCTGAACCTGACACCGTTATTTGTCAAGGAGATTCAGTATATCTAGCAGTATTGGATAGTGTTAATAATGCATCACCGCTAAGTACTTATAGCATCCTTTGGAATACAGGAGCAACAACAGGTAGTATTGTTGTTGGTACTACTGGTACATATTGGGCGGCAGTTACCGACCTTAACGGATGTGCTGATACTGCTTTTATCAACATTACAGTAAATACGCTTCCTACTATAACTATTGTTAATGTTCCCTTTTCAAGTACAGGAGCTTGTGAAGATAGTACCTTGTTAGTGCTTACTTCTTCAAGTACTAATATTAATCTCAATAATAGTTCTTGGGCAAATGATAGTATGGTAGCCTATCAATCAGGAACTATTTGGGCAACTGTGGTAGATTCCAACGGCTGCTCTGCAATAGATAGTATAACAGTAAGTGTTGACCTTGCTTGTTGCGATGCTCCAGAGGCTTATATCCGTTTAGAACAAGGAGGAAATTCGGCTGATTTAATGGCTCAGAATGTAAACAATAGTTTTAGTAGTTCCTTTTATAATGATACGATATTGATAAAAGACACCTTATATGTAAATAATGCTGCGGGGCTTTATTTTAATGGCTGTAATATCATTATGGGACCTTATGCAGTTATTTGGGTTGAAGGTGGGGATTTAGAGATTATAAAAAGTCATATACACTCTTGTAATGATACGATGTGGCAAGGGATATATGTAAATAGTAATTCCATTAGTATAAGAAGCCAATGTCTAATTGAGGATGCTATTGAAACGGTAGTGATAAGCCCAAACAGCTTAGCAGCATCTTATAGTATTTATGATTCCTTTTTTAAGAATAATATTTATACTTTGATCTGTAATCCGCCAACAGTTGGAACTTCAGTATTTAGAGGTAACCGAATTTTCAACCCTGATTTTTTAAAGATTAACCCTGCTGGTGTAGATTCTAGCTTTACAGGAATATTTATTAATAATGTGTACGGCTTAACCATTGGAAGCCATTTAAACCCTTATTTTAAAAACTACTTTGAGGATTTACAATATGGTATTGTAGCCATACGCTCAATAGTTGAAGTGTATAATAATCATTTTGAAAATATCCATCATTATCATTCTAACGCTATCAATACAAACTATAATATTGCCTTAAACTCTGCCTGTGTTTATGGTAGGGGTTGGAGTTCTCTTTTCGCTCCTTTTAGTTCTACTATTGGAAGTACAGCCCAAAACCATAAAAACACTTTTACAAATTTTAGCACAGGAGTTTATAGCGAAATGCTAAATACTGATGTGATAGGAAATAATTTTTCTGATGGAACTAATATAGGAGTTTATACACAAACCTCTAATTTGAAGACGATAAATATTAAGGAAAATTATATGCAAGATGTACGAGTTGGAGTGGGTGCATTAGATAATATTTGGGCTACTTACAATGTTATTGATAATGAGATTGCAGGACAAAGCCAACAGCAATTTTTAGGGATTAGTATTGCAAACTGGAGTGTTGCTGGACTAGTAAACTTGGATGTTAGTAAGAATTGTATTGACAATTATGTTGAAGGTATAGGACAGGGCTTTGTAAATGATGCTAGAATTGAAGCAAATTTTATAAAAGATACAGATTATGGTATTGCCTCTAATACAAGTTATAATGGTGTGATACAAAGTAATAGAGTTGTAGGAAGTAATAGTAGCCACCTTAACGGTACTTATGCTTATTTATCCGAGCAAGTATATCAATGTAATTCTATTGAAAATTACAGGACAGCAATGTATTTTAGAGGTTCTTGTGTAAGTAGGTTGCAGCAAAACTCCTTGCTTGCAAACCTTAGTTATTCTGATAATGGGATAATGATAGACTATAATGGAAGCATAGGAATACAAGGAGCTGCTCCTTCTTGGATGACACCTGCAATTAATTGGGATAACCAATGGTCTGGTTTTGGAGGTTCAGGAGGAATTTCTCATATTCATACGGATAATAATACCACTGGGGCATTATCTGACTTTTATGTGCGTTGGGCACCCCTATTTATTCCTTTATTGATTACTGCTAATACATCTACCCTTGTTAGCTACACAACAATTCCTTTTCCACTTACTTGGCCTACTTGTAGTGCTTTACCAAGCTGTAACTTTAAAGTTGCCCCAACTCCTATAAATAATGTAGAGCTTACAGATTTGGAAATGATGGAATTTGAGGCTTTAGGAGAAGCAATGAATAATCCAGATGAATATCAGAACAAAGAGAAATTATATCGTGATTTATTAGAACGCCCAGAGTTAGCCGATAGCAGTTTAATTTTAGAAAATTTCAGAGATTCTGTTGAGCAAACTGATATGGGGCGATTGATACGCATAGAAAAAGCCATAGTTGATAGTGCTTATGTAGAAGCTGCTGCTATTAATGATAGTATCTTAGGCGTAAATAATATTGAAATTACTGCTAAGGACTTTTACGCAATACATTTAGCTCCTTATTTACGAGGAGAGGCAGCAATACAATTTACAGCTTCAGAACTCGCTGATATGAGGTATATTGCTAACCTTTGCCCATTTACACACGGAAAAGTAGTATTTGCAGCTCGTAATTTATGCCGCTATCACGATACGCTTTGGGTAGATTATAGGCAGCCTTGTGAAACCACAATCCCAACAAGTAGCCGTTTAGCAGCCCCAGAACAGGAAGCAGATGTATTTAAAGTTTATCCTAACCCTGCAAAAGATAGGGTAAATATTAAGATTAAAATAAATGATAGCGATATTTTATTAAAATTACACCTTGTAAATAATCTAGGGCAAGTTATTGAAACGCATCAAGCTACATCACGGCAAGAATTGAGTATAGCTGTAAGCCATTTGCCTAGTGGGATTTATTTACTTAACTTAGCAGACCAAGATGGTAGTACTATTGCTACCCAAAAACTGACTAAAGAATAGTTGTAAATGAGCAGAAAAATAAGCTATATATTAATACTACTCTGTTGTGCCTTTAACACAAAGGCACAACAGAACTTAGTATTGAATGGGAGTTTTGAACTGAATAGTGCAAGTCAATGTGTAAGTGATTTAGACTCTAAAGTTGATTATGACAATACTGTTTCTTTCTCAAAACATTTTGGAGATAAGTATACAACAGCACTCTTTAAACCTCCTTGTTGGGTTTGTTCTCCTCCTGTGTTATGGGGAGGAGCAGCTAAAGAGGGAGATTGGACTCTAGCTATTCATGGAAGGCATGAAATACATGTATTACCGCCACCTGATGATACCATACATATTATAAAACAAGGAAAAATTTCTTTAGAATTGGATGCTCCTTTATTAGATAACAAGCATTATAAACTTTCTTTTTGGATAAAAGACCCACCACCAGAACCTATCTGTATACAAGGTAAAAATAATTATATAAATGTGGGTATTTCTAATTATGAAGACTCATTGGGTAGGCACTTAATTACTACTAATTATGGAGATACAGCTTGGCAAGAATATACTTATGTTTTTGAAACCCAAAACGCAGAACAGTACCTTACTGTAACTGTTGGTTTAAATGGTATCATTGATTATAGCGTGTTTATAGATAACTTTGTTTTAACAGAAACAGAAGAGCCTTTAAGCGTAGGTATTAATGAAATTCCACAGCAACAAAAACAACTCCTTAAAATTGTAGATATTTTAGGCAAAGAAGCCAACCCCAAACAAAAAGGCATTTTGTTTTATATTTTTAGTGATGGAACTGTTGAGAAAAAGGTTCTTGTAGAGTAATTCAATCTCATTAGTGAATTTCTTGAAAATATGAAAAATAAACAATTACCTTATTGTTACAGATACACCCGCTATTATTTTAATTGCTTATGGTATTCTCTTATCTTCCCTTTAGGAGTAGGTAAGGAAGATAAAATTAATATGAGGAAAAAGATGAAAGATGTAATCAATAACATTATAAAAGAAATATCAGTAGAACTTGATTTGATTGATGTCAAAACAGATATAATACTAATCGCTTATCAACTTAATGTCAAAAAATATTCAAATGACTTATTTAAGGCTATAGGAAGAGAGGTGTGCAAAAAATTTTATAAAGATAGTAAGGCAGATTTTGAATACCATCTTTCAGAAATCATTGCAAAATGTATTATAACAAAGTCTTCAAAATATTTGTTGGACAAGAAAAAACTAACTCAATTTCTAATAGACTTAGAGAAAATAATTTTAGACGGAAAACTAGACTATAAGATTAAGCTTAGACTACTTGACATTTCAATAACTGAACCTTTTTATTTAAAAGATACAGTGGAGCAGAAGATTTATTTCCAAACAATTTCTAAAAGAGAACTTTTATATAATTATCCTGCAAATGAGTTTGTAAGTCAAATTTTCTTAAAACATTGGGAAAACCATTTAGTTGAGGTTGTCTTTGAATTTAAAGGAACTTTAAAGGAAATCGAAAATCATAATAATCTTGAAGAAATAAATACTTTAATAAGATCTATTACAAACTCCATTTTAATTAGTAAAGTTTTAAACAATTCTGAAGTTAATATAACTCACACTAAACTAACATCACCATTTCACAACATTACTACCTTAAGAGGGGCTAGAGGCGGAAGATTTTACCCAATTAATCTTACTTCAGAAGATTTATTCAAAATTAAAAACATTTATAATATTACTCAAGATATTAAAAATGACAATGTATTAATCAAATCAATTGACAGGTTTATTTTAGGATTAAAACAAGGGAATCACCATCCAAACAAAACTAATTCTCCAAATTGGGACAAAATTGTTGACTACACAATTGCATGTGAAACATTGTTTTTAACAATAAATAAAAGTCAACAAAAAAATGAGCTTTCCTATAGATTTAGATTGAATGGTTCATCATTAATATCAAATATTAATAATAAAGAGAAAAATGTAATATTTCGTGCTCTAAACGAACTTTATTCAATTCGTTCAAAGGTTGTTCATGGAGAGGAGTATTCTAAAATAATTGGGCACGCAAATAAGTTTATAACTATACTAAATATTGATAATGAAAACCAAAAACATGACTTAGGAAGACTTATGCTAGTTTCTAACCAAGTGGAAACATGGCTATTAGAAACATATCAATATCTAAATCAAATTAGTTTGAATGAAAGACCATATAATAAACAACAGGGATGGGAAGAATTGCTATGGAGTTAATTTTACATTAAGGAAGCAACACAAAAACAAAAAGGAATTTTGTTTTATATTTATAGTGATGGTACGGTAGAGAAAAGATTAACAACTAGATATTAGAATTTAGACAATATGCTAACAAAATAAAATAATCAACCCTGCCCTTAATTTGTCCCTAGCAATATGTAACTTATTGAGGAAAAGAGCAATAATATATTTGATTTCATAATCTTCTGATTTTTAAGGGCGCGAAAGTAAGGAATCCTAATAAGCTAATACTTAGAAAAACATATAAAAAAAGCCTTACTCTTTATGAGCAAGGCTTTTTACACTTAATTTTTTATTACTTAGTTAAGTAAAGAAGAGAATTTCTCTTTGTTTTCAACAAGGAACCAGACATTAAGAAGCAATAAAATAAGCCCCATAACAAATCCAGCAGGATCTAAAAAAATATGTATTAAAAAGATATTTACCGTTATAGGCATCATTAGCACTGCCCCTAAAGCATTGTATTTTTTAGTAATAATTAAAGCTCCAGCTAATAGCTCAACTATACCAACTAAAGGAAACATATAAATACTTGCTCCTAAAGCACCCATTAAAGCTCCTGCAGCCTCAGTCATTTCTGGCATTTCCATGTAGTTTAAAAACTTGTTTAATCCTGAGTTTACCATCATAAGCCCGAACAGAATTCTGGCTCCCATAAAAATTTTGTTTTTCATAATTGTATATTTTAAATTAGTTTAATTAGTTCTTTTCTTATTTTGTTAACCTTATATCTATAGTAAACCCTATATCATTTGCAATTAAGTAGTCAATAGGAACACCTGCAGTACCCTCTGTATTATAACTCAATCCCCAATCTCTTCTATCTACAGAGAAATCTTCTGATTTTATGCTTACTGAATCATCTAACACACTAATATTTGCGTTAAAAGTAATACTCTTAGTCACTCCTAAAATAGTTAAATTACCGCCAATTACTGAAGAATAATCTCCCTCCGTATTAGACACACTTGTTAGCTCAAATTTTGAAGTTGGATATTGCTCAACATTAAAAAAATCTGCAGACTGTAAATGCCCTGCTAACTTTGCAATTTCTTCTGCTCCTTCTGGAAAACTTTCTACTTTAATTGCTGACATATCTATCTCAACACTTGCATTAGTAAGAACATTATTACTTACTACAACTTCTGCATTTTTTATTGCAATTTTTCCGTATCGTTCTTGCACTCCTCCTAAATGAGATGCTCTCCAGTTAACATAGCTTTCATCACTAATAACATTATAACTCTCAAAGTTTTCAGACTGGTTTACATGCACTTCTTTAGCATCTGTAGCATCTACTTTTTTGCCATTATTTGTGCACGAACTAAGTACAGCTCCAACTACAAGTACTGTTAAAATTGTTTTTTTCATTTTATAATTAAATTTGGTTAATAATTCTAAATTTATCAAGGATACGACTTGCTATTAAAGCCTCCTCTTCTGTTATTGCATTTTCCATATTTTCCTTAAAACTACCAGACTCTGCCTCTACATCAATTAACAACTGTAAGCCTTTAGCTGTTATTGTAAGCTCTACCTTTCTTCTATCATTAGGACAAGAAAAACGATTTATTAATTCTTTTGCCAATAACTTATCTACTAAACGAGAAACATTAGAAGTAGTATCTAGCATCCTACCATGCATATCTTTCACTGAAATAGGATTTCCTTTTTGCCCTCTTAATATTCTCAACACATTAAACTGCTGACTAGTAATTGAAAATTGCTTCAGCATCCTATTATTAAACAAGGTAAATTGATTCCCTGTGTATATTATATTTATTAATAAACGCTGATGCTCTGACTCAAAACTTCCTTGCTGTATTTCCTGCTCTATTTTCATAAATAATTTTTGACGCCGCAAATATATGTAATTACATTTAATGTACATACATCTTTTTTAAGAAATTTTAATTTACTAGGTTTGAAAGATATTTTTTATCTTTACAGAAATGTATAAAGCATACTACTATGGACTACTTCACAATTGAAATTATGATCGTTAAGTTTTGGGGATATTTCTTTCTAGCCTTTTCAATACCATTACTTATGAGTAACGAAGCTAGAAAAGGGTTAATTGAAATATCAAAAGACAAAGTTTTTATATACACAAGTGGTTTTTTATCACTAATGATAAGCATACCACTAGTACTTATAAATAATGTATGGAGAGCCGATATAGTTGGACTCACTACCTTAATGGCTTGGTTTGGGATTATTAAAGGTATGATTAGGCTTTATAAGCCTCAAATTGTAATAGATATGAGCGATAAATATAATGATAAAAGTATGAAAGTTATATCTTGGATTGTATTACTTATTGGAATAGGGTTTACCTATGCGGGATACAACCCTTACTGGTGTTAATGCTAATGGCAAACAGGAAGAAAGCAATAAAAACAAAGACTAGTACTGAGGAACTTCCTCTAAAAAGGTAATCTTATTATTTTCATAATCCATAGCACAACAAAAATGTTGTAAACCATTAGTTACCACTAAGAAATCTACTCTTAACTGAAAATTATATTTTGCAATCTGATTAAAAGCATCTTGTGTAATTTTTACCTCTGGAGCCTTACATTCCACAATCACATTTGCCTTTCCTTCAGTAGTATACAAAACAATATCAGCTCTAGTAGATTGCCCATTATACTTTATCATTTTCTCCACACCCATTAAGCCCAGAGGGTATTTTTTTTCTAAATTCAAATAATGAATAAAATGTTGGCGCACCCACTCTTCAGGGGTTAAAACCAAATATTTTTTTCTTACTGCATCAAAAACTTGCATAGTCTCCTCAACTAATTTAATTTTGAGGGCTGCATTAGGTAAATTTAATTGAGGCATTTTCATAAAAGCAAAATAAGTGAATTATAAAGAAATTATATCATCAATCTCAAAGAAAGATTATAAACCCGTATATTTTTTAATGGGGGATGAAGCTTATTATATTGATAAGTTAGCTAATGTTTTTTCCAAAGATATTCTTAGCACAGAAGAACAAGAATTCAATCAAGTTACTCTTTATGGTAAAGACATTGAAACTGCACAAATTATTACTGAAGCAAAACAATACCCTTTTGGAGCTGAGAAAAGAATTGTTATCATTAAAGAAGCACAACACCTTAAAGATATTGACTTACTCGATTCTTACCTAGATCAACCCCTACCTTCTACCCTACTGGTTATTTGCTACAAAGGAAAATCAATAGATAAACGAAAGAAGTTTGGAAAAACACTTAGTAAAAAATGTATAGTATTTGAAAGCAAGAAACTATACGATAATAAAATACCAGCCTGGATAAATAACTACGTAACTGAAAATGGCTTCTCAATCAATAATAGCGCTACAGCTGTTCTTTCTGAATACCTAGGAAGTAACTTGTCAAAAATAACCAATGAGTTAGATAAACTAATGCTTGTTGTAAAAAAAGAAGAGCAAATAACTACAGCATTAATTGAACATCATATAGGTATTAGTAAGGATTATAATGTATTTGAATTACAAAATGCTTTAGGAAAAAAGGAAGTTGTAAAAGCAAACAGGATCATTAATCATTTTGCAACCAACCCAAGAGGCAATAATATTGTTCCAATATTAGGAGCCTTATTTTCTTATTTTCAAAAAATAATGACTTATCATTTCTTAGAAGACAAAAGCCCTAAAGCTGCTGCAATTGCATTAAAAGTAAATCCTTTCTTTATTAGTCAGTACCAGACAGCTGCTCAGAACTATAGCAAAAGGCAGCTCTTTTATATTTTTGAATATTTAAAAGACTATGATCTTAAAAGCAAAGGGGTAAATAACAAAAGCACCAATCAAGAAGGGCTTTTAAAAGAATTAATTTTTAAAATATTACATACCTAAAAAACGTTATCCACCTCAGTAAGAATCAATAAAAAAATAGAGAATTCACCTTTATCTAAAATCTGAATTACATCAGACTTAAATAGTTACATTTGCAAACTAATTTTATATCATGAATAAACTAATACTTTTTCTATCCACTTTACTTTTAAGCACAACTGTATTTTCACAAACAGGAAATATTAGAGGCTTTGTTTATGAAAAAGAAAGTGGAGAACCAATAATGTTCTGTAATGTATTTCTAAAAGGTACAACTATTGGAGCCCCTACTGATATTAATGGAATGTATAATATAGCAAAAGTAAAAGCAGGCGACTACACTATCATGGTTACTTATATTGGCTATGACACTACCGAGGTAAATATAAGCTTAAAAGCTGGGCAGGTTTTAAGCAAAAACCTTGAGATATCTGAGTCCAGTATTAAACTTAATGAAGTAAAAATATCTGCTGAAAGAGCTGAAATGAAAACTGAGGTAAAAGCCGCTGCAATTAAAATTTCTAAGCAAGATATGGAAATGATACCTACTATTGGTGGTGAGCCAGATTTAGCACAGTATATGCAAGTTATTCCTGGAGTTGTATTTACTGGAGATCAAGGAGGACAACTTTACATTAGAGGAGGTTCTCCTATACAGAACAAAGTATTATTAGACGGAATGACAATCTATAGTCCTTTCCACTCTATTGGTCTGTTTTCAGTATTTGATACTGATATCATAAGAAATACAGATGTATATACTGGAGGTTTTAGCGCTGAGTATGGAGGTAGGGTTTCTTCAATTATGGACATAAAGACTATTGATGGAAATAAGAAAAAGATGGGAGGAAAACTATCTGCAAATACTTTTGGATCTAAACTTTTTGTTGAAGGACCTTTAAGCAATAGTGGAAAATCATCTTTTGTTTTTTCTGGAAAAACCTCTTATCTTGACAAAAGTTCAGAATTATTCTACAAAGAACCTATTCTTTTCTTTGATGATAAAGGCTTACCTTATTCTTATACTGATTTATATGGAAAATTCTCATTACACGGAGATAATGGAAGCAAGGTTAATGTGTTTGGATTCAATTTTAAAGACAATGTTAATTACGAAAATATTTCAAAATTAAATTGGGAATCATCAGGTATCGGTTCTGAATTTATTTTAATACCAGGAGGATCTCCAGTACTTATTGAAGGAAATTTTGCATACTCTTCCTATAACATTTCATTAGATGAAGCTTCATCTCCTCTAAGAGAAAGTGGTATTGAAGGTTTTAATATGGGCTTTGACTTCACTTCTTTTCAACCAAAAGGAAAAATAAAATACGGGTTTGACATTCATGGTTTCTCAACTGATTTTACTACTTATAATTCAGTGAATTCAAAAATTGAGCAAAATGAAAATACATCTGAATTTTCAGCTTATATAAACTATCAGTTCAGTACTACTCGATGGATTATTGAACCTGGATTCAGATTTCAGAAATACACTTTAGGGTCTTCTCCTGAACCAAGACTTGGAATGAAATACATTGCTAGTGATCGCATGAGGTTTAAACTATCAACAGGACTTTACTCTCAAAACATACTAAGCACAACATCCGATAGAGATGTTGTAAGTTTATTCTCAGGAATAATATCTTCACCTGAAGAAATTCCTTTACAAGAAGATGGAACCGCCTACCAAAGTAAATTTCAAAAAGCAAGACACTTAATTGCAGGAATTGAATATGATGTAAACAGAATGATTGACTTCCAAATTGAAGGATATATTAAGGACTTCACACAACTTACAAATATTAATAGAAATATGACTTCCAATGAGGACAACTCCTTTATTATTGAAACTGGAGTAGCAAAAGGAGTTGATGTACTGGTGAAATTCAAGACTAAGAAACTATATGTTTGGGCTGTTTATTCTTTAGGAGAAATCACAAGAAATGATGGCAACAGAACTTATGCACCTCATTTTGACAGAAGGCATAATGTAAACTTTGTTACTTCTTATAAATTTGGCAAAAATGATAGTTGGAAAGCTGATATGAGATGGAACTTAGGGTCAGGGTTCCCATTTACACAAACACAAGGATTTTATGAAAACTTAGATTTTGCAGATGGTATTGGTACTGACTACACTACTGCAAATGGAGAGCTTGGAATTGAATACGCTAATCTGAATGAGGGAAGACTTCCTTACTACCACAGACTAGATGCATCAGTTTCAAAAACTATTAAACTAAGTAAGTCTTCAACCCTTGACATGACAGCATCAGTAACCAATGCTTATAACAGAGAAAACATTTTCTACTTTAACAGAGTAAAATATGAAAGAGTAAATCAGCTTCCAATTATGCCAAGTTTTGGAGCAAGCATCACATTTTAAACAAGTTACATTCTTTAAAAAACTTTTGATAATTAATTAAGGAAGTCCTTAATAATAAGTTCTAAATAGTATTTTTGCATAAACAAAAACTACTGTAAACTGTGAGTAATACTCCTACAAAATACATATTCGTAACAGGTGGTGTAACATCATCATTAGGAAAAGGAATCATTTCGGCATCATTAGGTAAATTACTTACTGCCCGAGGATATTCAGTAACGATACAAAAACTAGATCCATATATTAATGTTGATCCAGGTACTATGAACCCTTATGAACACGGAGAGTGTTTTGTGACGGATGATGGTGCTGAAACAGATTTAGATCTTGGGCATTATGAAAGGTTCTTAAACAATAGCACTTCACAGGCTAACAATGTTACTACTGGAAGAATCTATCAAACTGTAATCCAAAAAGAAAGAAAAGGTGATTACCTTGGGAAAACTGTTCAAATTATTCCTCATATTACTGACGAGATAAAAAGAAGAATTCAGTTACTAGGAGAAACAGGAAAATTTGATTTTGTAATAACTGAAATTGGAGGTACTGTTGGTGACATTGAGGCTCTACCTTATATTGAAGCTGTTAGACAATTAAAATGGGAACTAGAAGACTCAGCTCTTTTTATCCACTTAACATTAGTACCTTACTTAGCTGCAGCAGGTGAGTTAAAAACAAAGCCAACCCAACACTCTGTTAAAACATTATTAGAGTCAGGAATACAACCTGATATTTTAGTATGCCGTACAGAACACCCTTTAGGTTCTGAGATAAAAAGAAAAGTAGCACGATTTTGTAATGTTGAGCGTGATGCAGTTATTGAATCAATGGATGCTTCTACTATATATGAAGTACCTTTATTAATGCAAAAAGAAGGCTTGGACAAAGTAGTATTACGCAAACTAGGCTTAACAGATAATACTGAAGTAAAACTAGAGCAATGGTGCAATTTCTTAGAGGGGTTACAAAATCCAGAGCAAGAAATAACTATAGGTTTAGTGGGTAAATATGTTGAACTACAAGATGCCTACAAATCAATATCAGAAGCAATTATTCATGCTGGAGCAAAAAATGCATGTAAGGTAAAAGTAAATTGGATACATGCTGAAGAAATAAACAGTGATAATGTTGCAGAAAAATTAGCAGGACTTAGCGGTGTTTTAGTCGCTCCTGGATTTGGTGATAGAGGAATCGAAGGAAAAATTACTGCAATAAAACATATTAGAGAAAATAACATTCCATTTTTAGGAATTTGTTTAGGAATGCAATCAGCTGTAATTGAATATGCGCGAAATGTTTTGGGACTAAAAGATGCAAATTCAGTAGAAATGAACCCAGAAACTACTGCCCCTGTAATTAACCTAATGGAAGAGCAAAAAGAGGTTACTGAAAAAGGAGGGACTATGAGATTAGGAGCTTATGACTGCCATATTAATAAAAATTCAAACGTTTATAATGCCTACCTGAAAACTGAAATAAGCGAACGTCATAGGCACAGATTTGAGTTTAATAATACATATCTGGAAGACTTTGAAAAATCAGGAATGGTTGCTACTGGTCTAAACCCAAAAAATAACTTAGTTGAAATTGTAGAAATCCCAAACCACCCTTGGTTTGTTGGAGTTCAATTTCATCCAGAATATAAAAGTACTGTTGCAAACCCCCATCCATTATTCTGTGGATTTATAGAGGCTTGTATCAACAATAAAAAATAGTATCTACACATGAAACAATACGATAAAAATTCACTGATTGGCTTTGTACTAATGGCTATTATTCTTATAGTTTTTAACACTTTCTTCTTCCCTGACATACCGCAAGAGGATGCTACAAAAGCAATTTCTACTACTCAAGAAGTAACAACAAGCACTACTCAAGTTACAGAAGCAAACCCAGCAAAAAATATACTTGCTCCTATAAAAAATGATTCAATAATAAACAAAGAGCACATTGCTGCTTATGGTATTTTTGCTAATGCTGCTACAGGAGATGATGCTGTTCAAGTAATTGAAAATGATAAGCTAAAAATTACTGTTGCGAATAAGGGGGGACGTATTACATCTGTTATTCTTAAAGATTATCAAACTTATGATTCTTTACCTCTAGATTTATTTGATGCTGATTCTTCAAAATTCAACTTACAATTTACAACAGGACATCATATTAATACTGCTGATTTATATTTCACTGCTGAACAGAGTAATAATGTGTTAAGCATGAAGTTAATTGCTGATGCTAACCATTATGTTGAGTACCTATATACCCTAAGTGATGATTACCTAATTGACTTTTCAATCAACTTTGTAGGGATGGAGAATATTATTCCTTCAGGTGTAAACTACATGAACTTAGAGTGGCAAATGAATACGCCACAAACTGAAAAAAGCAAATCTAATCAGGATATGTATACTGGTATTTATTACCAATACAGTGCTGACAATGAAGTAGATTACTTGAGTTTAACATCAACTGATGAAGATGAAGTAAACTCTAGACTAAATTGGGTTGCTTTTAAGCAGCAGTTTTTTAGTGCTATCTTTATTTCAAAAAATGGGTTTGAGAAACCAACAAATTTGGTATCTACAAAAAATGAAAATTCAAAATATATAAAAGACCTATCTGCTCAATTTGAATTACCATACAATCATAATAGAGATGAGAGCTTAAGTTTTCAGTTCTTCTTTGGTCCTAATAACTTTAAAGACCTACAAAGCTACAATTCAGGATTTGAAGAATTAGTACCACTTGGGTGGGGTATTTTTGGATGGGTAAATGAGTACATTATCATTAACCTATTTGACTTCCTAAGCAAGTACTTCTCATCTTACGGAATAATTATCCTTATCCTAACACTAATCATTAAATTAGGACTTTCCCCTTTTACTTATAAAGCATTTTTATCACAAGCAAAAATGAAGGTCTTAAAGCCTGAAATTGACAAGCTTAACGAAAAGCATAAAAGTAAAGACCCAATGAAAGCGCAACAAGAGACTATGGGGCTTTACCGTAAAGTAGGTGTTAACCCTATGGGTGGTTGTTTACCTATGCTGTTCCAGTTCCCAATACTAATTGCAATGTTTAGATTCTTTCCTGCTTCTATTGAGTTAAGACAGCAAAGCTTCCTTTGGGCTGATGATTTATCAGCATATGACTCTATATATAATCTTGGTTTTGAAATTCCATTTTATGGTGACCATATTAGTTTATTTACACTACTAATGACTATTTCAACCTTGCTTTATACTAGAATGAATAGTTCAATGGCAACAGGACAAATGGCACAAATGAAATGGATGATGTACTTAATGCCTATTATGTTCCTAGGGTTCTTTAACAACTATGCTGCTGGTCTTTCATACTACTACTTCTTAGCAAATATGTTTACTTTTACGCAACAATACTTCATGAAACGTTTTATTGATGAAGATGCAATATTAGCACAATTAGAAGCTAATAAAAAGAAACCTGCAAAACCAAAATCTAAATTTCAAAAGAAATTAGAGGCAATGCAAAAGCAACAAGAGCAACAACTTAAAAAAAGAAAATAACTTGAATAAACTATTTTTAATAGCATTAACCTTTCTATTTTCTTGTAATTTAACAAAGCAAATAGACATAGTAAATACAGCACCTATTATCACTCTACAAAGGACTGCTTGTTATGGAACTTGCCCTATTTATAAGATTGAAATATACAGTGATGGTAGCGGTATTTATACAGGGACTCGTTTTGTAGATAGTATTGGAGTTTCAAAATTTAAAATTTCTAAAGCTAAGGTAAGAAAAATACTTTCAGAAGCTGAGCGTATTAATTTTGCAAATATGAAAGATGAGTTTTATGAGCCAGTAACGGACTTACCTACTACCTACATACGTGTTAAAGACAAGAAAATAAAAGACTACCTAGGAGCCCCTAAAAAACTAAAAGAATTTGAGAGGCTAATTGATAGTTTATATTTAGAAACTGTTTCTAAAGGAAATTAACATATTTTATAGAGCAATTTTTCTCAAAAAAAGCTCCATCCCTTTTTTCTTTTCAGCATCTAAAATATAAGAAATTTTATTATTTAAATAATCTTCTGGGTTTTTACAATTAGGATAATTAGCTCCTTCTACTGTAATAGCCTTATCAATATCAGTTAAACCATTTTCTAATGCTGTATTAAAACTTGTGACAAACTGATTTGAGATTTCTTTATTTGCTACCCAAGCAGCAAATACAAAAGGTAAGCCCGTCATTTCTTTCCAAATAGCTGCTAAGTCATAAACATATTGATGCTTATTATTTAAAGCAAAAGCCCTATCTCCTATTACTAAAGCTGCATGTTTCCCTTCTATTTTATTTTCAAAACCTATAGCTGCCTTTGTAAACGTAGGATCCAATTTCCAATACTCCTTAAGTAAGATCTTAAGTAATGCTACTGAAGTTCTGGACTGATAATCTAAAGCAATAGTTTCTATCTCATTAATTGGGACATCAGAATACAAGCAAACTGTATCCACAGCACCATCGGCACCTATACAGTAATCAGAAACAATATAGTATTTTTTTAAACTAGGTATTACAGCAACAGGAACTAAGGCAAGATCAACAGCATCAGTAATAAGCTTATCAGCACAAATTGAAGGATAATCCAATTGCAAATCAATAGTATTAATAAGTTTACTTTGCTTTAATCCATGGATAAATGGAATGGTATTTAAATAAGAAACAGCAGATATTTTTAACATTTAAAAGAAAATAATAAAGGTAATATAGAAACTCATACCCAGTTTTAAAATTGTTCCTCCCAAAAAGCCTAATAAAGCTCCAAATGCAATTTTTACAGCATCACCTTCCTTACTTTCCATTCGTGCTCCAATGTAGGCTCCTAAAAACGGCCCTATTAAAACACCAAAAGGTGGGAAAAAGAAAATACCTGCAAGCAAGCCTGCAATAGCACCATTCGTTGCTTTTTTACCACCTCCAAATTTTTTCACCCCATATACTTGTAGCCAAAAATCTAAAAAAGTAATTAACGCTACCACTACACCAATTACTATTACGGTATCCCAATCCATAGTTGCTTTATAGAAATTAGAGATTAATAATGCTAAATACGATAAAGGAGGACCTGGTAATACAGGAACAAAACTTCCTACAAACCCTAAAAGCAATAAAACCCCTACAATTATCATTATAACTATTTCCATTTTTCAAAGGTAGTAAAAAAGCAAATGTAAATTGAGTTTCAGAGAGGCATCTTATATAAAATGCTTAAATTTGCAACCTTAAATAAAAAGAGAAAAAATGAACCTTACTCCATTAACTGCAGTTACGCCAATCGATGGGAGATATATTAGTAAAACAGCTAGTTTACAAGAATATTTCTCTGAATCAGCTTTAATAAAATTCAGGGTACAAGTTGAGATAGAATATTTTATTGCGCTTTGCAATAGTTCTATTCTACAACTAAACCATTTTCCTACTGATAAGTTTACAAACCTTAGGGCCTTATACTCAAACTTTAGCGAGCAAGATGCTCAAAGAATTAAAGACATTGAAAGCATCACCAACCATGATGTAAAAGCTGTAGAATACTTTATTAAAGAAGAGTTTGATAAACTAGGATTAGAGGAGTTTAAGGAATTTATTCACTTTGGATTAACCTCACAAGACATTAACAACACTGCTGTTCCTTACTCAATTAAAGAAGCTGTAAACAATGTTTACTTACCACAGTTAAATGAGATCATTGCACTCTTAAAAGATAGAGCAGAACAATGGGCTTCCATTCCTTTATTAGCACGAACACATGGACAAGCTGCTTCACCAACAAGAATGGGTAAAGAAATTCAAGTATTTATTGAGCGTATTGAGAAACAAATTAACTTATTAAATACAGTTCCTTTTAGCTCAAAATTTGGAGGTGCTACAGGTAACTTTAATGCACACCATGTTGCTTTCCCTGAAATTGACTGGGTAAACTTTGCTAACACATTTACTACTGAAGCTTTAGGATTGGAGAGACAACAAACTACTACTCAAATTGAGCACTATGATAATTTAGCAGCTCTTATGGATAATATTAGCCGAATCAACACTATCTTAGTTGACTTTTCAAGAGACATATGGACTTATGTTTCTATGGATTATTTCAAACAAAAAATTAAGAAAGGAGAAGTAGGATCATCAGCAATGCCACATAAAGTAAATCCTATTGATTTTGAAAATGCAGAAGGGAATTTAGGAATGGCAAATGCTATTTTTAACTTCTTATCAGGTAAACTCCCTATCTCTCGTTTACAAAGAGACTTAACTGACAGTACCGTTTTAAGGAATATTGGCGTACCTTTTGCTCATACACTAATAGCTCTTTCCTCCCTAAATAAAGGAATAAATAAGCTATTAATTAATGAAGCTAACATAGCTGCTGATTTAGAAAAAAATTGGGCAGTAGTAGCAGAAGCTATTCAAACAATTCTAAGAAGAGAAGGCTATCCTAATCCTTATGAAGCATTAAAAGAATTAACAAGAACAAATTCTGTTATAAATGCTGAAAGTATTGCTTCATTTATTGACACCTTAAATGTAAACAACACTGTTAAAGAAGAATTAAAAGCTATTACCCCTAGTAACTATACAGGAATATAATTAGCAAGAAATTATTTTAATAAAAAAGCTGAGCACATGCTCAGCTTTTTTTATACTTAAAAGTTCAATTTATTCTTTTCTAAGTAGTCTTCCCAATTCCAAATAAAGTGCTTTAATAAATTCTTAAGTTCATTATAAAAGATAGGGTTTGGCTTATTCTTTCTTTTAAATAAATCTCCTTGGCACTCATTAATATTATATTTTTCAAATATTCCGTAAGCCATAGCATTAATAGGGTATTCTTTTTCTACTAATAGCTCATTAAAATAATTCTCATAATCTAAGAAGCGTTCAATTGCTAAATGCTGTTCATTTTCAGCTAAACCTTTATGCATCTCATCTAGGATCAGGCCTCTTAACGTTGCTGCATCTTTCTCCTCAAAATAAGTGTTAAGTGATTGCATATTCCCTAAAAATACTATTGCTCTAAACCATGAAACATCAGCATCAGTAAGGTTTGGACTATCTTCTAAGTTATTATTATTATTTATAAAATCTTTAACCTCAACAAAACCACTATAAATAACATTATTAAGCGCAGCCACATAAATTTCAATAGTTAGTTTAGGCTGTACTTTTTTCTTTTTTGATAATAGTCCTAAAAATTTTATCATAGCAATTATAAATTAAAATGTTTTTCTGCTTCTTCCATTATCTGATTTCCAATTGCTAAACAAGCTGTTGCAGCAGGAGAAGGAGCATTTAACACATGAATATTCTTCTTATTTTTAATTATTTTAAAATCATCAATAACCTCACCATCAGCACCTAAAGCCATTGCTCTAACACCACTTCTACCTTCAACAATATCTTCCATCTTTAATGTAGGCATCATCTTTTGTAATTCTTTCAAAAATAAAGATTTTGAGAATGCTCTTTTGTATTCATTCAAACCAAATTTCCAATGATTTATGAACAATTTAATCGTACCTATAAAGCTAAGCGCTTGAAGTGTATCCCTTAGGTTAAAAGCTGTTTTACTATACCCCTCCCTTTTAAAGGTAAACACCGCATTAGGACCACATTCAACATCACCATTTGTCATGCGTGTAAAATGAACCCCCAAAAATGGAAATTCAGGATTAGGAACAGGATAAACAAGATTATTTATTTTACTTTTTGCAGCTTCAGACAGCACATAGTAATCACCTCTAAAACCAACAATCTGCATATCTAATTCCACTTTATCTTTTAAGGCTAGCCTATCTGCAAATAAACCTCCACAAAAAATAATATGACTTGCTTTAAATTCTCCCTTTGATGTTGTTATTAAATCATCATTATAATTTAACACCTCACAAGCTTTCATTACATTGCTATTAGAGTTAATAGCTAATATCTTTTCAGCAAATTTATTGGTAACACCTTTGTAGTCGATAATTCCTGCCTCAGGAACCCAAAGAGCTTTCACTCCCTCAACACTAGGTTCAATTTTTTTAAACTCATCAGAACTTAACATTCTCAAACCTATTAAACCATTCTGTTCTCCATTAAGTTTTAACTGACCTAACCTATTAGCTTCCTCCTCATTAATAGCTACTACAATCTTCCCACAAACATCATGACTAATATTATTTTCAGCCGCAAAAGCAACTAGCTGCTTACGCCCCTGAACACAGTTCCTTGCTTTAAACGAACCTGGCTTATAGTATAAACCTGAATGTATAACACCTGAATTTCTTCCTGTTTGATGAAAAGCAAGTTCATCTTCCTTTTCAAAAACTATTAGATTAAGTTTTGGATATTTCTTTTGCAAGCGATAAGCTGTAGCTAAACCTACTATTCCTCCACCTACAATTGCTATATTATATTGTTGTTCTTGCACCAAGCAAAAATAAGAATATCAAACTGCTTAGCTCCTATTATTAGCCTGCTTTTCTAAAAATAATATTTTCAAATAAAAGTCTCTAAAAATAATTACTCTATAGATTTTTTTACTGGATGACCTATTTCTTTTTAAGCGTAAATACTCTTGATATGTTAAAACCAAAGTAAAGGTCTCCATTTTCCCAAGAACCAGTAGTTTCATTAATAAATGCAGGTTCAACCATAGCTGGAGAATTACTTAAATGAAACTGAAATACATGTCCTCCAGTTTCAATATCAAGCCCTAATGACATCACATTATTATTTACCTTATCATTAAGCTGTAAAAAACACTCTGCATTAAGCGACATTCTTTTAGTAAGTTTCTGTCTACCTCCAATTCCTAATGATAACTTATCATTACTCTCTGTTGCTTTTTTAACAAGGTTATAATGCACCAATGTTGGTGTAAATTGTAAAGATAAGTTCCTACTTATTTTACGAGCAACTAATAATTGACTAGTATAAGATAGCTGATTGCTAAAAAGAAAAGATTCTAAATTAGCCTCCTCACTTCTATATTGCTTTATATACATTGATGAGTTTAAGACTACTGTAAACGGAAAATTCCTTTCCCCTTTTACTTGCCTTAAAAATCTAACCTTAGCATTTGCATCAATTATTTTTAAAGCTGAGGACCTCCCAACACCAAGCATAAACCAATCTTGCAAGCCATACTCAAAACCCATACGAACTTGAGAATTATCTAATCCATACAAATTATATGCTCCTGAATTTAATGCTCCAAATCTATGCTGAATTAAAAACTGCAGCACTCCTTCTGCTGGCAATTCAACTGATTGTCCATTTACTATTTTTGTGCCCTTAAATGTATATTTAGCAAACACAGGCTCATTATCATTACCTAACATTGATAACAAATCATCCTGTGCACTGGAGAAGATACTTATACACATTAACAATAATACTATTCCTTTTTTCATTAGTTATTTTTTAATTCTATAGCTACTTTTATTTCAATCTCTTCTGCAATTTTATACATGACAACTTTAGGTATCTTAATTTTATAGTCTACCAGTTTAACACTAAATATTGAAGTCATGATGATTATATTATCACCTTCTTTTTTTATTTTCCCTTCAACATCAATCTCATTAGTAATACCATGTATTGTAAGCTTTCCCTTAACACGCGCTTTCCCTTCTTTATTTTCAATAACCTTTCCAATAAAAGTTGATTTAGGATATATATCTGACTCCAAATAGTTTTCATTAAAATGCTCTTGCATTAAAGGATCTGGAAAAATAAAGTCTTCAATCTTTAATTGAAAAACTAAATCCTGAGTTTCAGTATTATAAACTGAACCTACTTTATTATTTACAGCTGAGATATCTTCTAGTAAAGACTCTGAAAAGAAAGAAATTTCTCCATCCTTAGCAATATAGTTTTGTGCCTGTGTAGTATTAAATGCTACTACTGATAATACTAATACGACTACTTTAATTATTTTGTGCTCCATCTGTTATCCATTTTTCAATTATTGCAATATTACAATTACTCATTAAGCCTGACTTAGGCATCATATTCCCTGTTCCTTTTATATCATCTAGCAACTGTCCATTATCAACATATACCTTTACATCAGAATAAGTATCTAACTTAACATTACCCAAGGTATTTCCCCCAAGATGGCAGGCTGCACATTCTGCATTTAATATAGGCTGCACGCTATTTTCAAAACCTATATTAGTAGTATCACAGGTTTCTATATACTGAAACAAATCCTCCTCATTATCATAGTAACAAGAAGAGAATAACACTAAAAATCCTAATACATATTTAATCATCTTGAATTCCATTTTCTATCCATTTTTCAATTATTGTGATATTACAATCATCCATTTTTCCAGTTGTTGGCATTACCCCTGCAGTTCCTGAAGGCCTACTTATTCTATCTAAAGTGTTTCCATTTAAAATAGAAGTACTAATCTCATTATAGTTTGTTAAGCTAAGATTTCCAGAAGAAATATTTTCATTATGGCAAGACACACAATTTAAATCAAAAATTGGTTTCACATCTGCTGCAAAAGAAAAACTTGTAGTATCACACCCACAATCTGTTTCTAAAGCCCCCTCATTAATCCACCTTTTTAACATATTAATCTGTTCTGGAGTAAGCGCTGCAATACCTGAATTAATAGGAGGCATAAAATCACCATCATTTGGGTTTTCAGTAATTACTTTATACAAATCACTTTTACTATGATTTCCAGCAATTACAAGCTCACCATCACTTATTATACCACTATATGAAGTTAATCTATAACCATCCTCTTGGGTTATATCATCATGGCAACCAATTGTTGCACAAGAAGACTTGATTAAAGGTAAAACCTCATTAGTAAAATCAACATAACCTGAGTCGCAAGCACTTTCTAGGGTAACATCTGGAATAATAGGACCAGTACCTACAGGCTTGTGAGTACATGAAACAACCAAAAGAATCGATAAAAAAAGTAAAACACGCATAGACTATAAGTTTATAATGGTCAAATTTAAACAAAGACCTCGCAATAAAATATGATCTACATCAAAAAAACTAATCTTTAAAATCAATTTTATTAAATAATACAAGACCTATACTAAAGAGCACTATTACTACCCAGAGTGCTACCTGTTGGCTATAAAATGTTGTTACAACCCCATATAGAAATGGTCCAAGAAAGGAAGTAGCCTTTCCTGTTAAAGCAAAAAAACCAAAAAACTCATTCTGTTTTTCTTTTGGGGTAAGCCTAGCCATTAAAGACCTACTACATGATTGATTTGGACCTACCATTAAACCTATAAACACTCCTGCAAGCCAAAACATTTCCTTTGGGTAAGAAGTTTCTGGAGCTAAAAAAGCTATTAAAGTAGCAAGTATTAAAACTAATAATGAAATGTTTATCACTACCTTCACTCCTATTTTATCTTCCAAATAGCCAAAAATAAACGACCCTAACCCTGCACATATATTTAATACTATTCCAAGCATCATTACTTCTTCAAAAGTAAAATCAAGTGTTCCTACAGCATAAATACCTCCTAATGCAAAAATAGTAACCAAGCCATCATTATAAAATAAACGTGCAATAAGAAACTTTGAAATCCCTCTATAATTACTAATAGTCCTAAATGTTTTTTTAATAGCTAAAAAAGAACTCGTTACGTGTTTCTTCTTTAATTTTTCTTTTTTCCTATCTTTTACAAATAAAAAGGTAGGAATACTAAAAACTAAAAACCAAACTCCAACTAGTATATTTATCTTTCTTAACTCATCGGGGTTATTAATGTCAAATAAAAATAGTGATAAAAATAGTGCTAATAAGCCCCCAACAAAACCTAAACCCCATGCAAAACCTGATATACTTCCACTATTTTCTTTTGATGAAAGATCAGGCAAATAAGAATTACAAAAAACAGTTCCCATTTCAAAAGCTACATTTGCTACAACAAATAAAGTAAGCGCTAAAAACACATCTCCCTCTTGAGGAAAATAAAGGAATATTGAAAAAACAGCAGAAATTAAACTAAAGAAAATAAGAAAAAACTTCCTAAAGCCGCCTTCATCAGCAATAGCACCTAATATAGGAGAAAGTATTGCTACTATTATTGCCGATAATGCTATTCCATTTGCCCACATAGCTGTTCCTGAAATTTCATCAGGAGCAATTACTTTAGCAAAAAAAGCACTATAAATAAACGTTACAATTATAGTTGTGAAAGGCTGATTTGCAAAATCATAAAGCGACCATGCAAAAACTTCCTTTCTATTTTTTAATTTAAATACATTCATAATTATTAGTAAAGGTCAATATTACACAATTTATTTAAGAAAACTAATTCATCATATCGTCTTAAAAATTATACATTTGCACACTTAAAATTTTAAAAATGAACTTAGAAGGCATTATTAATGTTACTGGAAAACCAGGACTTTACAAAGTAGTTTCTCAAGGAAACAATACTGTAATTGTTGAATCTTTAATTGACGGAAAAAAAACTCCGCTATATTCTCATAACCAAGCAAATATGCTAGAAGAAATTGGGATATACACTTATGATGACACCAAACCCTTAACTGAAATTTTTGATGAGATTGCTAAAAAAGAAGATTGTAAAAAAGCTTTAACCCATAAGTCATCAACTAATCAACTAGAAACTTACTTTAGAGAGATCCTTCCTGACTATGATGAAGAAAGAGTTTACATTTCTGATATTAAGAAAGTAATACAATGGTATAATGCAATGCAAGTATATGGTTTAATTGAGTTGCCAAAAGAAGAGAAAGTAGAAGAAGAGGCTCCAAAACCTAAAGCTAAGAAAAAAGCTGCTCCAAAAAAGAAAGCCTCTGCTAAAAAATAAATAGCATATAAAATAAAGCAATCTATGCTTAAAAAATAATCCTAAATGAACACAAACCAAATAACTATCCCTACCAGACCTACAAGAAAATTTGTTCCTGAAAGTCTTATAATTGATTCATGGGAAAAGATCAAATCATTATTTGACAATTTATTAGAAAGAGAAATATCTTCTACTAAAGAGTTAGAACAATGGATGCTAGACCAATCAGAGCTTGCTGCTGTTTTAGAAGAAGATATGGCATGGCGTTATATTAAAATGAATATTGACACTACTAATAAAAAGTTAGGTGAACGGTTTTCGTTCTGGATTAAAGAAATTTCTCCAAATACAGCTCCATACCTACATAAACTAAACCTAAAATTAGTAAACAGTCCATTCCTAACTAGTTTAGATCAAGACAAATACCATATTTATTTAAGAAGTGTAAATAAAGCTATTGAAATATTTAGGGAGAAAAATATCCCTTTATTTACTGAAATGGAAGCTAAACAACAAGAATATGGTGCTATTTCTGCAAAAATGTCTGTAGAAATTGATGGTAAAAAAATGACCATGCAAAAAGCTTCACAATTATTAAAGAGTACAGATAGAGCTAAAAGAGAAGAAGTATATAATAAAATTAGCGCTAGAAGATTACAAGATGAAGAAGCTTTAGATAATTTATATGATGAATTAATTGTTTTAAGACAAACAATTGCAAAAAATGCTGGCTTTGATAATTATCGTGATTATATGTTTGCCGCAATGGGAAGGTTTGACTACACCCCTAAAGATTGCTTTAACTTTCATGATGCTATAGCAGAAGAAATTGTTCCTATTATTAATTCTTTTGAACAAAAAAGAAAAGATAAACTAGGATATGATTCTTATAAACCTTGGGATACTGCAGTTGATGTTGATGGACTTGCTCCATTAAAACCATTCAATGGAGGAACTGAACTTACAGACTTATCAATAGAATGTTTCAATAGACTAAGACCTTATTTTGGAGAATGCCTTACAACTATGAAGGCAATGAAACATCTAGATTTAGAATCTAAAGATGGAAAAGCTCCAGGAGGGTTTATGTATCCATTATATGAAATTGGGGTTCCTTTTATTTATATGAATGCTGTAGGGTCACAAAGAGACCTTGTAACTATGGTACATGAAGGTGGGCATGCTGTTCATTCTTTTTTAAGTAGAGATTTACCTTTAACAGAATTTAAAAGTACTCCTTCAGAGGTTGCCGAATTAGCTTCTATGGCTATGGAACTATTATCTATGGATCATTGGGATGTATTTTATGCTGATGCTGCTGAATTAAAAAGAGCAAAGCTTGAACAATTAGAAAAAGCATTAGAAACTTTACCTTGGGTTGCTTCTATTGATAAATTCCAACACTGGATTTATACTACTGAACATACTGCTAAAGAAAGAAAAGAAAAATGGCTAGAAATTTCTGCTACATTAGGAAATCAAATTCTTGACTGGGAAGGAAATGAAAATGTACATGCTAATTTATGGCAAAAACAATTGCATTTATATGAAGTTCCTTTTTATTATATTGAATATGGAATGGCACAATTAGGAGCTATTGCTATGTGGCGTTCTTATAAAAAACTAGGAGAGGAAGGTCTTGATAATTACATGTCTGCTTTAAAATTAGGATACACTAAAACAATAGGTGAAATCTATGAAACAGCAGGAATTAAATTTGATTTCTCTGCTAGCTATGTAAAAGAATTAGCAGACTTTATAAAAGAAGAACTTGCAGCCTTAAACTAAAAATAAATAATTGATCTTTTATTAAAAATACTGAATAATTATATTCAGTATTTTTTTTTGTAGTATTGCCTAAATTAACCTTAATTTCCAATACTAAATGAAATCTAAAATTCTATTATTTTTACTATTTTTAAGTGCCCCATCAATTAGCTTTGGCCAAACTCTCCCAAATAACAGAAGTATTGATTGGACTTTAGCAGGATTAAGAGATACTACTACTGCTAGCTTTACAAGCTTAGATTTACAAAATTATGGAATACTTGGAGATAGCTTAACTCCAAATGACACTGCACTTAGTCAAGTAATAAATTCATTAAATGGGAGTCCAACTATTTTAATATTTCCTGCTGGAAATTTTGTTTTCAACCAAACTATTGAGCTTACAACAAATATTATACTCAGAGGCCAAGGAGCTAATAATACAAACCTAATTCTTAACCTTGGAGGTAATGGGCATGGAATAAAAGCAAGTGGTTCAACTACTATTAATGATACAAGTTCATTTATTAATTCTGGAATAAAAGATAGTAATTACATTAATGTTCAAAATACTTCCTTATTTATGAATGAAGATTGGGTTAAAATAATTCAAAATGATAGTGATTTAGTGACTTCATCTTGGGCAAATAACACTGTAGGCCAAATATTAAAAATAAAAGAAATAAATGGAAATAAAATTACTTTTGATTCTCCACTACGAATCAACTTTGATTTAAGCAGAAATCCATACCTAGTAAAAATCACACCTCTTAAAAACATTGGAATAGAGTGTTTAAGTATCAACAGAATAGATAATACTGCCCCTGAGCAATCAAGCAATATATACTTCAATTATATTGTAAACTCTTGGGTTAATGGTATTGCTTCTAAAAACTGTACTTTTAGTCATGTTAAAGCTGAAAATAGTGCTAACCTTCAAATATCAACTTCTTATTTTCATCATGCTTTTGATTATGGTGGTGGCGGAAGGGCATATGGTGTCACACTACAAACAACTACTAATGAATGTCTAGTTGAAAATAATATATTTGAACATCTAAGACATTCAATGATAGTACAATCAGGGGCTAACGGAAATGTATTTGCATATAATTATTCTTTTGACCCTTACTGGGTAAGTCCAAGTTTGCCTAGTGATGCAGCTGGAGATTTAGTTTTACATGGAAACTATGTTTTTGCAAATCTATTTGAGCAAAATATATGTATGAATATTGTTATTGATGATTCTCATGGGCCAAATGGACCAAACAATACAATGTTCAGAAATAGAGCTGAAGGTTATGGTATCTTTTTTAGTGCTAGCAACTCACCCAATCAAAACCTAATAGGTAATGATATTCCAAATACTAATTTCCCATACAGTTTAGTTAATTATAATATTCTAGGAGCTAACCATTTCACTTATGGAAATAATAATAAAGGTACAATAACCCCTAGTGGAACTAATGCTCTTCCTGAGATATCTTATGCTTATGATAATAAACCTTCATACATTTCAAATTCTCAGTGGGGTGCTATAGGAACTCCTAACAATATGGGTAGTGGTACAATAAGTGCAAAGCAAAGGTATATTGCAAACAATATTTTCGCAAATACTTGTGGTAATACTCCTTTAGAAACATTACAGAATAACTTTAATAACATAAACATTTACCCTAACCCTATAAAAGATAGTTTTACAATAGAACATGAGATATTAATTAAGGAATTAAGTATACATGATTTATATGGGAGAAAAGTATTTAATACTTTAGCAAATACCCTTAGTTATAAGGTAAATACAGATTTATGGAATAAAGGCATCTATTTTATTATTATTAAAGATACTAATAATATAAGCAGTATTAAAAAGCTTATTAAACTATAAGATATAGAATTCTATAGCACTACCTTCCTTATTTCAGAGTCTCAATACTCTCTTTATTAATATTTATAACAATAAGACTTAAATACTATATGTGCCTAGAAGTTTATTTTGATTCTACAAAGATTAGTAAGTCGTTTCTAAATAACCTAAGTAATATAATAGACAAAGTAAAATACTATTTATAGAGATTATAACTATATTAGTAATTAAGCCTTTTAACAGAATACTAAAAGCCTGAAACAGCATTGACAATTCTATATCATTTATAGAAAGTTCCTCAAAAAAGAACATAAAAAAAGTCCTGCTTCTTACGAAACAGGACTTTTCTTTATAGGGCGGCAACGACCTACTCTTCCAGATATCACTCTAGTACCATCGGCGCAACTGGGCTTAACTTCTCTGTTCGAAATGGGAAGAGGTGGACACCAGTGCTATAGTCACCATAAAATCTTTAGTTTTATGACAAAATCATAATGAATATATATATTTAATCTCAAAGTCTACGGGTAATTAGTATTACTCGGCTAAATGTATCTCTACACTTACACCTGTAACCTATCAACGTCATCGTCTATAACGACCCTTAAAAGAAATCTAATCTTGAGATGAGTTTCGTGCTTAGATGCTTTCAGCGCTTATCTCATCCGAACGTAGCTACCCTGCAATGCAGCTGGCGCCACAACAGGTACACTAGAGGTTCGTCCATTCCGGTCCTCTCGTACTAGGAACAGGTTCTCTCAAATTTCTAACGCCCACAACAGATAGGGACCGAACTGTCTCGCGACGTTCTGAACCCAGCTCGCGTGCCACTTTAATGGGCGAACAGCCCAACCCTTGGGACCTTCTCCAGCCCCAGGATGTGACGAGCCGACATCGAGGTGCCAAACCACTCCGTCGATATGAGCTCTTGGGAGTGATCAGCCTGTTATCCCCGGAGTACCTTTTATCCTTTGAGCGATGGCCCTTCCATGCGGAACCACCGGATCACTATGCCCGACTTTCGTCTCTGCTCGACTTGTAGGTCTTACAGTTAAGCACCCTTATGCCATTACACTCTACGCACGGTTACCAAGCGTGCTGAGGGTACCTTTGGAAGCCTCCGTTACTCTTTTGGAGGCGACCACCCCAGTCA